>NZ_CP114065.1:7002300-7306748 GCF_027627575.1 Kribbella sp. CA-293567
ACAGGCTTCGCACTCGAAGACCGCTTGGCTCTCGCGGTTTCCGGGTGCGCAGTGCCCACAGGCCGCGCAAGTCCGACTGGTGTTCGTCGGGTTCACCCGCACCACGCGAGCCGAACCCATCTTGTCCTCGAGTCTGGTCTGGAACCTTCCCCACAGCGACGCGAGAATCGACCGATTCAATCCGGATTTAGCTCTGGATCCGTTGGGCAGGAACGCCCCTGGCTGGTCGGGATCAGGCTTCGTGGCCGGCCGCCGAACCATGTTCCTGACCCGGAGGTCCTCGACCGCGATCAAGGCATAGCCGGAAGCAAGACGTGTGGTGGTCTGCTCGATCCAGTCGGTACGCCGGTTCGCCAGCCTTCTCCGCAGTACCGCCATCTGGTCCAGCGTGGCCTGACGGCGACGTGAGCCACCATTCTTCCGGCGAAGTACATGCTTGGTCTGCCGCGTCAACCGCCGCTCCAGGAGCAGGAGCCGCGCTCGCTCGACGGCAGTGAGCGCAGGAGCCTGGAACATCCGGCCGTCGCTGGTGGCGAGAGTGTTTCTCACGCCCCGATCGATCCCTGCCGTCGACTCCGACCCGGACAAGACCTTCGCCGCGGGGGGAGTGGTAAGCGCGACATGCCAGCGGCCATGACGAAGGGTGATGCGGGCCGAAGTGCCCTGCGTGATCTCTGCCCAGCTTCGACTGAGCCTGAACCGCACCCGGCCGACCTTTGGCACGGTGACCGTGCCCCACCTTCGATTCAGTCGACGGACAGCAAAATCCCGCACCACAAACCCACCGACTCGGTCATCCCGGCGCTTGAACACCGGATATCTGGCCCGCCCTGCGTAGAAGTTCGCGAACGCCTGGTCAAGGTCCCGTAATGCTGCCTGCTGCACTGATGACGAGCCTGCGCGAAGCCACGGTAGCTCAACTCGAAGCCGTGTCAGCTCGCGCATCTGTGTTGCTTTGGTGATGCGTACGGCGTCCAGACTCCCGTGCTCGGGATGGGAGCCGCGATCGTGTTTTTCCCGCCGCCAGAAAGAACGCTGTTCGAGGCCGAGGTTGAATACGAAACGAGCGTCATCCACATGTTTCCTGAGCCCGACGGCTTGGTCGGGCCTTGGATAGAGACGCTGCCGGATACTCACGCCGGCAACGCTAGACAGGACCACCGACAATCAGAAGCTGACAGTGTGTCACCGCTCACACCAAAAAAGTTTCTGGAAATCTCCGTCATACCTGGTGACCTGGTGCGTCTCACCAGCATGACGATCCACCGACTGATGACAGTCATCGCCAGCGAGCAGGTTCAGCTGCGCCGCGATGACCGCAGCGACAAGACGGCCGCCACGGCCGCCTCAGTGGTCCCCACCGACGACCGGAGCGACGCCGCCGCCGAGCAGTAAGGCGCGAACCGGACGGACGGGCAGGCGGCGCCCCCGGACGATCTTCCCCACCGAGGTAGATCGCACGGACGTCGCACGACGCAAGAGGCGCCCTTGTGCGAGCGCGTCGCCTGCCCCGTCACCGGGTGCTCAGCCACAGCGAGCACCCGAAAAGAACCACCCGCTGGTCATCCTGACGCCGATTGCGCGAGGCTCAGGCCGGCCCGGGTGGTTCTTTCTTTTCCTACCCCACCACCACTTCGGTGGTCACCGAGTTCGCGATGAAGCACTCCTGATGCGACAAATGGTGCAACCGGTCCAGCACCGCCTGGTCGGGTGTCTCGCCCGCGAACGTGATCACCGGGTGCAGCGTCACCTTCGTGATCGCCGTCCGGCCGGCCTCGTTCTTGGCCATCACCCCGACCGCGTGATCGACGTACGAGTCGACCACCAGCCGTTTCTTCGCCGCGATCGCGAGGAAGGTGAGCATGTGGCACGACGACAGCGCCGCCACGAAGGCCTCCTCCGGGTCAACCGTGCCGGAGTCCGTCCCCAGGTACGCCGGGTTGGCCGACCCGGGCACCGTCACTCCGCCGTCGAAACGCCACTCGTGGTCACGGTTGTAGCTCTGGTAGGTGAACTCGTGCTCACCACGGCTCCACCGGACGTCGACCACGTGCTCCGACATGGGATCACCTCTCCGCGACTGCCCCTCGCTGCCCCAACGGCCCCGAGACGGGATTGAATCGTACGGCGAACGGCCCAGGCAGATCCGCGACGAAGTCACTGTCGTACCGCGAGGCCATCCCGGCGACCGGGAAGTCCGTCGTCACGTACTGCGCTCCGCTGGCCAGCGCGACGCCGACCCGGCTGGTCTCGTTCGCCCGGATCGTCGAGAGCGGCTCGTCGGAGCGGGTCCGGACCAGGTAGCCCTTCTTGACCAGCCGCCGGATCTCGGCCTGGTTGGCTCCCCGCGGGTCGTTCACCTGGGTGATCGCGGCGTCCGCCTCGCCCTCGGGACCGCGAGTGAAGACGGCACGGCCTTCGAGGTTCGGCTTGCCCTCGCGGTACAGGTCGCGCACCTGGCCCGGCCCGCCGTTGTCGAAGTAGAACAGCACCTTGCCGCGAGCCTGCTTGAGCGTCGGCCAGCCCTTCGTCAGCACCGACTGCTCCAGGGTCAGGCCCGGCTTGCGGACGTCGTCGGGCGACAGCAGGTCGTCCTCGCCGAAGACCGAGCGGATCTCGGCGTCCACGCTGTTCAGGTTGGCCAGATCCCACGGTGGCGCCTTGACGCCGCCGGCCGCGACGACCTGCGGATCGGACTGCTTCAGCTCCAGGTTGATCGTGATCGGTGCCGCGTCCGGGTGCTGATCGCTCCAGGCCTTGACCTGCCGCAGGCACAGCACGAAGGTCCGGCAGTTGGTGTTGTAGTCGAAGTCGGCGACGTGCATCACCTTGATCCCGGGCTGTGCGAGCGCCGGGTCGGTGAGCGGCCCCTGGCCGGTCAGCTTACGGATCAGCGGGTAGGTGTAGAGCCCACCGGCCGGATCCGGGAACAGGTCGAGCTCCAGGGTCCGGACGTTCTGGTCCGTCAGTTGCTGCGGGATCGAGGCGTGGGAGTACCAGAGATCGACGGAGCCCGGGTTCAGCTGCTGCTGCGCCTTCTGCTCGTTCGGGCTCAGTTCACGGTGGTAGGAGTTGTGCGATCCGATCTGCTGGAGCTGGTTCATCCTCACCGCGCCACCGGAGGTCTTCGCCGCCGCGTCGCCGGGCAGCGCGGCGCTGCCGGCGAGACCGCCACCGGCGACCGCCACGGACGCGAGTCCCGCGACCAGTTTTCTGCTGAGCTGCATGTGTTCTCCCACTTTCGGTGAAGCGGACGGATCGGGCTGCCGCGATTCTTGCCCGGACCGGTGTCATCCGGCTGACCGCAAGCTGACAGGAAACCGTGTGCTGCCGAAGCGGTGGAGTTGGCAACGTTGTCGCCGGATGGAGGCACAATGAACACATGGTCACCACATCCGCCGGCGAGGAGCCGGGAGCGGACGCCGGTACGGCGTACCCGCTGCGCCGGACGCCGACCCAGGACCGGGCCAACCGCCAGGTCGAGCGCATCCTGGACGCGGCCTGCGCCGAGGTGGTCGAGCGCGGCTACGACGCCGCCTCGACCAGCAGCATCGCCCGTCGCGCCCAGATCGCGGTCGGCAGCGTGTACCGCTACTTCCCCGATAAGCGAACCCTGATCCAGGCGATCGAGCGCCGCAACCAGAACCGCTACACCGAGACGGTGCGCGAGCGGCTGGCCGTGGTGGCGGACTGGCGCGAAGCCGTCGACGTCACGCTGGACACCTTCCGCGAGATGCACACCACCGACCCGGGCTTCCGCGCGGTGGTGCTGAGCGGTCTGGGCGATCCCGACCTGGAGGCGACCCCGGGCGAGTTCGACGACCAGCACGCGGGCGAGTTCGCGGAGCTGCTGGCGCTGCGGTTCGGGGCGAAGGACAGCCACGAGTTCCGGATGACGGTCACGCTGACGATCGCGATGGGCGAGGCGCTGGCCCATCTGGCGGATCGGCTGCCCGCCGCGGACGCGGAGTACGTGCTGGCTCAGGGCCGGCCGGCCCTGCATCACCTGCTCGAGTCACACCTGCCGGCCGAACCACCTGCCTGAGTGACGGCCCGGAAACACCTGTTGCTCGAGCCGGAGGCGCTGGCTCGAGCAACACACATCGTCAAATCAGAAGTCCCCCGCCGTCGAGCGAGGGAGGTACTGCGCGCCGGCGTCGTACCGGCTGGGAAGTAGGGACCTACCGCTGGGGTTGTGGCTGCGGCGCCGGTGACCGCGGCCCGATCTGCGGCCAGTGGCTGACCTTGCCCGCGATCCGGGCCCGGCGGGGCGCCCGGATGTCGTAGCTGACGATCACCCGGTCGTTCTTGGCGTAGGTGCTCGCCGAGGCCAGCGGAATCATCCGCTGGACCTGGAACGGGCCCTCACCGTGCCGCGTGTAGTACTCGACGGTGATCTCCAGGCATTCCGCCGTCGCACCACTTTCGAGCTGTCCGCGGACCGGTCCCCGCACCCGCGTCACTCGTCCGGCTGTCTTCTCGATCCCGTCGCTGCGGCGCCGGACGCCCGCAACGATGTCTGCCACGATGCATGCCGTGACCAGCAGCACCAGGCCTAAACCACCGAATACAACGATAGTCAACATGGCACTCACCCCCGACGCGCCGCCCGCTGGCGACGCGGTCGTTTGTCGAAACTGGCTGCGCGGGGCTTCCCGCACAACGGTGGGACGGCGGCTGAGTCCAGTCGGTTCCCACGTAAGGACAATTGTGTTTCAGCTGTCGCCCGCCATGCCGAACTGATACCGCGACGGCACCGGCCGTGACGTTCCCAGTTCACGCTGCGCCCACTGCCAGTACTCCGCCAACGGGTTCCCGCCCTCGCGCAGCCCGGCAAGCTCGATTCCCTCGTCCAGCAAGGCCTGCGCGCCGGCCGCGTCGCCGGTCTGCAGCAGGTGCTTGACCCAGGCCAGCTTGATCCGCGGCTGCGATCGCACTGTCGCCGAGGCCTTCTCGTAGATCTCGGCGGCAAGCCGGTCGTCGCGCTTCTCCACGGCCCAGTCGAGCGCCTCCACCGACAGCGCTAGCAGGTCGCCCCGCGTCTGCCTGATCGCCAGTTCCCACAGCTTGCTGTCGTCCGAGGAGACAGCGAGATTGCGGCTGGCCCAGACGGTCGGCCGGCGCTCCAGCGACTGCTGCCACGCTTCGATCGCACCCGCTTCGTCGTCGGCGTACCAGCGGGCGACGCCGCGGTGGTACCAGATCAGCCAGTTGTCGTCCTCGACGGCTTCGAGCAGGTCCTTCCAGCCGACCAACGTGCCGTCCGGCGCTGCCTCTGCTGACTCCGGCTCCGGCATTCGTCCTTCCAGCACCGGCAACCAGGCACGCTCGCGCTCGGTCATCGTGGTGCCGGCGAACGGCGTACCGGCAGAGACTGTCCACCCCGTACGCCGCAACTCCAGCGCGCCCCACCCGGACCCTTGAGCAAGAAGCTCGACCGGCTCGGCGTCGATGACGGTCAGCCAATCCGCTTCCCTGGTGGCCAACGACGCCAGCACCGGTTCCAGTACTGCGCTCGTCGCGGTGCGCGCCGCCTTCCAGTCCTCCGCATGCGCGACCTCAGGATCGACCGAGACGCGCCCATAGGCTTCCAGCCACTGCCAGTCAGTTGCGGCAGGCAACTTCAGGTGTTCCATCTGGGTTCGCGCCAGGCCGGCCTGGATCTCGGCGTACCCGTGGCCCTGCAACCCCGGCGCGAGCCACTCCTGCCAGCGCCGCCCACCTTCGGCCTCGCCCCACACGAAGAGCTTCCGCCCGCGCAGCCGATCCGTCGAGGCCTGCGCCAAGCCGTTGCCTTCAGCATCGACCGAGGCGATCCACGGCCGCTCGTCCGGCCGCAGTTCGAAGAAGAAGTCGACCGCGCGCTGGTGCCGCATCGGGTAGGTCAGGTCACTCCCCTCGTACTCCGGTACGCCGACCAGGTCGAGCCGATTGCCGTAGCCGAACCGCCAGGCCTGGTCCGCCGGGGCGAGCACCCGCGTCCCCGGGGACTGCTCGACCGCGATGTTCGACCACCAGTACGCCGGAACCGTCTCGCTCGACGGATTCTGGATCCGTGCCCCGACATACAGCTGGCCGGAGTCCTCGGGTAGCCAGAAGTCCAGCTGGACGACCAGGTTGCGGGTGCGCTCCAGCTCCCACAGGCGCAGTACCGGCGTACCGTCCGGGCCCTCGACGCGAGCCGCGTGCATCGGCGCGCAGGTACCGGTCCAGTGCCCCGTGCTGCCGAGGTTCCACTCGACGCCGCCCGCGAACCAGGCGTTGCGCAGCGCGAGATTGGCCGGCTGCAGTACCGGGTTGCGGTACAGCAACTCCTGACCGCTCGCCTTGTGCACCAGCGAGTAGAGCCGGCCGCCCAGGCTCGGCAGGATCGTCGCCCGGAGGTGACTGTTCTCCAGAACCAGCGAGGGCAACGCGCGCTCGACCAACTCGCGGCCGTAGCCGTCCTGATCGAGACACGGCAGAGTGCTGCCGAGCCGGCCGTAGCCGACGCTCTCGCGCATCTCCGGCGAGAGCTCGGCGAGGTTGTCGATCTGGTGCAGCTCCTGCAGCGAGCGCAGCGGCGGCAGCGGGTTCTCCGCCCCGAGATCGGCGGTGGGCAGGACGAGGTCTTGCGCGAAAAGGGTCGTCACTCAGTAAATTCTTGCAATTTTGCGCAATTACGTCCAGCGCGGTTCGGGGTTACCAGCCAGTCGGCTATACATGGACGACCGACGCGAGGGGATGGGCACCAATGGATGCAGACGTGATCGTGGTGGGAGCCGGACTGGCCGGGCTGGCGGCCACCGCCGAGCTGGCCGACGCGGGCAAGAAGGTGTTGCTGCTCGACCAGGAGCCGGAGGCCTCGCTCGGTGGGCAGGCGTTCTGGTCGTTCGGCGGCCTGATGTTCGTGGACTCGCCCGAGCAGCGCCGGATGGGCATCAAGGACTCCCGCGATCTCGCCTTCCAGGACTGGCTCGGCTCCGCCGGTTTCGACCGGCTGGACGACGAGGACCAGTGGGCCCGGCAGTGGGCCGAGGCGTACGTCGACTTCGCCGCGGGCGAGAAGCGTTCGTGGCTGCACGCCCAGGGCGTCCGGTTCTTCCCGGTCGTCGGCTGGGCCGAGCGCGGTGGCTACAACGCCGACGGCCACGGCAACTCCGTCCCCCGCTTCCACATCACCTGGGGCACCGGACCCGGGCTGGTCGCGCCCTTCGAGCGCCGGGTTCGCGAGGCCGTCGCGAAGGGCCTGGTGGAGTTCCGCTTCCGGCACCGCGTCGACGAGCTGACCGTGACCGGCGGGGTCGTCGACGGCGTCAGCGGCAAGGTGCTCGAGCCGAGCGACGTCGCGCGTGGCGTCACCAGTTCGCGGACCGAGGTGGCGGACTTCGCGCTGACCGCGCAGGCGGTGATCGTGACGTCGGGCGGCATCGGCGGCAACCACGACCTGGTCCGCTCGTCGTGGCCGGAGCGGATGGGCAAGCCGCCGAAGGAGATGATCTCCGGCGTACCGGCGCACGTGGACGGCCGGATGCTCGGGATCACCGAGGCGGCCGGCGGCCGGTACGTGAACCGCGACCGGATGTGGCACTACACCGAGGGCATCCGGAACTGGGACCCGATCTGGCCGATGCACGGGATCCGGATCCTGCCCGGGCCGTCCTCGCTCTGGTTCGACGCCACCGGCAAGCGGCTGCCGGTGCCGCTGTTCCCCGGTTTCGACACCCTGGGCACGCTCGAGCACATCATGCGGACCGGCTACGACTACAGCTGGTTCGTGCTGACCCAGAAGATCATCGAGAAGGAGTTCGCGCTGTCGGGGCAGGAGCAGAACCCCGACCTGACCGGCAAGGACATCAGAGGTGTCCTCGGCCGGGCCAAGGGCGGCGCGACCGTGCCGGTGCAGGCGTTCATGGACAAGGGCGCCGACTTCGTCGTCCGCACCAACCTGTCCGACCTGGTCCGCGGGATGAACGAGGTGACCGGCTCGGACCTGATCGAGTACTCCGAACTGGAACGCCAGATCCTGGCCCGCGACCGCGAACTGGACAACACCTTCACCAAGGACCTGCAGGTGACGGCGCTGCGCGGTGCCCGCAACTACCGCGGCGACAAGCTGATCCGGGTCGCGCCGCCGCACAAGATCCTCGACCCCAAGGCCGGTCCGCTGATCGCGGTGAAGCTGAACATCCTGACCCGCAAGTCACTCGGCGGTCTGCAGACCGACCTCGACTCCCGCGTCCTCCGGGCCGACGGCACGCCGCTGCCGGGCGTCTACGCGGCCGGCGAGGTGGCCGGCTTCGGCGGCGGCGGGATGCACGGGTACCGCTCGCTCGAAGGCACCTTCGTCGGAGGGTGCCTCTTCACGGGCCGGACCGCGGGTCGCGCCGCCGCCAAGGCGGTTTCCTAGCCGTCCTAGAACACCATCGTCAGCAGGTCGGCGAAGAGTTCCTGTTCGTCGACCTCCAGGCCGCGGCTGGTGAACCACGTGCACATGTTGTGGCAGTCGCGGAGCAGGAAGTCCATCCCCTTCGGGTTGCCGACGATGTCGACCACCTGCGGGAGATCGATCATCACGATCCGGTCCCCCTGGGCCAGCACGTTGTACGGCGACAGGTCCCCGTGGGCCAACCCCGCCCTGGCCAGCTCGCGCATGCCGTCGCGGAGCTGCTCGAAGTACGAGGCGAGCAGCTCGCCCTTGGGCCGGACCTGCGCCAGCCGCGGCGCCGCGCCACCGTCCCCGTCGTCGATGAACTCCATCAGCAGCTCGGTGCCGTCGACCTGCACCGGATAGGGCACCGGGACACCGGCCTTCCAGAGCCGGCAGAGCGCGTCCCACTCCGCGTAGGCCCATTGCCCGGCCGCGACGCTCCTGCCGTGCGACGACTTCTTCGCCATCGCCCGCGAGTCACGGCTGTTGCGGGTCCGCCGGCCTTCGACGTACGACGTACTGCGGTGGAACGAGCGGTGTTCCTCGCTGCGGTACCGCTTGGCGGCCAGCAACGACCGCCGGGACGGTGCGTCGCCGATCTGCTCCACTGCCCGTTCGAGCAGGAAGACATCGGCTTCCTTACCGGTTTTGAGGATGCCGAGCTCGGTGTCGATCGCGGCCTGTTCCGTCACGACCCACGAGGGGCGTGGTTCCGGGCCGCGAGAACCGCGCTCGACATCCAGCCAGGTGGACCAGCGCTGACCGTCCGCGAGTTCTTCTGCCACTTCGCTGAAGTGGAAGACGAAGGCGTCGGCCACGTCCGGTTCGGGTTCGTCGCCGGCCGGCCGGGCCCAGCGATCGTCGAGATCAGAGAGTTGGTGGTCGGTACGAAAGACGTCGGAAGACATCGGATCTGCTCCTGGAGAAAGAAGTGAGGCTGACGCGGACGTGCCGCAGCGCAGTGATGGCCATTCGTCCAGCCCTCCTTAGTCCAGGCAGCAGTCGTAGCTGCACGGTTCGGGATCAGGATGCGGCCCGGCTCCGGGCGGCGCAACCGATTTATCGCAGGTCGGTCAGATCGGTGACGGTGACGTCGATGCCGTCGGTCCCGAACGGCGGCTCGACCGGACCCAGCAGCTCGGTGACGACCTCGAAGGTGAGCGTCCTGATCCGGGCGGCCAGGGCGGCGAGGTCCTGCCCGTACGGCGCCATCACCTCGACCACCGCGCCGGTGACATGACCGCCCTCGCCGACGAACGAGACCCGGGCGAGCTCGCAGCCAGGCAACGCGTTGACCGCCACCCGGAGGTGGCTGACCAGGACGTGGTCGGCGACGTACAGGGGGCCGCCGTTGTCGGCCTCGGCGAGGATCGGCCGGGAGCGACGCGTGACCGAGCGCAGCTTCTGCTGGATCGAGGCGGAGATGTCGACCCAGCCCGGCTCGGACGCCGAGCGCGCCTCGGCCGCGGCGCGGCGCAGGATGTCGTCGCTCATCGCCAGTCCTCCAGCTTCTCCTGGAGCGCTCCGCGGGCCCGGGCCAGCTGCCCTCGCACCACTGTCGGCGTCGTCACCAGCACCTCGGCGATCTCGTGGTAGCTCATCTCCTCGACCTCACGCAGCAGCCAGACCGCGCGCTGCCGATCGGGCAGTTCGGCCAGCGCGGCGTCCAGCGCCTCGAGCAGTTCGGTCCGGACGGCCGGCTCGACCGGGTCCGAACCGCCGGCCAGCCCGGTGAACATCTCGTCCTCCACCGGAGTCGGCCGCTTCTTGCGCAGCAGGTCGATCGCCTTGCGGGCGGTGAGAGTGAACAGCCAGGTGCGCAGCTTGGCGTCGCCACGGAAGTCGGGAAGCGCCTTCCAAGCGGCCACGAACGCATCCTGGACCACCTCCTCGGCATCGCCGTGATCGTTGAGCATACGGCGCGCGTACCGGAACATGGCCGGGCCGTGCCGCTCGATCACCGCCGCGAACGCGTCCGCGTCCCCGAGGGCGGCGGCCCGGCGCAGCGCGTCGTCACCGGCCTGCGACCAACCGTCGGCCCGCGGCCGTACGGTAACTCGCACCGATCCAGTGACCCCGTTCACACGAACAACCTAGGCGATCGGCGTGACATCTGTGGGTGCCGACTCGTCCTACCGGGTGTCAAGCAGTGCGCAAATGTTGCAGTAGGCAATCAAATCGAGGGGACAGCATGGCTGACACGAGTTCGAACGCCAAGATCGGCACCGAGATCGCGGCCGAGACGCTGCCGAGCGCTCTGGTGAGCGACTACGGCCGGACCAGCATCGCCGACACCGTGGTGTCGAAGATCGCCGGGATCGCTGCCCGCGAAGTGGCCGGCGTGCACAACCTCGGCGGCGGCACCGCCCGCGCCGTCGGGCTGCTGCGCGAACGGATCCCCGGCTCCCGGACCAACCTGTCCCAGGGCGTCTCGGTCGAGGTCGGCGAGAAGCAGGCCGCGATCGACATCGAGGTGGTCGCCGACTACGGCGTGGCCATCGCCGATCTGGCCCAGGGCATCCGCCGCAACGTGATCAGCGCGGTCGAGCGGATGACCGGCCTGGAGGTCACCGAGGTCAACATCGCCGTCAGCGACGTCCACCTCGACGGCGAGGACGACACCGAAGACACCACCGACGACCTGCAGGAACGCCGAGTCCAGTGACCCGCCCTCCGTCCTCCGGAACCTCACCCGGAGGAACCCCCACCGCGGCAGCTCCACCGAAGCCCGCGCCCACCGCCGCTGATCAGCAGGCCGAACTGGCTGAGCAGGTGGCGAACCTGGTGCGTTCCGTGCCCGGAGTCGTCGGTCTGCACGGCGGGGTGTTCGGGGAGGTCGCGACCTATCTGCCGGGGCGGCGAGTCTCCGGCATCCGGATCACCGCGGAGCGGGCCGAGGTCCATGTCACGCTGGTCTGGGGCGAGCCGGTTCGGGCCACCGCCGCGGTGATCCGGGATCTGGTCGAGGAGTTGACCGGAGTGCCGGCGTTCGTCACCGTCGAAGATGTCGTCGCCGTGCCTGCCACCACCCGCTGAGCTTCCGTTCAGCGTCCGTTGAGTGTCCGTTGAATGTCACTGTCGCCAAGGAGATCTCGTGAGTTATCCGATCATCGGTTTGTTCGCCGGGCTGCTGCTCGCGGTCGCGGCCGCGGCCGGCGGGTTCCTGGGGTTCTTGCTCGCGCTCGTCCTCGGCGGCGTCGGCTACGCGGTCGGCCGCTATCTGGAGGGCGCGAAGACCATCGACGACGTCTTCCGGCCGAAGCGCCGTGGCTGAGGACGCTCTGCTCGCCACCGACCCCGCGACCGACTTCGGGGCCGCCGCGGGGGAACCGGGCACCCGGGGGCGAACGGAGATCAGCACCCGGGTGACCGAGCGGATCGCCGAAGTGGCGGCCACCAGGGTCCCCGGGGTGGCGCGGCAGGACGCGACCTTCGGCCGGGGTCTACCGCGTGCGGAGGCGCGGCAGACCGGCGAGCGGGTCCGGCTCCAGCTCAGGATCGCCGTCCTGTGGGGCCGCCCGCTCGCCCAGGTCGCCGCTGACACCCGCACGGCGGTGGCCGGCCAGGTGAACGCGCTGACCGGTCTCGTGGTCGACACCGTCGACGTGGAGATCGACACTGTCCTTCCCGTCCGCGAGCTCGCGGTCGCGCAGCCGCGGAGGGTGTTGTGAACAAAGCCAAACGACCGGTCCGTACTCCGGCCGTGGTACCGGTCGGCGTCATCGCCGCCGTCGCTCTCGGGCTGCTCGGCGCCGCCGCCGTCCGTGACGCCCTGCAGGCGCTCGATGTCGTCCAGGGCGACTCCTGGTCCGGCTGGCTGGCCGAGCGCCTCAAGCTGGTCGAGCCCGCTGACTGGATGCTGCCCGCGGGCATCGCCGCGGTGCTGATCGGCCTGTGGTTCCTGGTCGCGGCGCTCAAGCCTCGCCGTACGACGCAGTGGCAGGTCGGTGACTCCGCGGTCTGGATCCGCCCGCAGGATGCCGCCCGCCTCGCCGCCGGTGCCGCCTCGGAGCTCGGATCGGTGCTTTCGGCAACGACTTCGGCCGGCCGGCGGAGGATCACGGTGAAGGCCGTGACCACCACCGACGGCGCGCATGTCGGCGAAGAACTCACCACCGCGGTCACCAGCCGGCTAGCACCGCTGAGCCGCCCACCTCGTATCCGCACCCGCGTGCGACTGGAGGAACACTGAGATGGGCCGTGGACTGATCGCCCTCGACCGGCTGGCAGCCTTCGTTCTGGGCCTGCTCCTGCTCGCGAGTGGCGCCGCGGCGCTCGCCTGGCGCTACGACGTCTTCCCGGACGCACCGGCCCGCATCCGGCTTCCTGACCTGCCGGCCCTGGTCACCGAGGATTGGTGGCCGTGGGCAATCGGTGCGGCCGGGATCCTCCTTGTCCTGCTGGCCTTGAGCTGGCTGCTGCGGCACCTCCCGCGGCGCCGGATCAACCGGCTCTCCCTGACCGGCAGTTCGGCGGCGGGCCGGCTGAGCGCCGATGTCGATTCGGCCGTCGGAGCCGCCGCGCAGGTCCTCGCCGGTACGCCGGACGTCCGGTCCTGCACCGGTCACCTGATCACCGACCGGGGCGAGGTGGTCGCCGAGCTCAAGACCACGATCGAGCCCGAGGCAGATCTCGACCAGGTCCGCCTCGCCACCGAGCAGGTGCTGACCGAGCTGCACCAGATGGTCGGGCGCGAGGAGCTGCGCGCCCGCGTCCTGCTCCGCACCGCCCGTCGCCCGGCCGCGACTCCACGGGTGGTCTGAGAACCGCACCTGTTCAGCGGAACTGCGATCGTGCGGTCGGCCGCAGCTGCAGTTGCTGCGGTGGCGCGACCGAGCGGCAGACGATTTCGGGCAGCACCTTGTGCTGCCAGGTCGCCGAGAACTCCAGCTGACGGCGATGTTCGGCGTACGCGGCGTCGCTCGGGAAGGTCGCGAACCAGGCGAGCACGATCTCGTCCCGCAGCGGCAGCGCCGGAAAGTTGTTCTCGGCAACCAGCGTCTCGAAGGTGGCGACCGGGGTGGCGCCCGTTCCGGTCAGCACCGGCACGATCCGGTCGGCGAAGTACTCGTCGAACCCGTCGTCGGCCGAGCCGCGATGGTAGACGGCTCCGGCGACGACGGAGGACGGGATCTCGGTGGCACCGATCGGCGGCCGGTCGGTGTCGAGCTTCGGATAGCCGGCGCTGAGCTCGATCGGCCGTAGCAGGAGCGCGTTGTCCGAGTCCTTCATCGTTGCGTTGGCTTCCCCACCACGCGCCTTCCAGACGGGGCCGTAGTAGAACCCGTTCAAGGCCGCGGCGCGGGCCGGCAGATCGGTGAAGCCACGGAGCCAGACGAACCGGTCCGGGTCGTCGAGGTCGCGGAACTGACCGGAGACGTGCAGACCGTGCTGCTCCTGTCCTTCGACGAACGCCTCGTCGAAGATCCGGATCAGCTCGTCCCGCCGCCCTGGATGCAGGGTGTACTGGCGCAGATCCACCACGGAACAGCACTTCTCGGCGCTCATTCGTCTTCCCTTCGGTTGCCCTCAGTCAACCGGTGAAACCTGACATTCGCTGTCAGTCTTCATCGAGGATCGGAAGACCCGGCCGATCAGCGCCGCAGCCCCCGGCCAGAGGCCGGGGGCTGCGGCCAACCAAGTACTTCCTGGTTACGTGAAGATGCTCACGCCGCCCGGCCCGACCAGCAGGCCGACGACGATCAGTGCGGCGCCCATCAGGAGCTGACCGCGAACAAGGGAGACGATCCCGGAGATGACGAGGATCGCCGCGATGATCCAGAGAATCGTGAGCATGATCGTGCCTTTCTCTTTGCCGGAGCCGGACACCGAGCTCCGGCGGCTGATACCCCGTGCGATGACGCGTCGGGACCCCATCCGACGATCTTGCTGCCCGGTCTGGTGCCCGCCGTCGCGGAACGCAAACCCCGGGCCCGTCCGCGGAGTGGGATTCAAACAGCTGTAACACCGGCGGGCTTGCATCTGCGGTTCTCGTTTGGTCTGGTGGAGCAAGTGGTTCAGCAATGACGCCACCGCCGCAGGACGACACGACGAGGTTTCTCACCGTGACGATCGCACCTGTTCGTAGTACGCAAGCTCAGCAGTTGATCGCCGACTCCACCCAGGAGCTACTCGCTCAGGCGGACGGGCTGCCCGCTCCGCGCCGCCAGCAGCTGCTCGACGAAGTGATCATCCTGAACGCGCCCGTCGCCCGGTCGATCGCCTCCCGCTACCGCCGCAAGGGCGTGGACACCGACGATCTCGAGCAGGTCGCCTATCTGGGCCTGGTCAAGGCGGCCAACGGCTATCGTCCGGACGCCTCCACAGCTTTTCTCTCGTACGCCGTACCGACGATCCGCGGCGAGCTGAAGCGCTATTTCCGGGACTGCGCCTGGGCTGTCCGGCCGCCGCGCCGGGTTCAGGAGATGCAGGGCTCCATCGCGGCGGCCGAGCCGGAGCTGACCCAGCAACTCGGTCACCTGCCCAGCGACGAGGAGACAGCGGAAGCGCTGGGCACCGAGCCGGCGGAGGTCGCCGAGGCCGCGTCGGTCCGTGGCTGTTTCACCACCCTCTCGCTCGATGCTCCGGCCGCTGCCGACAACAGTGCCCGGCTGGCCGACACCGTGGCCGATGCCGAGGACGGCTACGAATTGGTCGAGAACGTGCACACTCTCGCTCCGGCCGTCTCCGATCTCGACGACCGTGACCGTCAGATCCTGGCGCTGCGGTTCTGTGGCGGCCTCACCCAGGAGGAGATCGGCCAGGAGCTCGGCGTCAGTCAGATGCAGGTCTCCCGGCTGCTCCGCGGAATTCTCGACCGGCTTCGTGAGGATCTCACCCGTCCCGCTGATTGAGATCCGGGCGCCCGGGCACTTGGGAGGTATCCGATTCGCAACGGCAGAGGAGTAATCGTGGGTATCGGCGACAAGATGAAGAACGCAGCCGACAGCGCCAAGGGCAAGATGAAGGAAAAGACTGGCGACGCGACGGACAACGAAGACCTGCAGGCCGAGGGCCAGGCGGACAAGTCCGTCGCAGATCTCAAGCAGGCGGGCGAAAAGGCCAAGGACGCCTTCAAGAACTGATCCACCACCACCTGTGCGGTTCGGGCCCGACACGGCCCGGACCGACGGGGAGTTGACCTCCGGCCGCGGCCGCATCTTCGGGTAGCGTCGGTCGGGTGGACTTCGACGAAGCGGCCGACGCGCTGTACGCAGCGCCGTCGGCCGACTTCATTTCGCGGCGCAACGAGCTCGCCAAGCAGCTGAAAGCAACCGGTGACCAGCTCGGCTCGACCCGGCTGAAGGCTCTGCGGAAGCCGACGGTCGCCGCCTGGCTGGCCAACCTGGTCTCTCGTGAACTTCCCGACGACCTGGACGACCTGCTGGCGCTGGGTGACGAATTTCGTGCGGCCACTGCCGACCTCGACGGGGAACGACTCCGCGATCTCACCCCGAAGCGGCACCAACTGCTCGACCAGCTCACCAAGTCGGCGGCCGGCCTGGCCGACCGCGAAGGCCAGAAGGTCAGCGCGGACGTCGCCCAGAAGCTCCGCGAGACCCTCGATGCCGCGCTGGTCGATCCCGCCGCCGGTGAAGCGGTCCGCGAGGCACGGCTCACCAGCGCGCTGCGGCACGTCGGTTTCGGGGTGGTCGACGAGAGCGGCGAACCGTCCAACGTCACAGCGCTGACCGACGAGCGGCGCAAACGAGCCCAGGATCGCCGCCGGGCCAAGGACTCCGCACAAGCCGAGCCGGACGCTGAGAGCGAGTCGTCTGCCGCGAAAGCCAAGCGGGAGAAGGCCGAGCGGGAGCGGGAAGAGCGCGAGGCTGCTGAGAAAGCGGCTGCTCGGACGGAGTTCGAGGACGCGGTCGCGGCGGCGGAGGCAGCCGAAGCCGGCGTGGCCGAGCTCGATACTCAGCTCACCGAGGCGCGCGATGCTCTCGTCGCGGCGCAAGAGGCCGTGCACCGGATCGGCGAGGAGCTGGACGAGGCACGGAAGGCCGCCCGGGCGGCGCAGAAGGAAAGTCGCGAGGCACGCAAGCGGTACAACCGGCTCTGATCTGGGTACCCGGAACCGGACCGGTTCGCAGAGAGGACACAGACGATGGCACGCGCGATCTGGAGTGGGTTCATCAGCTTCGGCCTGGTTTCGGTGCCGGTCGGCCTGTACTCCGCGACGCAGGAGCACGAGCTCGACTTCCACCAGTTCCAGCGCGGTACGCCGGACCGGATCCGGTACAAGCGGGTGAACGAGCGCACCGGGCGTGAGGTCGACTACGACAAGATCGTGAAGGGTCACGACGTCGGCGGCGGCGAGTACGTGATCGTCGAGCAGGAGGAACTGGCCGACATCGCGCCGGGCCGGTCCCGCTCGCTGGAGATCACCCGGTTCGTCGATCTCGACGAGATCGATCCGATCCACTTCCAGAAGAGCTACTACCTGGCGCCGTCGGACAGCGACAACGCTTCGTCGTACGGGCTGCTGCGGGATGCCCTGGCGAAGACGAACCGGGCCGGTATCGCGTCGTTCGTGATGCGCAGCAAGGAGTACCTCGCCGCGATCCGGGCCGACGGCAAGGTCCTGGTGCTGGAGACGATGTTCTTCGCCGACGAGATCCGCGACCCGTCGAAGGAACTCAGCGACCTGCCGTCGAAGTCGTCCGGCGGCAAACAGTTGTCGATGGCGGTCGACCTGGTCGAGGCGATGAGCGGCACTTGGCGCGCGGCCGACTACAAGGACAGCTACACCGAACGGGTGAAGCAGCTGGTCGCCGACAGACGCAAGGGCAAGGAGATCGTCTTCACCGAGGAAGAGCCCCAGGCGACCACCACCACCGACCTCGTCACCGCCCTCCGAGCCAGCGTCGAGGCCGCCCGCTCCCGCCGCGAGTCGGCGAAGAAGAGCACCACCACCAAGAAGACCGCCGCGAAGAAGACCGCTGCCAAGAAAACCACCGCCGGCAAGACCACCGCCAAGAAGTCATCTGCCAAGAAGACGGCCGCCAAGCAGACCACGGCGAAGAAGACCACCAAGAAGAGTACGAAGAAGGCCGCCTGAGAGTTGCAGACCACCATGCGCGCTTGGCCGAAGAAGGTTCCGCTCTGGGTTTCGTGCCTGCTGAGCGGATTGGTCTTCGGTCTCGCGATGGGGTTGTACAGCGAGCACGAGGGGGGAAGTCGCGGCTTCGCGCTGGTCGGCGGGGTGATCAGCGGGCTGCTTTTCGCCGCTACGATGACGCTGGTCTTCCGCAGGCTGGACCTCGCCACCCAAGCGGCGCTGGGCGACACACCTGCGCCGGTACGGCGTGCCGCGCTCCGGGCACTGCAGCGCAGGCGACCGGTTCCCGCTGATCCGGAGATCCGGGCGGCCGGAGTCAGGCTGGCTGAGCACCAGCTCGCGCAGCTGCGTCGTTGGCGGATCGCGGCGTTGGTCATCTGGAGTCTGCTGCTGATCATCAACGTGGTCAGCTTGCTCGACGATGGTTCGCTGTGGCGCCTTGTTCTGATCCCGCTCTACCTCTGTCTGCTCGTCTACCAGTTCTCGCGGCCGCGCTATCTGCGCAGACGGATCAAGCTGCTGGAGGCAGCCGGCTAGTGCAGGGCTTCCAGGAGGAGACTGCGCAGGTGGGTGGCTGGGCTTCGAGGGCCCGCGTCTGAGCGGATGGCGACGTAGCCGGTGTTGAGTGGTGGGGTTTCGGGGTCTGCCAGGAGAGCCAGTCTTCCTGCCTGCAGGTCGTTCTCGCACAAGTACAGCGGCAGGACGCTCGCGCCCGCGCCGGCCAGTACTGCGCTCAGCACACCTCGCAGATCCGGTACGACGACCGCAACGCTTCTCGTCAGCCGTACGCCGAAGACGCTGCGCCAGTAGCGACGGAGGATCGGCGCCTCTTCCGCATAGGCGACCAGCGGGATGTGGCGCAACTGGTCGGGCGTGCTCACCGGACCGCCGGAGTACCAGTTCGGCGCGGCGACCAGCGCGAACGTCTCGTCGTACAACGGCGTCACCCGTACGCCGGGCCGGCGCGGGCGGACCGAGCTGATCACCACGTCCAGCGACTTCGCGACCAACCCGTCGATCAGCTCGTCGGGAAGGCCGAAGCGGGTCCGCAACTGCAGCCCGTCGGCGACTCGGCCGGCCAGCGCGGGCAGCACCTGATGGCTGATGAAGTCGGCCGGGCCCCCGAGATGGACCGTCGCCGTGACCGGCTCCTCGAGTTCGTCGACCGCCAGCCCCTGCAACAGGTCGATCGGATCCGCCACTCGGCGCGCCAGGTCGTCGCCCGCGGCAGTCGCCACCACACCGCGTGCCCGCCGCTCGAACAGCGGCCGCCCGACCACCGCCTCGAGCGCTTTGAGCTGAGCGGTCACGGTCGGCTGGGACAACCCGAGCTGCTCGGCACCGGCCGTGATCGACCCTGCCCGGTGGATCGCCAGGAAGCTTCGCAACAGGTCCAGGGAGATCGACACATCGGAAAGTCTATGCCTGGTCCACTGCTTGCCTATTGGTCTCCAATGGCTGGACCTGGCCATGATGGAGCCATGACACGCGTACTGATTGCCCTGACCAGCCACTCCGAGCTCGGCGACACCGGCCGGAGTACAGGCTTCTATGCCTCCGAGGCCGCCGAGCCGTGGAGCGTCTTCACCGCGGCCGGGTTCGAGGTCGAGGTCGTCTCGGTCGCCGGTGGCGAACCGCCGGTCGACGGGGTGGACGAGACCGACCCGGCCCAGCAGCAGTTCTTCGCCGAGGCCGAACTCGAGCACACCCGGACCGCGTCCGAGCTGACCGCGACCGACTACGACGCGATCTTCTACGCCGGTGGGCACGGCGCGATGTGGGACTTCCCCGGCGACAAGGCGCTCGCCTCGCTCGCCGCCGGGATCTACGAGAACGGCGGCGTGGTCGCGGCGGTCTGCCACGGCCCGGCGGCCCTGGTCGAGCTCCGGCTGACCGATGGCAGCTACCTGGTCGACGGCAAGAACGTCGCCGCCTTCACCAACGCCGAGGAGAACGCGGTCGGCCTCACCGAGGTCGTCCCGTTCCTGCTGGCCGACGCACTGACCGCCCACGGCGCGATCCACCACCCGGCCGCTGACTTCACCGACCAGGTCGTCACGGACGGCCGCCTCGTCACCGGACAGAACCCGGCATCAGCACGCAGTACCGCGACTGCGGTCGCTGCGGTCCTCACAGCGCGCTAGTGGCTTGCGTCTGAGGCAGCAGGAGTTGGGGACCGAACTTCTGACACTGCGCGCTAGTCACCCGAACTGGGCAGCAGGTAAGTGCCAGGGTCCGCGGGAGCGCCGGCATCGAGCCAACGCCGGAAGCCGTCGGGATTACGCCGCTCGAACTCGTCCAGGCAGATCCGGCGAACCTCGGCGACGGCCTGCCGATCCCGCGGCCCGGCACCCTGCGCGAGCGTCTTGGTCGTCTCGCTCCAGACCGCGCAGAGTTCCTCGACGGACAGTGGGCAGCGGAGCGAGGCGATCAACTTCTCGTCCGCGACCTGCTCGGCGTGGCTCAGGCCGGCCGGTTCGCCGTACTCCGGATCGTGCTGCGGGTCCCTGGGCTTTCTCCGGCGTGCTCGCAGGCCCCACGGTCGCCGCTCGCGCCGCGTGTCCGGCAGGGCCAGATCGACCAGGACGAACATGATCGCCGCGGTCAGTGCGACCAGCACCCCGATCGCTCCCCCGGTGAGCAGCCGGATCAGCCCCGGCACGGCGAGCATCGCCCCCGCGGCGGCGGCCGCCACCAGCACAGGTGACCGGTACGGCGTGCCGTCGGCGAGGCGCCCGACCACCGCCGCGAGCGGCCAGATCAGCGCGAACATCAGCACGAGCAGGATCGTCGAGGCCAGCGGGCCGAACATCAGCACGCCCGCCAGCACACCGGCCGTGCCGATGCCGATGGCGGCGGACACCGCCGTACGCCGGAGCCAGAGGGGAACGCGCATCTCACCCACCCGTGGAGAAACTGCCTGCTGAATCAACGAGTCGGGGTGGCGTGGGGTTCCGGAGGTCGCGTGAAAGGATCCGAACCGTGGCTAGCCCAGCGATCCGGATCCGTACGACGGCCGACCTCGAAACTTGCGTCCGGCTCCTGGCGGAGGTGCACGAGGCATCCGGCTACCCGGTCAACTGGCCGGCTGACCCGGTCGCCTGGCTGTCGCCGTGGGAGGCGCTCGGTTGCTGGGTGGTCACGGTCGACGACGAGGTCGTGGGTCACCTGATCGTCACCGCGGAAGGTGCCCGGGAGGCGCTGGTCGAGCGGCTGTTCGTCGAGCCGCGGCGTACCGGCTCCGGGCTGGGACGACTCCTGCTGGAGCACGCCGTCACGTTCGCCCGATCGCAGGGCCGGCACCTGCTGCTCGACGTCGTGGCCAGTCGCGATGGTGCGGCCGGCTTCTACCGCAAGGCGGGCTGGCAGGAGATCGCCCGGACACCGATCGACTGGGCCGGTGATCAGGCGTCGGAGCTGATCCGCTTCTCCGCGCCGCCTCTTTCGTCCTGAACGCCGCCGTCATCGCTCCGGGCGGTGTCCACGTCGACAACTTCCGGCTGCGCTTCGACGGCATCGTCCTCAGCCGCGTCCAGCGGGTTCGCCAGCTCGTCCTCGAGCATCCGGCCGAACCAGACGACCAGGAAGCAGATCAGCGCCGGGCCGACCCCGGCCACGACGAAGACCGCGGTCACCCCGAACAGGCTGCCCGCCGGCCCCGCCAACGCCATCGAGACCGGCATCAGCAGCAGCGAGACGAAGAAGTCGAGGCTGGCGATCCGGCCGCGCAGGTGGTCGGGCACTCGCCGTTGCAGCAGCGTCCCCCAGATCACCATCGCCGCGGATCCGGTCGCGCCGACCACCGCGGCACCGGCCGCCATCACCCACAGGTCCGTCGCGAACCCCAGCACCACGATCGGCGCCGTACCGAGACCCCACATCAGCGTCATCACGGTCAGATAGCGCCGGGGCAGACTGCGCGACGAGATCAGCAACGCGCCCAGTGCCCCGCCGATCCCGAACGCCGCCAGCACCAGCCCGAAATCACCCGGCCCACCACCGAGCTGGTCCTTGATCGCGAACGGCAGCAGCACCTCCAGCGGCCCGAGGATCAGCAGCACGTACCCCGTCCCGAACAGCAGCGACGCGAGCAGCCATCGCGTCCTCCGCACATATCCCCACGCCTCGCGCAGATCGGCCACCATCGAACTGACTCCCGTGGGAGCCGCGTCGCCGACTGCTTCGTCCACGGCAGCCTTGCGCGTCGCGTCGTCGAGCTCCACCGACCGTCCACCGAGCTCCGGCTGGACGCGCATCGCCATCACGCAACCGGCGGAGAACAGGTACGTCAGTCCGGCCACCAGGATCGCCATCCCAGGTGACAGCGCCGCGATCGCCAGCCCGCCGAGCGCAGGGCCGGTCGCCTGTTGAGCCAAGGGCCGCAGGACACCTTCCAGCCCGTTGGCCGCCAATAGCTCGTCCGCGGGCAGCAGCTTCGGCACCAGCGCCGTGTACGCCGGGATCAGGAACGCCTCTCCGGCGCCGATCAGCACCGCGCCGATCGCGAGCTGCCAGATCTCCAGCCAGCCGGCCAGCGCCAGCCCGGCGACCACCAGCAGCACCACGCCACGCACCGAATCCGCGGCGATCATCACCGAGCGTTGCGAGAGCCGATCGGCCGCGATCCCGCCGAACAGCACACAGACCAGCAACCCAACGCTGTACGCCGTGGTGACCACCGACAGTTGCACCGGACCGCCACCGAGCTCGATCACCTGCCAGGCCAGCGCAACCAGCCACAGCCCGCTGCCGAGCAGCGCCACCGCCAGCCCGATCCAGAGCAGCCGGTAGTCGCGATGGCGCAACGGCCGGACTGCCCTCCAACGGACCTTGTTCATTCCGCCACCCTACGAGCCGCCACCGACAGTGCCGAACCGTTTTGACCCGCCCGACCCGTGGGCAAGGCTGTGGTTCGGCGGAACTTCGCGGATCATGGGGTGGGTGAGGATCTCCGACCCAGTGCCGACGCCGTGACCGCGGTCGACGAGTTGTTCGCCGAGCGGGTCCGGGCCCTCGTACCGGTCCCCTGCGAACACCCCGCCGAGGTCCTGCTCAGCCTGTACGACGCCCAGCTCGGCAGCCGTCACGCCGACCTGGCCGCCCGCTGGCTCCAGTCGCAGGGTCACGGCTACTACACGATCGGTTCGGCCGGCCACGAGGGCAACGCGGCCGTGGCCGCGGCCCTCCGGCCGACCCATCCCGCCCTGCTGCACTACCGCTCCGGCGCCTTCTACCTGGCCCGCGCCGCCCAGCACCAGGACAAGGACGGCCTCCGCGACATCCTGCTCGGCGTCGCCGCGGCCACCAGCGAGCCGATCTCCGGCGGCCGCCACAAGGTCTTCGGCCGGCACGACCTGGCGATCATCCCGCAGACCTCCACGATCGCCTCGCACCTGCCGCGGGCGATGGGCGTCGCCTTCTCGATCGCCCGCGCCGCCAAGCTCGGCGTACCGTCGCCCTGGCCGGCCGACGCCGTCGTGGTGACCAGCTTCGGCGACGCCTCGGCCAACCACTCGACCGCCACCGGTGCGATCAACGCGGCCCTGCACGCGTCGTACCAGGGCATCCCGATGCCGTTGCTGCTGGTCTGCGAGGACAACGGGATCGGGATCAGCGTGCGGACCCCGGACGGCTGGATCAAGCAGACCTACGGACAGCGTCACGGCCTCCGGTACTTCGATGCCGACGGCACCGATCTCGCGGCCACCCTGACGATGGCGACCGAGGCGGCGACCTTCGTCCGGCGGAACCGGCGCCCCGCGTTCCTGCGGTTGCGGACGGTGCGGCTGATGGGCCACGCCGGGTCGGACGTCGAGGCGGCGTACCGGAGTCCGGCCGAGTTGCTCGCCGACGAGGAGCTTGATCCGCTGCTCGGTACCGCGAGGCTGCTGCTGTCCCTGGGGTACCAGGCCGACGAAGTGGTCGAGCTCTACGAGAACAAGCGCACCGAGGTGCTCGGGATCGCCCGCGAAGTGGCCGGCCTGCCGCAGCTCGGATCGGCTGCCGCCGTCGCCGCGCCGCTGGCCTTCCCGGACCGGGCGGCCGTCGCGAAGTCGCTGCCGGGGCACCAGGCCGGCGCCGGCCGGACCGAGCCCCTGACCCTCGGCCAGTCGATCAACCGGGCGCTCGGTGACGTGCTCGCGGCGTACCCGGAGGCTCTCGCGTTCGGGGAGGACATCGGGCGCAAGGGCGGCGTGTACGGCGTGACGCGCGGGCTGCAGAAGTCCTTCGGCGCGGCGCGGGTGTTCGACACGTTGCTCGACGAGCAGTCGATCCTCGGGCTGGCGCTGGGGGCCGGGGTCTCGGGGCTGCTGCCGCTGCCGGAGATCCAGTACCTCGCCTATCTGCACAACGCCGAGGACCAGTTGCGGGGCGAAGCCGCGTCGCTGAAGTTCTTCTCGCAAGGGCAGTACCGCAATCCGATGGTGCTGCGGATCGCCGGCTACGGCTACCAGAAGGGGTTCGGCGGGCACTTCCACAACGACGACGCGATCGGCGTACTGCGCGACATCCCGGGGCTGGTGATCGCGTCACCGTCGCGGCCCGATGATGCCGCGGCGATGCTGCACACCTGCGCGGCGGCGGCTCACGCGGAGGGCACCGTGTCGGTGTTCCTGGAGCCGATCGCGTTGTACCACCGTCGTGACCTGTACGAGGACGGCGACGAGCAGTGGGTGGCGCCGTACCCGGCGGAGCACGTTCCGATCGGCAGCGGGCGGGTCTACGGCGAAGGCCGCGATCTCACCATCGTCACCTTCGGCAACGGCCTGCCGATGAGCCTGCGCGTCGCCGCCCGGCTCCCCGGAGTCCGGGTCCTCGATCTTCGCTGGCTGTCCCCCCTGCCGCTGGAAGACCTGTTGCGCGAGGCAACTATTACCGGCCGGGTCCTGGTGGTCGACGAGACCCGCCGCTCCGGCGGCGTCTCCGAAGGCGTGCTCGCCGCCCTGGTCGACGCCGGTTACTCCGGCAGGATGGCCCGGGTCACCAGCGAAGACTCCTTCGTTCCGCTCGGCAACGCTGCTCTGCAAGTCCTGCTGAGCGAGGAGACCATCGAAGCGGCAGCCCGCGAACTGCTCCGGCACTGACCGCGCGTGCGGTCTAGCCGAAGAGGCGTTGCCAGAACGAGCGCTTCGGTTCCGGCTCCGGAGGTCGAGCGGCCGCGCGGGCGGCCTGACGGGCTTCGTGGCCCTCACGCCACTGGGCCACCATCTCCTCCTCGTCGACCGGGCCGACGGGGACGACCACGCCGGTGGCGTCGCGGATCTGCAGCAGGATGCGGCGGTTGAGATCCTGCAGGTACTCACGGACCTCGGCCTCGGTGCGGAGTACCGAGAGCTTGGTTTGCAGCGCCTGCTTCTCCTTGCGGAGCTGGACCGACGGCGGCAGCAGCGCGTCGGTCTCGATCTTCTCGCGGCGGATGAAGTCCTTCACCCACCAGTCCGGATCGTGCGGGTCCGCCAGCTTCGGCAGCGGCTTGCCGGTGCCGGCCAACTGGTCGAAGTCACCCCGCGCCTGCGCCTGCTTGATCTGCGCCTCGACCCAGTCCTCGGTCTTCATCCCCGGCGGCTTGCGGTCGGTCATGTACGCCCTCCAGTCAGCGACATGGTTGCTGTACAGGCTCCAGCTTACCGCCTTGTGATTGCATTCACAATCAGACCGGC
Organism: Kribbella sp. CA-293567; assembly: GCF_027627575.1. Taxonomy (NCBI): domain Bacteria; kingdom Bacillati; phylum Actinomycetota; class Actinomycetes; order Propionibacteriales; family Kribbellaceae; genus Kribbella; species Kribbella sp. CA-293567. The sequence goes on from NZ_CP114065.1 coordinate 7,027,433, forward strand.
GAGGGCGCGCGGGGTGGGGTTGGCAAGCCGGGCGGGATGACTGAGGCTGGCAGCACCGAACGCGATCCGACCGAGAGGACCCACCCGTGTCGTCTGTCATCCTGTCCGTGGTCAACGGCGAGCGGGTCCCGGACCCGGTCCGCAGGACGCCTTCCACCAACCCGGCGAACACCTCCGACGTGGTCGGCACGATCGGCGTCGCCGGGCCGGACACCTTCGTCCGGGCCGCCCGGGCAGCGCGCGACGCGCAACCGGGCTGGGCGGCGCTGCCGGCCCCGCAGCGTGGTCAGGTGATCGCGAACATCGGCCGGCTGATGGCCACCAACAAGGCCCGGCTCGCCGCACTCGTCACCCGCGAGATCGGCAAGCCGCTCGCGGAGGCGCTGGGCGAGGTGCAGGAGATCATCGACACCTGCGACTTCTTCGTCGGCGAGGGGCGCCGGCTCTACGGTCAGACCGTGCCGTCGGAGATGCCCGACAAGCAACTGTTCACCTTCCGCCGCCCGGTCGGCGCGGTCGTGGTGATCTCGGCCGGGAACTTCCCGGTCGCCGTACCTTCCTGGTACATCGTGCCCGCGCTGCTGTGCGGCAACACGGTCACCTGGAAGCCCGCGGAGTACTCGGCCGTCGTATCCAACGCGTTCTACGAGATCTTCGCGCACTCCGGCGTACCGGCGGGCGTCTTCAACCTCGTGTACGCCGACGGCCCCGACACCTTCGCCGGCCTGGAGCAGTCCCTGGCCGCGGGGCTGGTCGACAAGGTCGGCTTCACCGGATCCAGCGAGGTCGGCAGCCGGATCGGCGAGCTGTGCGGCCGCCACCTGCAGACCCCCTGCCTCGAGCTGGGCGGCAAGAACCCGATGGTGATCACCGAGGACGCCGACCTCGACCTGGCCGTCGAAGGGGCGCTCTTCTCCGGCTTCGACACCGCGGGACAGCGCTGCACGTCACTGGGCACGGTGATCGTGCACGAGTCGGTGCACGACGAGTTCGTCGACCGGTTCGGTACGGCGGTGCGCGCGGCAGCGATGGGCGACCCGACCCAGGACGTGCTGTTCGGGCCGTTGCTGGACGAGAAGTTCGCGGCCGGGTTCGAGAAGTCGCTCGGCTGGATCGGCGCCCACCACACCGTGATCGGCGCGACCGGCCGGATCACCGCCGGCAATCCGCGCGACGGGTTCGTCGGGGACCCCGCGGCCGGCCTGTTCTACCACCCGGTGATCGTCGACGGTGTCGGCGCCGAGGACGAACTGTTCCTGCACGAGACGTTCGGGCCGATCGTCGGTGTCACGACGTACCGGACCCTCGACGAAGCAATTGCTCTGGGCAACAAACCTGGGTACGGGCTGTCCAGCTCGATCTACACCACTGATCCCCGTCAGGCGTTCCGGTTCGCGCAGGGCATCTCGGCGGGCATGGTCAGCGTGAACAACTCGACCTCGGGCGCCGAGGCGCACCTGCCGTTCGGCGGCAACGGCAAGTCGGGCAACGGGTCCCGGCAGAGTGGGATCTGGGTGCTCGACCAGTTCACCCGCTGGCAGTCGATGAACTGGGACTACTCGGGCAAGCTGCAGAAGGCGCAACTGGACACCGTCACCGTCGAGGCGGACCTCGACTTCAGACTGCCATGACGCTGCCCGCCAGGGCCGAGGTGGTGATCGTCGGCGGCGGGGTGATCGGCACGAGTATCGCCTTCCACCTCGCCGAGGCCGGCGTCACCGGCATCCTGCTGCTGGAGCGCAACGAGCTCGGCTCGGGGTCGACGTCGAAGGCGGCCGGTGGCGTCCGGGCGAACTTCTCCGACGACCTGAACATCGCGCTCGGGGCGCGCAGCCTGGAGGCTTTCGCCCGGTTCGGTCAGCGTCCCGGACAGGAGATCGACCTGCGCCGGGTCGGCTACCTGTTCCTGCTGTCGACGAACGAGCAGGTGGAGCTGTTCGAGCAGAGCACCCGGCTGCAGAACGCGGCCGGCCAGCCGACCCGGATGCTCGACGTCACCGAGGCTGTCCGGCTGGCCCCGATCCTGTCCCCCGATGGCCTGCTCGCGGCCTGCTTCTCACCGAACGACGGGCACTGTACGCCGGAGTCCGTCGTCCTCGGGTACGCCACCGCCGCCCGCAAACTGGGCGCCCGCCTGGTGACCGGCTGCGACGTTCTCGGGATCGATGCTATTGGCAACGAAATTCGCGGTGTCCGGACCAGCCGGGGCAGCGTCGCGACCTCGACGGTGATCTGTGCGGCCGGCGCCTGGTCGGAACCGCTGGCCGCGACGGCCGGAGTCGAGTTGCCGGTGACTCCGCTCCGTCGCCAGATCGTCGTGACAGCAGCTGTTCCCGGGCTGCCCCGCGGGTTGCCGATGACGATCGACTTCAGCAGCACGTTCTACTTCCACAGCGAAGGTCCAGGCCTGCTGATCGGCATGTCGGACCCGGACGAGCAGCCCGGCTTCCGCCTGGATCGCTCCGAGGCCTGGTTTCCCCGGTTGACCGCCGCGATGGAACAGCGAGCGCCGTCGCTGCTCGACGTCGGTCTGACGGGCGGCTGGGCCGGGCTCTACGAGAACACGCCCGACCACAACGCGTTGATCGGCGAGGCACCGGACGTCGGCCGCTTCCTCTACGCGACCGGCTTCTCCGGCCACGGCTTTCTTCAGGGTCCGGCCGTCGGCGAGATCATCCGCGATCTCTACCTGGGCAGGGATTCCTTCGTGGACGTCTCACCGCTGGACGCCGGCCGCTTCCGGAACTCGGGGCCGCGCGCCGAACAGAACATCGTCTGACCCGGCAGCCACGAAACGGTACGGAGGTAGGTCCGTCGAGGACTCCGGCGCTGTCGAGGGTCCAACGCCCGGCGAGGACTCAGGGGCCGTCGGAGTCGGGCCAGTTGTCCGGGTCGCACCAGGACGGGTCCCAGCCCTGGGCCGCGCAGTACTGGGCGAGGATCTGCTCGCGCGTCAGCGTGCGGCTCGGCGTGGGACGGGTCGGCCTCGTCGTCGTCCTGGTCGCGGTGGCGCTCGGTCTGACCGGCGTCGTCCTGGTTTCCTCGCGGTCCTCGCGGTCCTCGCGCTTCTTCGTCGTCCTGGTCTTGGTCGGCGACGGCGTCCTGGTCGGCCTGGTGGTCTTCTGCACCGGCGGCGGAGGCGCCGTCTCGGCGGTCGTGGTCGTCCGCGGCGGCGTCGACGGCTTCACCGACGGCGTGGGTGTGCTGTCGTCGACGACCGGCACGGCTTGCGAGTTCGACGGGCCGCCGTCGAACAGTCCGATCGCGGACAACGCCCAGAAGTTGACTGCCAGGAACAGCACCAGGCCACTGGCGCCGAGGGCCACCACGCGCCGTGAGGGTCCGCCGTACCGACCGACGGGGCCGCGGACCGCGTTGCCCTTGCCGTCGACCCAGAACTTCCAGTCGTCGGGCGCGGCCGGCCAGGACGGATCGGGACGCCACGTCTTCGGCGGCATCCAGCTGCGGCGGGGCGGCGTGGGCCAGCTCGGCGGTACTACGAACCGCTTCACGAATCCTCCACGTTGCCGACGAAAACCCGACCCAGGCTAGTGGATCGGCCACCACTGCCAACACCCCGGGCGGCGAGCCTTCGCCGACCGGTACGGACAACCAACGACCCAGCCGGTCGAAAGGCTACTGGTCACCCGGCGTGTCGCGTTCACATCGCCGCCTGGGGCCACTCGGCCCACCGTTACTTGGTGATCAGCTTGCTCGCCTGGTCGAGCATGTCGGTGGCGAAGCGTTCACTGAAGCCCGCCGCGAACCCGGTGAGGCCGAAGACCGCCACGGAGGCGGGCGTGCCGACCGCGGCGCCGGCCGCCAGCACCCCGGCGAGCAAGGTGAAATAGCCGAGGCAGCCGAAGATCGCCCCGACACCGGGCCGGAACGCACCGAGCATCGTGCGCTGCCAGCGGGAGGCGCTGTGGTCGATCACCAGCGAGCCGTTCCCCATCCGCTGGATCACGCTGATCGTCGCGCCGAGTGCCGACATCGCGATCGCGGCGACCAGGACCGAGGGCACCAGAGCGCTGCGCCACCAGGCGTTCGCGGCCAGGCCGAACAGGATCACCAGTACGAACGTGGGCACGATCCCACCGAGGACGCCCTGGAAGTACTCGAGCCGCGCCTGCCGTTGCAGCAGCACCTCGACCCGCGCCTTCACCACTCTGATCTCGTTCTTCGCGGCCGCGATCGCCGCCGCGGTCTCCTCGGGGCCGGCGCTGCTCGCGACCAGATCGGCCGCGACCATCACCCGGGTCAGCCCGGAGTAGGCGTGGTCGGTGGCCTCCTCACGCTGCTGGACCACACCCTTGCCCTGCAGGTTGTAGAGCGCCTCGCGCGCGACCACCTTGCAGTCGATCTCGGCGTCGACGAGCTCCGGCGGCGGTGAGTTGAGGATCGAGTAGACCGCGCGGTCCTTGGCCAGCAGGCAGCCGCCGACCACCTCGCTGCAGTAGTACTCCTTCTCGATCCCACCGTGCACCTCGCCGAACTTCTGTGACAGCGCGGGGATCAGCCAGTTGCCCGCGTCGCAGGACAGCTGGTCGGTCGAAGCGGCCAGCTGATGCGCCTGGACCAGGTGCCGGAAGGTCGCCGGACCGTTGATCGCCGCCTGGTAGAGATCAGGAAACCGTGCCGCCGACTCCTCGCCCGCGGCAGAGGTCGGCACCGACTCCAGCGGCGGCAGCGGCTCGGGAGCGGCCTCGGCCCTGGGCATCGGCAGCGGCTCGGCGGGCAGGTCCGGCAACGAGGTCATGCGCCTACCGTACGGCTGGTGGCCCGCTCGTGTCGCGGACTCGAAGGGCCATCGGCAGATACACCGGTTCGGCGTCGGACGAGTTGACCAGCAACCGCTCCATGATCTCGCCGGCCCGCCGGCCGAGCTCGTCCCGCGGCACCGACACCGTGGTGAGGTTCGAGTGCGCGACCCGCTCCAGCGCGATGTCGTCGAAGCCGGTCACCGACAGCTCCTCCGGTACGCCGACGCCCAGCTCGCGCAGCCGCGCCAGGGCGCCCAGCGCGACGAGATCGTTGTAGGTGAGGACCGCCGTCACGTCCGAGTCCAGCACGGCGGCGACGGCGTCGTACCCGGCCTGACTGGTCGCGCCACCGCACTCGACCACCGTCACCTCGAGCCCGAAGGCGCGGGCTCCTTCGAAGGCGCGAATGCGTTCGCCGTTCGCCCATGAGGCCGGCGGCCCGCTCAGGTACGCCGCGCGCCGGTGCCCGAGCTGCGCGAGATGCCCGCAGACCTGCGTCATCCCTCCGGCGAAGTCCACCGAGATCGACGGCACCCCAAGGCCGGGCAGGACCCGGTTGAACAACACCATCGGGTGCGCGCGTCCCAGCAGTTCGACCAGCTCCGCGCGGGGCATCCGCGGCGAGCAGAGCAGCACGCCGTCACAGCAGCGCATCAGGTCCTCGACCAGTTCGTACTCGAGCGCGGGGTCCTCGTCGGACTCCATCACCATCATCCGGCGGCCATGAGCCCGCGTGACGGCCGAGACCGCCTTCAGCACTTCGGGAAAGTACGGATTCGCGAGGTCGGGGACCAGCACGCCGATCGTGCCCCACTCCCCTCTCGCCAGTCCCTGAGCGGCGGCATTCGGCCGGTAGCCGAGCTCGCGTACGGCGTCGTGAACTCGCGAGACGAGCAGCGGATCGACCTTGGCGGTGCCGTTGAGCACGCGCGAGACGGTCGCGGCCGAGACGTTGGCCGCCGTACTGACGTCGCTGATCGTGGTCCGTGGGGATCGGCCCGGGCGGTTGTGCACGCACCCTCCCTCTCGCTTGAGCGCTGTCCCTGCAGAAAGCGCTTGCACAGCGTCGCGCAGCACGCGGGCGGGCGCAAGCTCCGGTTCAGAAACCGCTTTCAGACGAACTCTTGCCCAGCGGCCGACAGCGGACTAAAGTCCGTGGGCAAACGCTTACCGAGAGGTTGTCCCATGCAGCTCGACCGACTCTCGTCGTTCCCGGTCACCGCGTTCGACGCCGACGGAGCCCTCGCGCTCGGCCCGTACCGCGAGCACCTGCGGCACCAGCTCGACGCGGGCCCGGCCGCGATCTTCGCCGCCTGCGGCACCGGGGAGTTCTTCTCCCTCACCCTCGACGAGTACGCCGCCGCGGTCCGCGCCGCGGTCGAGGAGGCGGCCGGCGCGCTGCCCGTCTTCGCCGGCACCGGCTACGGCACCGCGATCGCCCGGCAGTACGCCGCTGCCGCCCGTGACGCGGGAGCCGACGGCCTGCTGGTGCTGCCGCCGTACTTGGTCAAGCCTTCGCAGGAAGGTCTGCTGGACCACTTCCGCGGTCTCGCCGCGACGGCCGGCCTGCCGCTGATCGCGTATCAGCGCGACAACGCGGTCTTCACCGCCGACGGTGCTGCCGAGCTGGCCCGGATCCCTGGCGTGATCGGCTTCAAGGACGGTCTCGGTGACCTCGACCTGCTCCAGCGGATCATGGCCGTCGCCCCGGAGCTCACCTACTTCAACGGCCTGCCGACGGCCGAGGTCACCGCGCGTTCGTACGCCGCGATCGGCGTCCGGGCCTACTCGTCGGCGGTGCACTGTTTTGCGCCGGAGATCGCCCACGCTTACGAGGCAGGACTCGACCAGTTGCTGCCCGACTTCTACCTCCCGCTGGTCAAGCTGCGGGACAAGGGCGCCGGGTACGCCGTCTCGCTGGTCAAGGCGGCCGTCCGGCGCCGCGGGACCGAGGTCGGTTCGGTCCGCTCACCGCTCACCGACCCGCTGCCGGAGCATCTCGAGGAGCTCGACCAGATCCTCGAGCAGGGTCTGGCGCTGGTCCGGAAGGCGGCGGCCGCATGAAGCTCAGTCAGATCGTCATCACTCCGATCGCGATGAAGGACCCGCCGCTGCGCAACATCCACGGCATCCACCAGCCCTACGCGTTGCGCTCGATCCTGCAGGTCCACACCGACGAGGGCCTGACCGGACTCGGCGAGACGTACGGCGACCTCGCGGTGCTCACCGCGCTGCGTCAGGTGGCACCGAGACTGGCCGGACTCGATCCCTTCGACCTCAACGGTCTGGAACGGATCATCGGTGAGACCCTCGGCACGGCAGCCGGGCTCGCCACCCACGGGCTGGTCGGTGAGGCCAGTGACGAGAAGACGCTGGCGACCGTGCTGTCCGCCTTCGAGGTCGCCTGCTGGGACCTGCAGGGCAAGGCGCTCGGCCGTCCGGTGGTGGAGCTGCTCGGCGGCAAGGTCCGCGACGCCGTACCGTACAGCGGCTATCTGTTCTTCAAGCCCGCCGCGCATCTGCCGGTGCCGGACTACGAGCCGGACCGCTGGGGCGAGGCGATGGATGCCGAAGGCATCGTTTCCCAGGCACGCCGGATGGTCGGCGAGTACGGCTTCAGGTCGCTGAAGCTCAAGGGTGGCGTGCTGCCGGCGCTCGACGAGGCCGAGGTCGTCCTGGCCCTGCGCGAGGCCTTTCCCGACCACCCGCTGCGGCTCGACCCCAATGCGGGCTGGACGATCGAGACCAGCATCGCTGTCGGCCGGAAGCTCGACGGCGTCCTGGAGTACCTGGAGGATCCGACCGCGACGATCGACGGGATGGCCGCGGTCGCCCGTGAGGTGTCGATGCCGTTGGCCACCAACATGTGCGTGACCGCGTTCAGCCACCTGCCGCCGGCCCTCCGCGCCGACGCCGTGCAGGTGGTGCTGTCCGACCACCACTTCTGGGGCGGGCTACGGCGCTCACGCGAACTGGCCTCGATCTGCCGGACCTTCGGGATCGGCCTGTCGATGCACTCCAACTCGCACCTCGGCATCAGCCTCGCCGCGATGACCCATCTGGCCGGCGCGACGCCTGAGCTCACCTACGACTGCGACACGCACTACCCCTACCTGGTCGAGGACGTGGTTCAGCCCGGCGTACTGGGCTTCGTCGACGGTGCGGTCGAGGTGCCGACCGGTCCCGGTCTGGGGGTCGAGTTGGACCTGGACTCCCTGGCCCGGCTCTCCGAGCAGTACGAGAAGTGCGGCGTCCACACCCGCGACGACGTCACGCCGATGCGGGCGATCCAGCCGGACTGGAATCCGGCCGTTCCGCGATGGTGACGCCCGCGGCGGTCGGGCACGGCGCCTTCGCCTACACCTGGGATCTCGTCGGCGATCCGTCGGCAGCCGCGCGGTTCGCCGACCTCGGTATCGACACCGTGACCCTCCAGGCCGCCTATCACTCGGTCCGGGCGACGACGGCCTGGCATCCGGCGCATCGGGTGGTGCACGCCGAGCATGCGGCGGCGTACTTCCGGATCCGTCCGGAGCGCTGGCGCGGACTGCGGCCGCCGGTCCCGGCCTGGGGAGTCGAGGACGATGACCGCTTCGGCACGGCGACCGCCGCACTCGCCGCTGCTGGGCTTCGAACCGAGGCGTGGGTGGTGCTCACGCACTCGTCGGTGCTCGGACGCTCTGCTCCTTCGCTAGCCGTGCGGAACGCGTACGGCGAGGTCTTCAGTCACGCCCTCTGCCCAGCGCAATCCGCTGTGCGCGACTACGCGCTGACGACGGTGCAGGAGATCTGCGAGCAGTACGACGTACCGGCGCTGATGCTGGAGGCCTGCGGGTGGCTCGGGTTCGAGCATGCGAGTCAGCACGAGAAAACCTCTGGCGCGGATCTCTCCGCCTGTGCCCGCGAGTTGCTGTCGATCTGCCTGTGTCCGGCCTGCTCGGAGCGACTCACGCTGGACGTTTCGCGACTCGCGATCGACGTCCGGACGATCGTCGATCGCGAACTGCAGGAGGGAGTTCTCGCGGGCGGCAGCTTGGCGGAGGCGCTCGGCACCGAACGCGCGGAGGCGATCTACCGGCACCGGAACGAGGTGATCACCGGCCTGGTCCGGGAGGCGGCCGAGCTGGCCGGCGATCGGGAATTATTGCTCATGGCAACCGATGATCCGCAGGTCACCGGCCCGGACGTCGGGGTCGAGCTGACCGGCTTCGAGCCGTCACCGGCCGCCTTCGTGCTGAAGTGCTGGGACGACGAGGAGTCGGCGATCGGCCGGATGAAGGTGGCCGCCGGACGGACCGGCGTACCCTTGGTCGCCAATGTCAACGCGCTCGGCGAACGTCCTGCCGAGCTGCCCGCGCTCGCGGCGCGACTGGTGGCGGCGGGCGCGTCACAGCTCCGGTACTACCACGCCGGACTGGCATCACCGGCGCGCCTGGCGGCCATTCGCGCCGCCGTTCAGGAGGTGCCCTGATGCTCAACGGCCTCTACGTGATGGACCTCGTCCGCTTCCCCGATGTCTACGGCGAAGCGGAACGAACCTCGATCGAGAAGCAGCTCCGGATCATCGGCCCGCCACTGGCTCCGGCCGAGCTGACGCCTGAGCTGCTGGCCGACGTCGATGTGCTCGTCACCGCCTGGGGCGGCCCGCAGCTGACCGAGTCGCTGCTGGCCTCCGCTCCGCGACTCCGCCTGGTCCTGTACGGCGCGGGCTCGGTGCGGTCGATCGTGACGCCGGAATCGTGGGCGCGTGGCGTGCGCGTGACGACCGCCAACTCCGTGATCGCCGAGTCGGTGGCCGAGTTCACCCTGGCCCAGGTGCTGTACGCGTTGAAACACGGCTGGCGGTACGTGCTCGGTTCGCGTTCCCGGGCGGAGGCACTGCCAAGGGCGAACGACGAGCCGGGCGCCGCCGGATCGGTGGTCGGCCTGATGTCGCTCGGAGCCACCGGTCAGGCCACCGCCCGCCTGCTCAGCCGGCACGAACTCGACCTCCAGGCCTACGACCCGTACGTCGATCCCGCGGTCGCCTCGGCACTCGGAGTCCGGCTGGTCTCGCTGGAGGAGTTGTTCGCGACCTCTGACGTCGTCTCACTGCACGCTCCCGTGCTGGACGCGACGCGCAAGATCGTCAGCACGGACCTGCTGTCGTCGATGAAGCACGACGCGACGTTGATCAACACCGCACGGGGGGCTTTGATCGACGAGGACGCGTTGGTCGCAGTACTGCGGGAGCGCGCGGACCTGTTCGCGGTACTGGACGTGACCGATCCGGAGCCGCCACTGCCTGGGTCACCGTTGTTCTCGGCGGCGAACATCGTCGTGACGCCGCATCTGGCGGGCACCTTGAACCGGGAGCGGCGGCGGCAAGGACGGTTGATGGCCGCCGAGCTGGAGCGCTACCTCGCCGGAGAGCCGTTGCAGCACGAGATCTTCGAGTCAGGGCAGGCGAAGTCGGCATGACTCTGCTGGTGATGGTGCCGCCGCAGCGCGAGACGACCGTGGACTGGCCGGAGCGGTTGATGGCTTCGGTGCCGGGCTTGACCGTGGTTCGACCGGAGGCCGAGGAGGTCGTGGCCGCTCTGCGGGAGGCTGACGCGGCGTACGGCGTACTGCCAGTTGAGTTGCTAACGGCAACTACTCGGCTGCGGTGGCTGCAGGCGCAGCAGGCTGGGCCGCCGCCTGGGTTCTACTACCCGGAACTGGTGGCACATCCGGTCGTGGTGACGAACATGCGTGACACCTACACCGATCATGTGGCGACCCACACGCTGGCTTTGGTGCTGGCGATGTGCCGTGGTTTGCCAGGCTACGTCCGGGATCAGCAGACGGCTTCGTGGAACCCCGACTGGGCTCCGGAGGCTGTCGTCTCCTTGTCCGAGGCAACGGCTCTCGTGGTGGGCGTCGGCGCTCTCGGCTCCGAGATCGGCCGGCTCCTGGCTGCCTTCGGAACGCGGGTGACCGGGATCGACGTCCGGCCCGAGGACCGGCCGGGATTCACCGAGGTGCTCCCGGTGGACGCTTTGGATGCTCAACTGCCGTTGGCTGACCTGGTGATCCTGACCGTGCCGCATACTCCGGACACCGAGGGGATGATCGGCGCCCGCCGGCTCGGGCTGCTCAAGCCGTCGGCGTTCTTCGTGAATGTCGGGCGCGGGCCCACCGTTCGGCTGGATGCGCTCGACGCGGCGCTGGCGGCCGGGCGGTTGCGGGGTGCCGCGCTGGACGTGTTCGAGACCGAGCCGTTGCCGGCCGACCACCCGTTGTGGCGCCGGCCCGAAGTACTGATCACTCCGCACGTCGCAGGAGCCGGGCCGCACGAGGCAGAGCGGCGCTTCGCCGTCCTGCTGGAGAACGCCCGGCGTTTTGTTGCCGGCGACAACCTGATCAACGTCGTCGACAAGTCCCAGTGGTTCTGAGAGGAACACCAGATAGCACCTCTTCCGCCCCGAAGGAGTTCCATCATGCGAGTCGTCCGCCCCCTTGCTCTGCTGTCCGCCCTCGCCGCGAGCGCCGCCCTGCTCACCAGCGGCGGTGCGAGCGCCGTACCGGCTGCTGCTTGTACCTATCCTGCTGAAGTACTGGACCTCACCCGGTGGAAGGTCCAGCTCCCGATCGACGACCCCAACCAGTCCGGCACCCAGGTGCTGCAGGTGACCCGGCCGCGGCTGAACACCTACGTGCTGTCGCCGTGGTTCAAGCCGACCTCGTCGTGCGACGGCGTCCAGTTCCGGAACGCGGTGAACGGGGTGAAGACGCCGAACACCACCTACGCCCGCTCGGAACTGCGGGAGATGCAGACCAACGGCACCACCGAGGCCAAGTGGTCCTCGAACTCCGGCACTCACACGATGGTGATCGACCAGGCGATCAACCACCTGCCGAACACCAAGCCGCAGGTGATCGCCGGCCAGATCCACGACGGTGACGACCGCGCCACCTTCCGGCTGGACGGCAAGGCGCTCTACGTCACCCGCGACAACGACACCCGCTTCAAGCTGGTGGACAGCAACTACGTGCTCGGCACCCGTTTCCAGGCGAAGTTCGTGGTCAGCAACGGCTCGATCAAGGCCTACTACAACGGCGCCCTGCAGACGACCATCCCGGTCAGCTTCACCACCGGCTACTTCAAGGCCGGCGTCTACACCCAGGCCAACTGCGACAACTCGTCCCCCTGCAACACCAGCAACTACGGTCAGAACACCATCTACGGCCTGTCGGTGACCCACAGCTAGGACACCGCCGCGCCGCAGCACCCGGTGCGGGTGCTGCGGCGTGCGGGGTGCGGGTGCTGCAGAGGTCAGTGCTTGCGCTTCTTGGTCGTGTCCTCGACCTCGATCTGCTCCTTGCGCACCGTGTCGGTCACCTGCTGCTCCTCGCGGACCGTCTCGGTCTCCAGCCCGACCCGCTCGACGGCGACCGTCTCCTTCGCCACCACCGGACGCTCCTCGTGCAGGACGACCTCACGCTCCTCCTCACCGATCTCGCCGGACATCGCCCGGCTGCCTTCGACCGGCTCGCGAACCACGCGAACCTCCTCGTGGCTGACCGGCACGGTGATCTGCTGCTCCTCGGTCACCACGTGCTTCTGCAGCCGCACCCGACCGGTCTCGACCGTCTCCGTGCCCGCGCGCAGCCGCTCTTCGGAGCGGACCATCGACTCCTGGCCGCCCGTCTCCTGCCCAGCCATGCCCTTCTGCCCGGCCGTTCCCTGCCCGTTCGTTCCCTGGCCGGCCATCCCCTGCCGCGGCGTACCGGCCTGCAGGTTGTAGTGGCGGTACAGCTCGGCGGCCTCCGCCTCGGACAGGTGTCCGTTGTCGTCGATCCGCGGCGCGTCCTTGATCACGTCCTTGTGCGCGCCGACGTGCAGCCCGTCCTGCTCCGCGCGCGCACCGGTCAACGGCACGAAGGACTCCTTGTTCCCGAACAGACCGGTTCGGACCGTCACCCACTCGGGGGCGCCGGACACGTCGGAGGCGTAGAGGTGGGACGCCGTCCCGACCTTGTGTCCTTCGACGTCGTAGACGTCCTGGCCGATCGTCCGCTCCAGCTCCTGTGTGGTGCTCATCGGAAACCATCCCCGTTCTCGTTGTCTTCGGCAACTGCCTTCGACCGTCGAGTACCCGGAGTGACGATCACCAAACAAGCAGTGATCAGACCAGGCGGTCGAGCAGCCGGGCCAGATCCACCCCGAACGGCCGGTCCGCGACAATCGGCGGTACGACGTCCGCCACCGCGCCGAACAACTCGCGCAATCCCGCCGGGACCGGCCGCCGGGACAGCGCGAACGCCTGATGGACCGCGAGCAACTCGCAGGCCGCGACCTCACGAGTCAGCCGAACGGCCTCCCCCAGGACGCCGGCCGCCTCCCAACTGAAACTTTGGACATCTTCCTGCCCGGCCGAGGTTTCGAGCGCACCGATCGCCGACGGTAGCGCCAGGCGTCGCAGGTAGTGGCTGGTGGCAACTGCTCTCTTGTGCACCGTCACCAGCCCGGCCTGCGGACCGGGCTCGACGGCGAGCTGCGCGCTGAGCCCGGTGACCCCTGGATCGAGCAGCCGATGGATGCGGGCAGTGGAAACCTCCGCCGCGTGCGCCAACGCGGCGACGAGCTGGTCGCAGTGCGCGGCCAGGTCGATACCGTGGAAACCCGCCGTACCCACGAAGTCGCCGTCCAGGAACGCCGGCGAGTCGGTCACCCCGGTGAAGGCACGCTCCACCGCTTCCTCCAGCCGCAGCACCGAACGCCTGAGATGCGAGATCACCTGTCCCGCGACCCGGAACGAGACCGGCGCCTGCAACGACCGAGGCTCCGCCTCTGGTCCGGCTGCTCGCAGGATCACCTCCAGCTCGGCGGCGAGCAGCTCGTCTCCCCTTGCGCACAAGGGGCTGTAGGGATCGCGACTGGCGCCGATCACCGCGATCCCGCCCGCCGCGGTCAGACTGAGCGTGTCTGTCAGCCGTCGGGCGACACTCACCTGCAACCAGGCACGCCCAGTGGCACCGGGTATGCCCGCCAGCAAGGCGATTCCTTCCTTGGGTCCGAGCTCGAACGACGGCAACTTGCCCGCGGCCGGGACTACTGCCCCGTCCACCAGCAGCGATCCGATTCCGGCCAGCGGACCGAAGGCGTGCGCCAGCGGAATGATCTCGCCGGCCGAACCGGCTCCGCCTGCCGGGATCGCGGGACTCAGCCCGCTGTTGAGGAAGGCAACGAGTTGGAGACAGAGCTCCGGGGACACGCCTGAGTCACCGGTGAGAAAGGTCTTGAGACGGCCCATCAAGACGGCTCGGGCTTCAGCCGGTGGGAGCCAAGGCTCACCACCGGCGGCTCGGGCCAGCAGCAGGTTGCGTTGGTGGATCCGCTGTTCAGCCTCGGTCAGCCGAACCTTGCTGAGCGCACCCATACCGGTGTTGACGCCATAGACGGGCGCACCGGTGGCGAGGGCATTGAGCACGGCGGCCCGGGTGGCTCGGAGGCGGTCGATCAAGGCGGCGGAGAGTTCGATCGGACCCGAGTCCGAGAGGTCCAGGTCTGCCGCGGAGTCGATCCGCATCTCAGTGGAACCGAAGCATCGTGCCGACCTCGGCCGCTTCGGCCCGGCGCAGGATCAGATGCGCGATGGCGATGTCCAGCAGCGACAGTCCGCGATGCCAGAACAGACTGCGTTCGGCCGCGGACTCGCGACCCGGCTTCTGGCCGGCGACGATCTGGCCGAGTTCGGCGTACAGGCTCTGCTCGGTCAGGCGGCCGGTGTCGACGTGCCGGCGCAACGCACCGAAACGGCCGGAGCGCGACTCGCGCCAGTCGTCGACCACCACCTTGTCCATCACGTCCAGCAGATCCAGCTCGACCGCGCTGACCGTCCCGTACGGAACGACGAAGGCACCGGGCCGCACCGCCGCGGTCCGCAGCAACGGTTCCGGTTCGGTCAGCCGGGTCGCCTCGACGATCACGTCGGCTCCGTCGAAGGCCTCCTCGGCGGTCGCGAAGACCCGCACCGGCGTGGCCAGCTCAGCCGACAGCTCGGCCGCGAACCGCTCCCGCGACTCCGGCCGCCGCGACGTCACCCGGATCTCGTCCAGGTCGAGGAGGTCGTCGAGCATCGTGACGTTCCACCACGCCGTACCGCGAGCGCCGGCGTGGGCGAGCACCTTGCTGTCCCGGCGGGCCAGGTACCGCGCGCCGACCGTGGTCATCGCCCCGGTCCGCGCCGCGGTGATCATCGTCGCGTCCAGCACCGCCAGCGGTACGCCGGTGGTCGGGTCGAACAAGGTTGCCATCGCCAGCTCGCTCGGCAGCCCGACCTGGTAGTTGGGCACGAAGTCGCCGACCACCTTCACCCCGCTGACGCCGTGCTCGCCGAGCCGGTTCAGATGCCCGCGCAGTACGTTGAAGTGCCCGATCCCGCCGTTGTCCGGAGTCAGGTGCACCCGCGGCTCGAAGCTGGTATCGCCCTCGCCGTGATCGCGCACGGCCGCCTCGACGGTGTCGACGATCTCCAGCCGGGTCAGCCCGAGCGAATCGATCTCGGGGCCGGACAGGAACCGGAGCCAGATGCCATCAGCCATGTCAGCATCGTGCCAGGCGGCGCCGGCCCCATTCGCCGGCCGACCAAAGAACGGTCGTCCGGTACCAAAGTCGGTCCCCGGCGGCGCCGGATCGCGCTACGTTCACCGAATGAGCACGAACTCGTCCGTCAAGACGGTGATCGGCCACTCGGCCCTCGACAAGCTGATCCTGTACGGCGGGCTGCCGCTGCTCGGGCTGGCGCTCGGCTTCTTCCTGCCCCGGATCGCCGACTGGGCCGCCGAGCAGCGCTGGGTGCCCTGGCAGCGCCCGCTCGAGTTCCTCGCGGAACAGGACAGCTGGTGGGTGGTGGCGATCTGCATCGCCGTCGGCGTACTCGCCGGTCTGCTGCTCGCGGCGATGGCGTTCGAGGACACCCTGAAGACGACGATCAGCAGCACCGAGGTCGAGTTCCTGAAGCACCAGAAGACCACCGTGGTCCGCCGGGAGAACGTTGCGCTGGCCTTCCTGGACGGCAAGGAGATCGTGCTCCAGGACGCCCGCTCGGCCGAGCTGGCCCGGGAGAAGCACGACCAGTTCGCCAGCGAGTCCGGCAAGATCGCGGCGGCCTTCCGCCGGCACGGCTACCCCTGGTCCGACGGCGGCGACCCGCACGAGAACAAGTTCCGGCGCTGGGTCGAGGACGATCCCGAGCTGTCCCCGGCGGCGAACGCGGTGCTGCGGGCCCGGTCGAAAGCGTTCGACCAGGGCGACAAGGGCAAGGCCGATCTGCGGGAACTCCGGTTGGAGCTCGCCAAGCTCGGCTACGTGATCCGCGATCGGGACAAGAAGCAGTACTGGCGGTCCGTCAGCTGAACAGCGCGTTGGCCGGTTTGCCCTCGCGCGGCACGATGGAAGGGTGATCACGGTTGAGCAGGCGCGGAGGTTACGGAAGGCCGGAGCGCTGTGGGTGCCCGGCGCCGGCGACCGGTTCGTCGTACCGGACCGGGAGATGGACGACGACGTGTTCGTCGTCAGCGACATGACGGTCGAGGTGCACGACTACCACGGCGACAAGGTGATCGGCTTCAACGGCACCACCGAGTGGGCGCTGGACAGCATCGAGCAACGCGAGGTGATCTGGCTACCCCGCGAGGACCAACTCCGCAACCTGCTCGGCACCCACTTCCGCCGCCTCGAAGCCACCCCCGACGGTTACACCGTCGTCCTGACCGACACCACCCACGCAGCCCAGGACGCCGAACAGGCGTACGCCGAAGCTGTGCTTGCTTTGCTTGGGGGTTGAGGACGCCCACGCCGGCTCCTTCGTCGCCGGCTCCCCACCCCCCAGCTACCTCGCTCCTCCGTCGCTCGTCCCGCTGCCTTTGAAAGCGAGGTGGTGGCGCCGAGACTCTTGCGGGTGATGAACGCGCTGCGGCAACACTTCAACGCCGCCCTGGTCGTCCTGAGGACCTCGACGCCACCGAACGCTGCAGGTCCTGACAACGCCTCAGCGTGCGCGACGCTCACGAACCAACCCTATTCACCCCACGTGTTCGAGCATCACGTGACCTATCGGCATTTCACTGCGGATATGCGTAGTGAAATGCCGATACAAGGAAGACACGGAAGCCGTACGCAGCACCCGCGCTCGGCTCGACCAGGCGAACGACTGCTTCAAGGAAACAGCGGGTGAACCGGCGCGAGCGGGCGACTACGCCTTGAGCGCAGTATCGGTATCGGTGCAGATGGTGCGATAGCAACCAGACCAGTCAGAACCCGCACCTGGCTACCACCTGCACGCACGTTGAGGACTCGCGACACCTCAGCGAGACCGCTTTGCCTTCAAAGGCAGCGGGACGAGCGACGGAGGAGCGAGGTAGCTGGGGGGGTGGGGAGCAGGCGACGAAGGAGCCTGCGTGGGCGGCCTCTACCGCCCCAACGCCGCCCGCAACTCGCCGGCGCGTTGCGCGACCCGGTTACGGGCAGCCGTGCTGAGACCCTGCTCCTGCAGCTCGAGGATCGCGGTGGCCTGGAGCTGGCTCACGCCGAGCAACCGCCGGATCCGGAAGGCTGCGGTCAGCCGGTCGGATGATCCCTTGATCGTCCGCAGCACCTCGGTACGCCGGTCGAAAGCCGCCAGCACCCCGTCGTAGATTTCCAGCTGGGTGAACGCCGACCGATCCTGCTGCGGCTCCACGACCGGCTCGGCCGGAGCGGCGCCGCGGACGACCTGACGCCAAAGGGCCGGTACGGCGTGCTTGCGGGCTCGGCGGGTGATCGGCTGGGCGTAGGTCATCGTCATATCGGGGTGCACTCCTGATTCGGTGGTGGTCAGCCGAGCTCGGCGTACGAGCTGGAATACCGTGGGGGGCACTTCTTGCCGGGCGCGGAGCGCGTCTCGAAGTGCCAGGGCTCGTTGTCGTAGGTGCGGCAGACGCCGTACTTCCAGCCGTTGGTGTTCAGCCAGACCATCGCGGCCTGCGGGGCGATGTCGACCGCCCGGCCCTCGACGTGCTGGGACTTGTCCGGCGGGAGCACCCAGCGCATCGCCGCCTTGACCGAGCCGTACTTCGCGATCGCCTCCTTGAACAGGCGGGCCTGCTTGGCGGCGCTGCGGCGGCCGGAGTTGATCCGGATGGTGACGCCGTCGGCCGCGGCGGCCTTCATCGCCTTCTGCAGCCGGGCGCGCAGCTTCGGGGACAGCCCCTCGATGCTCTCCTCGGAGTACTTCACCTTGTCGTCCACGCGGGTGGAGATGGTCGCCTCGGTCGTCGGCGTCTTCCGTGGCAGCGTCGGCTTCTTCGTCGGTGTCCCGGCCGGCGTCCGGATCGGCGTCTTCACCGGGATGCTAGGCGGTACCACCGGCGGTGGCGGCGAACCGTTCGGCCCACCGGCGACGACGGGCTGCTTGTCGGCAGCGGAGTCGAAGTCCAGCAGGTCGGCCACCTGGTTGTGCCAGATCAGCAGCGAGGCGACCACGGCCAGTCCGGTCACGGACAGCAACCGGGCCCGCACCGAGAAGCCACGGCGCGGCGGCAGGTGGTTGGTCATGGGGTACAGCCTCTCGGTTCGGCGGGTGCGCCACATCGGTCCCAGGGACCGTCTCCCCGAGTCATAAGTCGGACCTGGGTAGGGGGTCGGACGCTGGTTGTCATCCAAAAGTTGGAGACACCACCCGTTCCGGCGCAGGAGCCGTAGGGTTTCACGGACGACTACGCTCAGCAAGGTGATGGACTATTGGCGCCGGCTGGCCGCGCTGCAGCAGGACCTGCTGCTCGCGGCGGTGGTCGGCGTCGTGTGGTTCGGAGGGCTGGCGTTGCTCAACGGCAGCCAGTTGCGGCCGGCGAATCCGAGCGTGTCCGTCATCACCGGGATCTTTCTGGTGCTGACCGTGGCGCTGGTTCGGCAGATCCCACGGGCCATGTTGCTCTGCGTGTCGGTGCTCTATCCACTGTTCTACGCGGCGGCGGAGACCGGCCTGGCCGAGCAGCTGGGGTTCAGCCTCCTGCGCGCCCCCGCGATCAGCGACGCCGCGCTGCAGTCCGAGCTGCATCTCGTCCCGCTGCTGGTGGTCGGCTATCTCGCGGCAGCGAGCGGAGTACGCCGGTTCACCTGTCTCTTCTTCACGATGGGCAGCCTGGCCGCGTTGATGATCGGCCTGCCGGCCGTGGTCGCGATCGTGATGAGCAACGTCTCCGAGGACATCTACCGGTACGGCGAGCGCTACGCGAACCTCCCCCGCGACATCTACAGCCTCTACGGCTACATCGACATCTCGCTGTTCGTCTTCGCCGAAGCCCTGATCTGCGGCATGGTCCTGCTCGGCGCCAACGCGTTGCGCCGCCGGAAGAACATGCTCGTGCTGGAACAGCGCAACACCGCGCTGGTGCGGCTGCGGGCGATCGAGGCCGAGCGGGCGGCCGCCGCCGAGCGGACCAGGATCGCCCGCGACCTGCACGACGTCGTCTCGCACCACATGAGCGCGGTGGTGATCCGCGCCCAGGCGGCCGACCGGGTGGCCGACCAGAAGCCCGAAGCGCTCCGGGAGGCGGTCCGCTGGATCGCCGCCAGCGGCCGGGAGGCGCTCACCGCGATGCGGGAGACCGTGCGAGTGCTCAACACCGGCGAACCGGGCGCCGGGGTCGAGCGGACGCCGGTACCAGGCCTGGCCGACGTCGCGCGGATGGGTGACCGGCTCAAGGCGGTCGGGATCGACGTGACCATGCAACTGCCGACCCGCAGCCGGCAGGTCGCCTCCGCCGTCGACCTGACCGCCGTACGGATCATTCAGGAGGCGCTGACCAACGTGATGGTGCACGCGAAGGCCACCGCCGCGCATGTGAGCTGGCAGAGTGGACCGCAGGGCGAGCTGCTCACCATCGACGACAACGGCAGCGGCGGACCGCCGCCCGCGAACGTGCTGGAGACCGCCCGCCGCCAGCAGAGCGGCCGCGGCAACGGACTGATCGGAATGCGCGAGCGCGCGCACGCGAGCGGCGGCACACTGACCGTCGCCGCCGGACCACTGGGTGGATGGAGAGTGCAGGCATGGTTGCCGCCGCAGAGGTGACGGAACAGATCAAGATCCTGGTGGTCGACGACCAGGGGGTGATCCGGATGGGGCTCGCGATGATCCTCGACCACGAGCCCGACCTGACCACGGTGGCGCAGGCCGGCGACGGCGAGGAGGCACTGCGGATGATCGCGCAGTACGACCCGGACGTCGTCCTGATGGACATCCGGATGCCGGTGATGGACGGGCT
The DNA here is from genome assembly GCF_027627575.1 of Kribbella sp. CA-293567. Classification (NCBI taxonomy): domain Bacteria; kingdom Bacillati; phylum Actinomycetota; class Actinomycetes; order Propionibacteriales; family Kribbellaceae; genus Kribbella; species Kribbella sp. CA-293567. The sequence continues at coordinate 7,047,469 of NZ_CP114065.1, forward strand.
GGAGGCGACCGAGCGGATCACCGCCGCGGCCAAGGAGTCCGGGCGCGCGCGGCCCGCCGTACTGGTGCTGACCACCTTCGACGACGAGGCCTACGTGCTGAGCGCCGTACGGGCGGGTGCGTCGGGCTTCCTGCTGAAGGACACCGACCCGGATCTGCTGGTGGCCGCCGTCCGCGCGGTGCACCGCGGCGACTCGCTGGTTGACCCGGCGTCGACGCGGGTGCTGCTCGAGCGGTGTGTGGAGCTGGAGCGTCAGGTCGGCAGTGGCCCAGCAGAACCCGCACCGGCGTCAGCAGGCCGCTGGGCAGGGCCGCTCGCGCACCTGAGTGAGCGCGAGCGGGAGATCTTGGTCTGGATGGCGCGTGGGCTGTCCAACCGCGACCTGGCGACCAAGCTGTTCGTCAGTGAGACCACCGTGAAGACCCATGTCAGCAGCGTGCTGTCCAAGCTCGGGCTGTCCAGCCGGGTCCAGGCGGTCGTCGTCGCGTACGAGGCGGGCGTTGTCCGGCCCGGCGAGGCAGAGGTCCGCTGGGAAGGCTGACGTCAGGTCAGCAGGTACCAGCCGCCGACGGCGGCAGCGATCAGAAGGGCAACGGTCAGCAGCTGTACACGAAGCGACGCCTGGCGGCGGCGCGGCAAGAAGTCCCCGGTCATACCTTCAAGAGTGCCTGCGGACGGGCCGCCGCCCATCCTCCCGGAGAACGGTCCTGGCGTGACACAAGTCGCCCCCCGGTGGACCCGGAATCATCCCCAGGGATGACAACCTCCGCACATCGTTGCCGTAAGCCCCTACCTGGTCACTCGCCGAAGTACTCGGCGGCGACCTTCTGGGGCACGCACATCCGCCAGGCGTCCAGGATCAGCTCGCGCAACTCCGGCTCGTCGACCGCGGCCAGGTTGACCTCGATCCACTGGTACCGCTCGTCGGCGCGACTCGGCGGCAGGAACTTCCCCGGGTACGCCGCCAGCGCCGCCTCGCGTTCCTCCTTCGGGAAGCCGATCCCCATCGTCTGCTCGTCCCGCGACAGCGCCAGATAGACGATCCGGCCGACCCGGAACTTGATCCGGTCGCGCACTATGACCTCATAACTGCGCGGCAACCCTTGCGTCACCCTGCGAATATCGGCCACCTCGGCCATTGATTTCCCTCCCGGTTTGCGCAAAGCGGGGCTGATGTCACAGTCGTGTCGCAGCGACTTTACAGCCGGGCCACGTCACCGGCTGTCAGTGATTACGGCATTGCCCGGTGAGAGCGCTCACGCTAGCGTCCCGGAAATGAGGCAAACCACCGTGAGGAAAGCAATTTCGATCACCGGGGCCACTGTTCTCGGGATATCCGGCGTCATTCTGGTGAATCCGGCCGCGACCGCCGCCGTACCTTCGGCACAGCATTGTGTGGGCAGCGCCGATCGAGTCGGACAGCAATGTTTCGGCACCCTCGACGAAGCGCTCGGCCAAGCCCGCAAGCAGGTTGCGACCAAGGGGCCGCTACAAGCTCAGGGCGAGGTCATCCAGGGAACCTTCTTCGACAACCGTGATTACGGCGGTGATTCTTTCACGGTCACCGGCGCGGGATTGTGCGACGGCTCGGACGGCGTCATCAATTACCAGTTCACATTCCCGCCGGAATGGCACAACCGGATCAGTTCGGTCCAGCCGTGGGCCAGTTGCAAGATCTGGCTGTATCCCGAGGCCGACCTCAACGGCGACCGTGACGGCCCGTTCAAGGTGAACACCGGCTGGATCGGAACGATGCTCGACGACCGGACCGTCTCCGTCGGCTTCAGCTGATCGACCGCCCCCATCCCAGTGAGGAAGTAGAGCCATGCCGAAACGTCTTGCCATCACCACCGCCGTGCTGTTCTGCGCGGCCACCACGCTGACCGCGGCGCCGGCCTTCGCCGCCGACGGGCCGACCGGTCGCGAACTGCTGGAGAAGTGCGACCAGGGCACCGACACCTGTACCTTCCATCCCTACGGCCCGCCGGAGATCTTCCGCGGCGACGTGCACCAGGTCGGCGACTCCGTCTACAACTGCACCGCCGACCTGCAGCGTTCGACCGTGAAGTGGTCCGAGACGACCGGTGAGTCGAACAGCTTCGGCGTCTCGGTCTCCGCGGAGTACGGCTTCTCGGAGGTCTTCAAGGTCTCGATCGAGACGTCGTACCAGCACACCTGGGAGACCTCCAGCACCGTCGGCCAGGACGACAGCGTCGACGTCCGGCCGGGTGAGCGGGGCTGGATCGAGCGGGCCACCGAGATGAGCCGGGTCAAGGGCAAGTACGAGATGCACTTCCCGGACCGGTACTACGACCACTACATCTGGTACCAGGAGTTCGAGGCCGTCGGCCCGGTCAAGGACGCCAAGGGTCTGATCACCAAGAAGACCGCGCCGATGACCGCCGAGGAGAAGGCCCAGCACTGCGGCTGACCGCCGGACGGACCAGCAGTACGGCGACTCGCCCGAGCGCCGCCGGAGGCTCCCTGCCCCGGCGGCGCTCGGCTGTTCGCGGGAGGTCTGTACCGTGGTCGGATGCCCGAAACGATGGTGAGCGCGGTCGAAGGCGCCGAGGTGGTGTTCCGGCTCGGCGATCCTGAGCACGCCCTCACCGGCGTCCGGTTGTGGGAGGAACTCGGGCTCGCGGCGGAGCAGCTCGAGTTCAAGCCGGTCGAAGGCGGCTGGGAACTGCGGCTGCCGCGACCGTCCGTGCACCGGATGGAGTACCTGTTCGACATCGCCGGCACCGGGATGCGGACGGACCCGACGAACCCCCGGATCGTCGGTGGCGCGTTCGGCGAGCACTCCTGGCTCCCGCTGCCCGGGTACGTCGAGCCGGACTGGATCACGATCGAGCCGATCGCGTCGAGCCTGACGCCGCTGCCGGTCGAGGAGACGCCGGTGGGACCGATCGACGTCCAGGTCTGGGCGCCGGACGGGATCACCCCGGAGTTCGAGCTGCCGTTGCTGCTGGCCCACGACGGCCCGGAGTTCGCCATGTACGCCGGTCTGACTCACTACGTCGGCGCTCTGGTCGCCGACGGCTCGCTGCCGCCGTTACGGCTCGCGCTGATCCGGCCGGGGTCCCGCAACCTCTGGTACGCCGCCAACCCGCAGTACGCGGAGGCTCTGACGCAGCACGTGCTGCCGGCGGCGACTTCGGCGTACCGGAGCAAGAAGCCGGTCCTGATGGGGGCCAGCCTCGGCGCGCTCGCCGCCCTGTACGCCGAGTGGCACCACCCGGGCACGTTCGAGGGCCTGTTCCTCCAGTCGGGATCGTTCTTCTCGCTCGAGACCGATCCGCAGGAGTCCAAGTTCGAGTACTACGCCGAAGTCACCGAGTTCGTCACCTCGGTGCTCACGGCCGGCACTGCCCCCAGCAGCCCGAGCATCGCGATGACCGCCGGGACGCCGGAGGAGAACGTGCACAACAACCGGGTGATGGCGGCTCAGCTGTCCAAGCTGGGCCTCGAGGTCGCCTTCGACGAGACGCCGGACATGCACAACTTCACCGCTTGGCGCGATCTCTTCGATCCCTGTCTGACCGATCTGCTGAACCGAGTCTGGGACTAGGGTCGAGCGGGTGCTGAAGACACTCGCTGGATTCGGGGCGTTCGGGCTCTTCTGGGGTGCCTGGGGCGCGGTGCTCCCTGCGGTGAAGGCCGAAGCAGGGGTCAGTGACGCCCAGCTCGGCGCCGCGCTGCTGTGTGTTGGACTCGGCGCGCTGTGCTCGATGCGCTTCACCGGCTACCTGATCGACCGGTACGGCGGTGTGGTGCTGCCCGTGGCCGTCCTGCTGTTCGCCGCCTGTGGCGTGCTGCCCGCGCTGGCCGGGTCAGCCGTCGCGCTGGGGGGCGCACTCTTCTTGCTCGGTGCCACCTCGGGTGCGACCGACGTAGCCATCAACGCCACCGGCTCCTCCTCCGAGGCGGCCACCGGCAAACCGCTGATGAATCTGGCTCACGGGCTGTTCTCCATCGCCGTAGTAGTAGCCAGCCTCAGTACTGCGGCCCTCCGCGCGGCCGGGGCCGGCGCCCTGCCGGTACTCGGGTGTGTCTTCGTGCTGGTCGCTCTGGTGGCCCTCCTGGTCCTGCTGCCCGGCTCGACGAAGATCAAGCCCGTAGTACAGGAGAAGGCCCCGCGCCGGCTGGAGCCCGCACTGCTGGTGTTCGGCGGTCTCTGCGCCCTGGCCTTCGTAGTCGAGAACGCCTGGCAGAGCTGGAGCGCCGTACACCTCGACACCACCCTGGGCGCTGCCCCGGCGCTCGCCTCCAGCGCACCCGCCGTGTTCGCCGCAGCAGCAGCGACCGGCCGAATCAGCGGCAACGCTCTCCTGCGCCGGCTCCGGCCCACCCAGCTCCTGGTCGCAGGCGGCATCGTGGCGGCCCTGGGCAGCGCTCTGGCGGCCGTAGCGGGCAACCCGTGGCTCGCGCTGGTCGGCATAGCCGTCGCAGGCCTCGGTACGTCGGTCTGCGCGCCGACCATCATCAGCATGGCCGGCGCCTGGGCCGGACCCGAGCGGCGAGCCGGCGCGATCTCCACCGTCACCACGATCGCCTACCTGGGCTTTCTGCTCGGCCCTGCCGCCGTCGGCCTGTTCTCCAGCATCTGGTCGTTGCCTACGGCATTGGGCGGCGTCGCGGTACTCGCTGTAGTCGTCGCCGTGCTCGGTCCGATGGCAGGACGCGCTGGGACGAGGCAAACGTCGTAAAGACATGGCAGGGTGGCGACACGAGAAGGGGTGAGGCTGGATGGAGCGCGAGCAGGTCGAGCTGAACGCACCCGGGCTGGACCGGCCCGGCACACTGATCCGCTACGGCCACTACGGCCGGCCGGTGCTGGTGTTCCCGAGCGAGCAGGGCCGGGCCTGGGACTACGAGAACAACGGGATGGTCGGCGCCGTCGCCGACCTGATCGAGGCCGGCCGGGTCAAGCTGTACTGCGTCGACTCCTACGACCAGGTGAGCTGGTCCGACCGCGGCATCCCGCTGGAGGAGCGAGCCCGCCGCCACGGCCTGTACGAGTCGTGGATCCTGGACCAGGTGGTCCCGGCGATCGGCAGCGACACCCCGGGCGCCTCCGACATCATCACCACCGGTTGCAGCCTGGGCGCCTTCCACGCACTCAACTTCGCGGTCAAACGCGCCGACCTGTTCCCGGTCGCGATCTGCCAGTCGGGCAACTACGACGCCTCCAGCTGGCACGCCTGGGGTGAGCGCGGCGACGCGACGTACTTCAACAACCCGGCCGACTACCTGCCGAACCTGGAAGGTGACCACCTGGCCTGGCTGCGCGAGCGGCTCCTCCTGGTGCTCACCGTCGGTCAGGGCGACTGGGAGACCCACCCGACCGGCTCGTTGCCCTCGGCGCGCGCCACCGCCGGGCTACTGGCCGCCAAAGGCATCCCGCATGAGCTGGACCTGTGGGGGTACGACGTAGCCCATGACTGGCCCTGGTGGCGCAAGCAACTCGCCCACCACCTGCCCCGATTCGTCTAAGGAGCCTGGAATGGCTGACCGCTCTCAGCACTTGATCGGGTTGTTGCTCGGCGCCGAGGAGGACTGGCCGCAGGCGTTCGAGGCGCTGCTGCGGCGGGTCGGACCGGTCACCGCGAACGGCCGCACGCACGAGTTCACCACCGACCGGCTGACGATCGAGCCGTTCGACCTGAACGACCCGGTCCGGGTCGAGCTGGTGATCGACCGGCTGGCCTACTGGTACTACCACCCGCGCGAGTGGCTGAAGAAGGCCGCGCTGATGAACGGCACCTACCTGCTCAACTCGCCGTTCACCTTCCAGGCGATGGAGAAGCACAGCGCGTACTGCGCGATGCTGCGGCTCGGCCTGAAGATCCCGCGGACCGTGCTGGTGCCGTACAAGAACCCGGTCGACAACGTCCGCTGGGCCTACACCGCGGCGAAGTACAACAAGCCGTTCGACCTGGACGCGATCGCCGACGACCTCGGCTACCCGATGTACATGAAGCCGTTCGACGGCGGCGGCTGGCGCGGGGTCTCGCGGATCGACAACCGTGAGGACCTGCACACCGCCTACGACGAGTCCGGCGAGATGCTGATGCACCTGCAGGCGACGGTCGAGTACGAGAAGTTCGCCCGGGCGCTGTCGATCGGCGCCGAGACGATGGTGATGGACTTCCGGCCGGACGAGCCGATGCACAACCGGTACGCCGTCTCGCACGACTTCCTCAGCCCGTCGGCCGGCCACCAGTCGGTCGCGATCAGCCGGATCGTGAACGCCTTCTTCGGCTGGGAGTTCAACTCCTGCGAGATGCTCGTGCACGGCGACTCGGTGCACCCGATCGACTATGCCAACGCCTGTCCGGACGTGGCGATCACCTCGCTGCACTACTACTTCCCGTGGGCGATCGGCGCGCTGGTGAAGTGGTCGGTGTTCTCGCTGGCGACCGGCCGCAAGACCAAGGTCGACCTGCACACCGAGCGGTACTTCGCGATCGCCGACGACGAGTCGCTGGACTACGACGCCAAGCTGGCCGGCTATCTGGCACTGGCCGACGAGTACTTCGAGACCGCGAAGTACCACGAGTGGTGCGCCGAGAACCTGCCGAACTTCGACCAGCAACTGGTCGAGTGGGCGCAGAGCGAGGACTTCGACCGGATCCTGCGGGAGACGGTCGCGGCCACCTACCCGGCGCACGAACACGAGAAGTTCCTCGCGCACTTCCGCGGCCTGACCGGGCTGTGGGTCACCGACCAGAGCAAGTAGCCGGCGCCTCGTCCTAACGGACGAGGCGCTCGTCCTTTACGACGAGATCGGCCGCCCGGCCGACCCATCGGGGCCCGGCAGCGCGTCATCGGAGGCAGAGACATTCCGCTTCCGGGAGGTTCGACGTGCGCCGCGTGCTGTTACGGCTGTCCGGCTGGTTCCTGGCCGTGTTCTTCGTACTGGTGATCGCCGTGGTGATCGCGTTCTTCGCCGGCTACCAGCGGACCCGGATCCCGGAGGTGAACGAGGAGTTCCGGGCCAACGCGACGATCGTCACGTACGCCGACGGAACCAGCCAGCTCGGCTCGTTCTACGAGCAGAACCGCAAGTCGGTGGCCCTGGCCGAGGTACCGAAACACGTCCAGGACGCGGTCATCGCGGCCGAGGACCGCAGCTTCTGGACCAATCCCGGCATCTCGCTGCCGGGAATGGCCCGGGCCGCGCTGGCGATTGCCCGCGGCAAGCAGTTGCAGGGCGGCTCGACGATCACCCAGCAGTACGTGAAGGTGATGTACCTGACCCAGGAACGCACCCTGTCGCGCAAGCTCGACGAGCTGTTCATCGCGACCAAGGTCAGCCGCACCCAGGACAAGAAGACGATCCTGGAGAACTACCTCAACACGATCTACTTCGGTGAGGGGGCCTACGGCATCCGGGCAGCCGGCCAGGTCTACTTCGGGGTCGACCATCCGCGGAACCTGAGCGCACCGCAGGCGGCGTACCTGGCGACCGTGCTGAACAACCCGACCTGGTTCGACTCCGACCGGCCGGAGGCCGCCGGGCGCACGCTGTCCCGCTATCGGTACGTGCTGCACGGGATGGCGGAGCTGGGCACGATCCGGGCCGGGCAGGAGGCGAGGTACCGCAAAGCCCTTCCGGTGCTGAAGAAACGCCGCAAGGGCAACCGGTACGCCGGTCCGGCCGGCTACCTGCTCGACCTGGCCCGCCGGGAGCTGGCGCAGTACGGGTTCGAGGGGGATCGGCTCAGCGGAGGTGGGCTGCGGGTGATCACGACCTTCGACCGTGAGCTCCAGCAGCGCGCGGTAGCGGCGACGACCGCAGGGGCGAGCGATCCGCGCGTGCACGTCGCGCTGGCCTCGGTCCGGCCACGGACGGGCGAGGTGGTTGCTCTGGTGGGCGGCCGGGACTATCTCGCGAACCAGCAGAACTGGGCAACCACGAAAGCTCCTCCGGCCGCGCTGCTGCGCCCTTTCGCGCTGCTGGCCGAGCCGAGCGACAAGGGGGTCAACAGTGTCTTCTTCGATCTGGTCGACTCCCGTCAGGGCGAGCGCATCTCGCGGGCCGCCGAAGCGGCCGGGATCCCTCGCATCCCCAGGGCCGACCGGGGCGCTCCGGGGCTCGGACCTGATCCGCTGGCTTCGCCACTGGACCTTGCGGCGGCCTACGGAACTGTGGCCGCGGACGGCCTGCGAGTGCGTCCTCACGTGATCAAGGAGATCAGGGACTCGCACGGGAAGGTGTTGTGGTCCGCTGACCCGAAACGTGTTCCTGCCTTCGACCAGAAGGTCGCGCAGTACGTGTACGGCTCGATGGTGAGCCGGGGAGCGCGGGCAGCCGGGCTGAGCATCGAGAAGCGGCGGTTCAACAAGAAGTGCCGGTGCAAGCGGTACCGCGGCGCGCAGGACACGACGGCCAACTGGTGGGTCGGCGCGATGCCTGAACTGTCGACCGCGGTGCTCTATCGGGCCGGGAAAGAAGGCGAGTCCAGCCTCGGGCAGTACGGCGCCGACGAGTCGCTGCCGTTGAACGTGTGGTCGACGTACGCCGGTCCGCGGGCGTTCAGACCAGCAAGGCCAGAAGGGCCGCTGCGATGAAGAGCTGGATCGCCGCCGAGACGGCCCGGCGCCCCGGATGCTCCGACTTGAGCCAGGGCAGTTGCGGCCAGGCCCAGCCGGAGTACGCGGTGGCGGCGGCCATCAGGACCAGGCCCACCAGCCACAGCCAGGGCGGCAGCGACTGCCAGTCCGCGGTCGCGCGGGCGAGGAACAGGAACAGGAAGCCGACGGTCAGGACGATCAACAGGTCCAGGCGGTCCCGGAACTTGCGGCCGCGGATCTGCCAGAGCGCGAGCAGCGGGTAGCCGACCGCCAGCGCGATCGCGATGTACATCGTCATGAGGCCGCCAGCAGTTCGGTGGCGAAGTCGTCGACGTCCGCGGCGACGTCGGACAGCACGATCACGGCTCGCTTCCGGTCCAGGTCCAGACCGACGAACGAGCGGTAGCCGCCCGTACCGCCGTTGTGCCAGACCATGCTGCGATCGGTGCCGGGAAGCTTGCTGGTGAACCAGAACAGACCGATCCGATCGCTGTCCTCACCTTCGCCGTCCTTGAAGTCCCGCCTCGGCGCGAGGGCCTCGGCACCGATCCCCCGGAGGCGTGACTGCACCAGCAGCGCCAGGTCACCCGCGCTGGAGACGATCCCACCGGCCGGGGCGTAGCCGGGCTGGATCCATGGCGCCTGTCGGCGACCGCCGGAGCTGTAGCCGTCAGGGGCCGCCTCGTCGGCGGTCTTGGGCACCCGGGTCTCCCGCATCTCCAATGGCTGGAGGAGGCGCTGGCTGAGCAGGTCGGCGTAGCTCAGGCCCGCCTTGCTCGCCAGGGCCTGGCCGAGCAGAGCGCCACCGAGATTCGAGTACGCCGGTTCGCCCCGGCCGCCGGCGTCGGCCTTGGCCTGGTTGATCAGGTCGTCGACGTCGTACGGGTAGGGGTTGCCCGCGCTGAGGCTGACCAGCAGCGAGCGCGCCACGTCCTGGGGCCTGGTGGAGGTTCTCGGCAGGCCGGAGTAGTGGGTGGCGAGCTCTTCCAGCGTCGCGGAGGCGACCTCGGCGTCCCCGAGCGGGAGAATGCTGCCGACCTGCTGGTCGAGCCGCACCTCGCCACGGCGGACCGAGTCGGTCAGCAGCAGGCCGGTGATCGCCTTGCTCACCGAACCGATCTCGAACAAGCTGTGCTCGTTGGCCCCGCGACCGGCGAACGTCATCGAGTTGTCGCTGATCACCGCCACTTCCAGGCGGTGTCCGGGCTCGTTGTAGTGCTGGTCGACATAGGCCTGGAGCTTGCTGTCCCCGGTGCGTTCCGGCTCCGGCTCGAGGGTTCTGGGCCGGACCAGCCAGCCTCCGAGCACGACGGCGAACGCGACCAGCACAGCGATCCCCGCGCTGAGTGACACTTTCAAGGCTTACCTCTGCAGGGCTTCCAGGATTGCCAGAAGGGCGACCAGGCGTGGTGGTGGGACGGCGAAGGTACCGCGAGTCGGCGTGTGGAGCCAGCCTTCGGCGGTGAGTTGCCGCAGGTGATGGTAGATCTGCCCGCTGGTGCCGAGCCCCTCGACCTCGCTGAGGGCGGTCACCGTCGCCCGCCCCCGGCTGATCTCCTGCAGCAGAGTGAGCCGCACAGGGTTGCCCAAGGCAGCCAACGGCCCGGCCAGTGCTGCCCAGCCATCGCCTTCCGGAAGCTTGCCGACGGCATCCGTGCCTGTGGACAACGCAGCGGATTCCAGCGCGGCGATCCGCCTTTCCAGCTCTGCGAGCCGGTTATCCACAGCCTTCTCCACATTGTGGATAGTACGTAGTTACGTAACTATTGCAAGTACCGCCGGACGTAGAGTGACCAGGTGCGTGACGACGAGGTACCTGGGTGGTGGCAGCGGCTGGGGCTCGACGGGCTGGTGGATGTGCATGTGCACTTCCTCCCCGACCGCGTGATGGACGCGGTCTGGGGCTACTTCGACCAGGCCGCGACCCACTACGGAACCGCCTGGCCGATCACCTACCGGACCCCTGTGGCCGAGCGGCTGGAGAAGCTGGAGCAACTCGGCGTACGCCGCTTCCCCGCGCTCGTCTATCCGCACAAGCCGGACATGGCCGCAGGACTCAACGCCTGGGCCAGGGAGTTCGCGGCGACCACCCCGGGCTGCGTCTCGAGCGGCACGTTCTACCCGGAGCCCAGCGCGGCGCAGTACGTGAAGGAGGCGCTGGAGCTCGGCACCCGCATCTTCAAGGTGCATGTGCAGGTAGGCGACTACGACCCGCGGGACAACGAGCTCGACAGCGTTTGGGGACAGCTGGCCGAAGCAGCAACGCCAGTCGTGGTGCACTGTGGCTCGGGCCCGATCCCCGGCCGCCACACGGGCCCCGGCCCGATGGCCGACGTACTGCGCAAGCACCCGCGCCTGACCGCGGTCATCGCGCACCTGGGCATGCCGGAGTACGCCGAGCACCTACAGCTCGCCGAGACCTACCCCAACGTCCACCTGGACACCACGATGGCCTGCACGCCCTTCACCGAGGCCCTGGCGCCGTTCCCCCGCGACCTGCTCCCCCGGTACGCCGCCCTCCAGGACCGTGTCGTCCTAGGCTCCGACTTCCCCAACATCCCGTACGAGTACGCCGTACAGCTGGAGTCCCTGGAACACCTGGAGCTCGGCGACGACTGGCTGAGAGCAGTCTGCTGGGAGAACGGCCTGCGGCTACTCGGTGGGTAGCTGAGCGGCGAACCAGGCCAGAGTCAGGCCGGTCAGCAGCGCGTCGCGGTCGAGCGACACGTCGACCAGTTGAGCGTTCCAGGCCAGCAACGCGGTGCTGAGCACCAGCGCCGAGACCTGCTGGCGCTCGTTGAAGGCAGTGAGGTTCTCGTTGAACCACCGGACCTCGGCCAGCTCCACCGCGTCCAGCCCACGCTGCTCGGCCTGCGACTCGGTCACGGCCGTGTACGCCGGGGTCCCGGCCAGGCCGTTGCGGTCGTCCCCCACCCGGTAGTTGCTGTAGCCGAGTCGGCACATCAGCTCGTCCCACCCGGCCGCGGTCCGCCGGCTCGGGGAGCCCTCGGGCAGACCCGCCAGTGCGGTCCAGGCGATCGACGGGATGACCAGGTGGTGACCACCTTGCGCCTCGTACGGCAGTGCGGTGTCCAGGACGTCCATCACGCCACTCGGCCAGGCGTGGGTCAGCAGCACCGGCTGGGCGTTCGGATCGGCCGCGCGCAGGTGCAGGAAGTGCACGAACTGGCCGGCGATCTCGGTGCTGTAGTGGTCGTAGGTGTTGAGCCGGCTCTCGTGCGCGCGCCAGTCGTAGCCGCTGACCCAGTAGTCGAGCAGGTCGTCCGCGTAGGCGGCGGGCACGATCCGGTCGAGCCCGGCCGCGATGTAGTCGCCGCCGTCCCGAAAGCCTCGCAGCCGTTGGTACAGGGAATCGAGTTCAGCCTGCGGGACTCGCAGCCGCAGCTGCCGGATCTCCGCTGTGCGCTCAATCGCCACCCATGAACCTCCACCGTCTCCCCCGCCTCGGCCTGTCCGTCTCCCACCAGCATGACGCTTGGCGCCTACCGAATGCTCACCGCGGTCAACCTTTCAATCACGATTGCATCTTCTGACACGGCGGAGCCAGTCCAGAACTGGTCCGGAAACGGTCCGAACTGGCCATTGCCCGCGCTCATTCCAACGTTGTACTGTCGATGGCGCCCGCATCCCTCCAGCTCCCGGGAGCCCTTCGATGCCCACCGCTCCGCCCCGTCCCGAGCACCCCCGGCCGCAGTTCACCCGCCCCGACTGGCTCAACCTCAACGGTGAGTGGCAGTTCGAGATCGACCGGTCCGACTCCGGTCTGGAGCGGGGCGTGCGCGAGCGCGACCTGCTGCAGCGGATCACCGTTCCATTCGCGCCGGAGAGCCGGCTGTCCGGGATCGAGAACGTCGACTTCCTGGAGGCGGTCTGGTACCGCACCACGGTGACCGTCCCCGCCGGCTGGGCCGGCAACGAGGCGGTGCTGCACTTCCAGGCCGTCGACCACGACGCCACCGTCTGGGTGAACGGCGTCGAGGTGGTCCGGCACCGCGGCGGCTTCACCCCGTTCAGCGCCTCGCTCAGCGGCGTCGCCGCCCCGGGCGAGGAGGCCACCATCGTGGTTCGCGCGCGAGACAGCCGGTACGGCGTACAGGCGCGGGGCAAGCAGTCGCAGCCGTACTTCAACGCCGACTGTCACTACACCCGGACGACCGGCATCTGGCAGACCGTGTGGCTGGAGTCGGTCCCGTCGGTGCACCTGAACCGGCCGCGGATCACCCCCGACGTCGCCGGCTCCTGCTTCCACGTGTCCGTGCCGCTCTCGGCCAACAAGCCTGGCTGGAAGGTCCGCGCGGTCCTGTCCGATGCCGACGGCGAAGTGGTCGCCGCGGAGGTCCGGGCGGATCTCGACCTCGCCCCGCGCCTCGTGCTCGCCGTACCGGCTGATCGCGTCCGGCTCTGGGACACCGTCGACCCGCACCTGTACGACGTCAGGCTGGAACTGATCGATGCCGACGGCAACGTCGTCGACGCGGCCGACAGCTACGCCGGGCTGCGGTCGGTCTCGATCAACGGCCAGGCGGTGCTGATCAACGGCAAGCACGTCTTCCAGCGGCTCGTCCTGGACCAGGGCTACTGGCCCGAGAGCCTGATGACGGCGCCGTCCGAGGAGGCGCTGGTCGCCGACATCGAGCTGGGCCTGGCCGCCGGGTTCAACGGCGCGCGGCTGCACCAGAAGGTCTTCGAGGAGCGCTTCCTCTACCACGCCGACCGGCTCGGCTACCTGGTCTGGGGCGAGTTCGGCGACTGGGGCGCGAACGTTGCCAACGGCACCCAGAACGACAACCAGCAGCCGTCCGCGTCGTTCGTGACGCAGTGGCTGGAGGCGGTCGAGCGCGACTTCAACCACCCGTCGATCGTCGGCTGGTGCCCGCTGAACGAGACGCACCAGCTGCTGCACGACCGGATCACGCAGCTCGACGACGTGACCCGGGCGATGTTCCTGGCCACCAAGGCGGCCGACGCGACCCGGCCGGTGCTGGACACCTCGGGCTACTCCCACCGGGTGTCCGAGACGGACATCTGGGACTCGCACAACTACGAGCAGGACCCGGCCGAGTTCGGCCGGCAGATGGCCGGCCTGGCCGGCGGAGCGCCGTACGCGAACACCGGCGGATCGGACGACCGGCCGATCTCGCTGGCCTACACCGGACAGCCGTACTTCTGCAGCGAGTTCGGCGGGATCTGGTGGAATCCCGAAGCGGCGCAGGCCTCCGGCAACGACAACACCCAGTCGTGGGGCTACGGCCAGCGGGTCAAGGACGAGGCCGACTTCTACGACCGTTTCACCGGTCTGGTCGACGTGCTGCTCGACAACCCGCTGATGTTCGGCTACTGCTACACGCAGCTGACCGACGTCTTCCAGGAGGAGAACGGCATCTACCGCTTCGACCGCGGCAGCAAGCTGGACGTCGCCAGGATCAGGGACGTCCAGACCCGCGCCGCGGCGTACGAGAAGGACTGAGTTTCACAGCACCAGGACGGTCCCGTCCGGCGGGACCTTGACGCCTGCCGCCCGGATTCCGGCGTACTGCGAGGTCGCCGGGTCCAGGGCGGGGTTGGTGTTGTTGAGATGGGTGTAGGCCCAGGCCGTCCCCGGCTGGGCCGCGCCGAGCTCGCGGATCCGCTCCAGGCTGGCCTCGATCGGGAGATGCCCCATCACGGTCTGCGCCCGGACGGTGGATTCCGCCTTGTCGGCCAGCTCCCCACCGTCGTGGAACGTCCCGTCCAGGACGACGTACGTCGCGCCGTCCACGAACTCGTCGAACCCGTCGGGCCAGGTCGCCAGGCAGGGCGCGTAGACGAGCACCCCGCCGGTGGCTGGATCCTCGAACCGGTAGGCGACCACCCACGGTCCACCCGTCGTCTCGGTCACGTACTTCGGCCGCTTGTCGCTGACCGGCAGCACCTTGATCCGGAGACCGACGAGGAACTGGTCGGGGCCGATCGCCGACCACGTCCAGGCGCCGTACCGGTTCACGATCGGCCGGACCGCGAAGTCGTCGTTCAGCGCCCGCAGGACCGCGGGTGGACCGTGGACCTCGAGGCCGGCGCTCTCCCGCAGCATCATCAGCCCGAGCGTGTGATCCAGCTCGGCGTCGGTCAGGAAGACACCCTTGATCGGCGTCTCCCGTGGACCCGGCCCGGCCCGCAGCTGTTTGGTGGCCAGTAGCTGGGCGCGGATGTCGGGTGAGGCGTTCACCAGGTACCAGTCGTTGCCGTCGGCACTGATCGCGAGACCGTCCTGGGTCCGGGGCACCAGCCCTGGATCGGAGCAGGTCGGGCAGGCGCAGTTCCACTGCGGGAACCCACCACCGGCGGCCGTCCCGAGCAGGATCGCCTTCATCGGCGCATCTCGAACTCGGTCTTCGTCGCCGGCGTGCGCAGGATCAGGTCGACCAGTCCGCGATCCGGCGACTTCTTGCAGACCGGATCGGTCGCGGCGCCGTCACCGGTCAGCAGGAATGCTTGACACCGGCAACCACCGTGGTCGAGTCCGCGCCGGTCACAGCTCCGGCAGGTGTCGCTCATCCAGTCTTCGCCGCGGTAGGCGTTGAACGACTCCGAGCCGTACCAGATCTCGTGCAGCGACGTCGCGGTCGCGTTGTCGAGGTCCAGCGTCTCGATCGCGCTCGCGGCCGGGCACGGCAGCACGGTCCCGTCCGGCGCGATGGTCAACTGGCGGGCACCCCAGCCGTACATGCACGGCTTCGGATACTCCTCGTAGTAGTCGGCGACGACGTAGATGATCTGCATTCGCCCTCTCAGCCGGTCGATGGCAGCTCGTACGACGGGTGTCGCCGCGTCGAGTTGCTCCTTCGTCGGCATCAGTTGCTCGCGGTTGCGCAGTGCCCAGCCGTAGTACTGGGTGTTGGCCAGCTCCAGCCGGTCGGCACCCAACTGCTCGGCCAGCGCGATGATGCCTTCGAGCTGGTCGTGATTGGCCCGATGCAGGACGACATTGACGCTGAGCGGCAGACCGGTGCGCTTGATCAGGTCGGCGGCGACCAGCTTGTGGTGATGGGCACGGGTGCCGGCGATCTTGTTCGCCCGCTCCGCGTCGGCCGCCTGGACCGAGAGCTGGACGTGGGACAGACCCTTGTCGACCAGATCGCCGAGCCGTTGCTCGCTGAGGCCGAGACCGCTGGTGACGAGGTTGACATAGGCGCCGAGGTCGGCGGTGTGCTGGATCAGCTCGGAAAGGTCAGGACGGCCGAGAGGTTCGCCGCCGGAGAAGTGCACCTGGAGCACGCCGAGCTCGCGTGCCTGGGTGAGAATGTCCTTCCACTGCTCGGTTTCGAGCTCCTGATCGCGTTGCAGTAGCTCCAGCGGATTGGAGCAGTACGGGCAGTGCAGCGGGCAGCGGTGGGTCAGCTCCGCCGTCAGCCCGAGAGGCGCCTCTGTCATGACCACTCCACCACCTGTCGTTCGGCCAGCCGGGCGAGGACGTCGGCGACCTGCTGCGGCTGGACCTCGGCGTACTGCTTGCTCAAGGCAACGGTGATCTCGTCGAGAGTGGAGTTGCCGTCACACAGCCGGAGGATCGCGGTGGCGGTCGGATTGGGAACGAGCACGCCCTCGGGGTACAGGAGCACCTGCAGATCGCGGGTGTGGTCGTAGGTCAACCTGACCCCGCGCTTGAGGCGAGGTCTCGTCGCGGGAGCCGTCATTGCTTGGCCGCCGCTCGCTCGATCGCGTCGAGCATCGCCCAGAGCACGTCACACTTGAAGGACAGAGCGGCGATCGCGGCGTCCTGCTGCGCACGGGTCACGCAGTGCTCGACGACCAGGTCGACGGTCGCCTGCCCTTCGCCGGACACCGCGTCGATCCGGTTGGTGAAGTAGGCCAGATCCTCGGCGCGGATCCACTCGTACGCCGCCAGCATGTCCGCCACGCGCTGCTTCATCAGGTGACCGGAGAACATCTCGGTCAACCCGGAGGCGACCGCCTCCACCCAGGGTTTCGTCCGAGCGAACGTCACATAGGCATCGACCGCGAACCGTACGCCGGGCGCCAGGTGGCGCTGGTCCAGGACTTCTTCGCGGGTCAGGCCGACTGCTTCGCACAGCCGCAGCCAGCGCTCGAGTCCACCGTCCGCTCCGGTCGTGCCATCGTGGTAGACAATCCGGTCGAGCCATTGCCGGCGCACGTGCGGCAGCGGGCAGTTGCTGATGATCGCCGCGTCCTTCTGCGGGATCATGCTCTGGTAGTACCAGCGGTTGGCGGCCCAGAGCCGCAGCTCGCGCTCGTCGAGGTCGCCGGCGTGCAGGCGCCGGTGGAACGGATGCGTTCCCCAGTACCGGTACGACAGCCCGCGCAATGCGGCGGTGAATTCGTCGGCATTCATCGTGGACACGCGCGCCTCCGCAACCCATGCACAATGGAACGTCACAACTGGAACCTGGCATCGAGAAATGCCCTGTGACGGACTGGCTTCGGGAATTCCGGGCGGCGAGGGCCCGCGGCGCGGACCCTCGCCGGTACGGGTCTACTCGACCCGAGCCGCGTAGGAAGTGACCTCGGTCGGTGTCTCGAACTCGAGGAAATCAGGGGCGATCCAGGCTTCGCGCTGGGTAGTTTCCACCATGGTGTACTCCTTGCGTCGTGACGGGGGGCGCCGTCATGAGAGACCCGGCCCGGCAGGGCCGGGAGCTGCAAGATAAGACTTATGCAGAGACTTTTACTAGCCCCGTTCCGCGATTTGGAATGCGCATACCGCAGGAATTCGGGAATGTAAACCGGTCAGAGTGTTCCGGTCGCCAGTTGCAGCCCGAGGCTGCTGAGCGCCACGGAGATCCACAGCAGCGCGCCGAGCGCCAGCGGCCGCCAGCCTGCCTGCCGCAGCTCCCCGGGCCGCATCGAGAGGCCGATCGCGACCAGGGCGCAGGTGATCAGGAAGGTGCCGGTCAGCGCCAGGCCTTCCTGCCAGGCCTGCGGCACCATGCCGACGGTCCGCAGGGTGGCCGCCAGGATGAAGCCGACGAGGAAGAGCGGGACCATCCGCCGCCACGGCAGCTTCTGCTTCTGGTTCCGCGGGTCGTGCTTCTGGTTCTCGCGACGGGACTTGAGGATGACCAGGCCGATGACGATCGGGATCAGCATCAGGGACCGGGTCAGCTTGACGACCAGAGCCTGGTCGCCGGCCTCCTGGCTGTAGGTGTAGCCGGCGGCAACGACCGACGAGGTGTCGTTGATCGCGGTACCGGCCCACAGCCCGAACGCCTGCGCGTCGAGACCGAGCAGGTGACCCAGCGGCGGAAAGGCGAGGACGGCGACCACGTTGAAGGTGAAGATGGTTGCCAGCGCATAGGCGACCGAGGTCTTCTTCGCTCCGATCGCGGCCGTGGCAGCAGCGATCGCCGACGCGCCGCAGATCGCAGTACCGACGCCGATCAGGGTTTGGGTGTCCCCGCGCACTCCCAGCATCCGCCCGAACAGCCAGGCGCCACCGAGCGCGACCGCCAGCGTCCCGAGCATGACCGGCAGGGAGTCACCGCCGACACGGATCACTTGCTGAAGAGACAGCCCGGTCCCCAGTACGACGATCGACAGCTGCAGAAGCGTCTTGGAGGCGAACTCGTAGCCGGGGCGCGACCAGCTCCCGCGCAGCGACGGGACCAGCACTCCGGCCAGCACGCCGAGCACGATTCCGAACACCGGCCCGCCGATCACCGGGACCAGCCGCCCGAGCGGCACCGCGACGGCCGCCAGGGCGAGGACCACCAGCAAGCCGGGGACGCGCTCGATGAAATGCCGGCCGGGGACGGGCTTCGAGACGGCTCCGGCGTCGTTCGCAGCCGGTGACCTAACCTCGACGTGCACCACGAGCCGGTACCTCCTGACAAGAAATGTGCGTACATTTACGTTAGGAGATGACCGGACATTTGGCAACCCGGTACGACCAGAGAGGTCCCGATGAGCGAGCGCAAGCTGGATCGCAGTGGTGCACAGCCGCTGTGGAAGCAGCTGCAGCAGGAGCTGGTACGCCGGCTCCGGGCGGGCGAGTTCGACGACCTGTTCCCCGGCGAACTCGTGCTGGTCGAGGAGTACCAGGTCAGCCGGCACACCGTCCGCCAGGCGCTCGGCAAGCTCCGGGCCGACGGACTGATCGTCGCCGAGCGCGGTCGCCAGCCACGGGTCGCGACCTCCCCGGAGATCCGCCAGCCGATGGGGGCGCTCTACAGCCTCTTCTCCTCGGTCGAGGCGTCCGGCCTGACACAGCACAGCGTCGTACGGGCCCTGGACATCCGCGCCGACGGGGTGATCGCCACCAGGCTCGATCTGGAGGCTTCGATTCCGCTGGTCTATCTGGAGCGAGTCCGGTTCGCTGGGGACGAGCCGCTGGCCTTGGACCGCGTATGGCTGCCCGCGTCTCTGACGGAGGGGCTACTGGATGCCGACTTCAGTCACACCAGCCTGTACAACGAGTTGGCCGAGCGCACGGGACTGCGGCTCGACCACGGCCGTGAGGACATCCGCGCGGTCAACCCGACGCCGGCAGAGCGCGCACTGCTGCACTGTCCGGCCGACGCCGCGGCCTTCTCGATCAACCGGCTGGGGCATGCCCAGGGACGCAAGCTCGAGTGGCGGCACACCGTAGTACGGGGTGATCGCTTCGCGCTGGCAGCGGAGTTCTCCGCAGACGCCGGCTACCGCTTGGCTCCGTCGGCAGCCGGCGCCGCACTCTCTTAGCCGGCAGGGCTTACAAGGTGATCGATCGCAGGTGATCGACCACGGTGAACGTCGAGCCGGACGCTTCGACCGAGGCGCGGAGCTTGGCCAAGCCACCCCAGTCGACCGCCGGCTTGTCCAGCGGCTCGTCGAAGTCGTCCCAGTGGGTCGCTATCACGGTCTTCACCGGCTTGATCGTGCTGAGCAGCCGGTCGGTGACACCCGGCTCACCGCCGGGTGCTGCCAGCACCACGTCGACCTGCAGGTCCCGGAGCGAGGCCGGGTCGAAGCCGGCGGTGCTGAGGCTGAGGATGCGCCGCCCGCCGATCGTGATCACGTAGGCGAGCGTGCCGCCCTCCACCAGGTCCGCGATGGTCCGCGGCCGAGCCGGTACGACGGCCGGTCGCGTGCCGGGGAAGGCGAACTGGTGATGCTTCCCACCGCACGAGTGCACCGACCGGAACACCTCGACAGTGAACCCGTCGAACGGCAGATACTCCCCGCCGCTCACCTGCGACAACTGGTCGCCAGGAGTCCGCATCGCCCTCAGCAGGTTGAGGTGTGTCTCGTTCCCGAGCACCGTCGCTCCGGTCTTCCGTGCGACGTACGGCACGTCGGGGATGTGGTCGTAGTGCCCGTGGTGCACCAGCACGGCGTTCGCCGTACTCACATAGCGGTCGATGATCCTGGGCGAGCTCACCACTCTGGTCCCGGCGTCAGCGCCGGCCTGGGTATAGGTCCCGGTCTTGAACCTGGTCAGCCACGGGTCAGTCAGCACGACCGACTTGCCGCACCTGATCTCCCAGGAGTGGTTGCCCCACCAGGTGAACTTCACCGGCTCTCGCGGCGCTGCACTGACGGCCGCTTCCACACCGTCGGCGCCGCGCCAGCCGACTACGCCCGCAGCTCCTGCTGCGGCAGCCGCCGTCCCTGTCAGTACGCCTCTACGACTCAACGTCACGTCGTCTCCTCACTCGATCCGGACTCGCAGTCAAGGGGAGGCGACGACCTCATGTCGAATATGCTCTTACATATGCAGCGATGCACTGGTGATATCAACGCAGGTCAGGCGCATTATGCTGACTGAGCGGTATCTGCAGATCTTCGTGGCGCTGGCGGATGAGCAGCACTTCGGCGATGCGGCCCGGGTTGTCGGCATCACCCAGCCGCCGCTCTCGCAAGGGCTTCGGCGACTGGAGGCTATGGTCGGCGCCAAGCTGTTCGAGCGCGGCCTTGGGCAGGTGCAGCTCACTCCGGCCGGCGTTGCGCTGCTGCCGTATGCCCGCCGCGCCTTGGGCGCCATCGACGAGTTCCATCACGCTGCCGTGGCGCAGGACCCCGACGGCCAGGAGATTCGTCTCGGACTGGCCCCCGAGGTGCCTGCCTCAGTGGGCGCCGCAGTAGCGGCCGCCTGTGGTGAGGCAGTCCGGGGCAGCCGCGTCACGGCCGTCTCGGCCCCGACCAGCTCTCTCGTCAACCAGGTCTCCTCGAGCCGCCTAGCGATGGCTGTAGTGCTCCACCCGACCGTCCTAGACGGTCTGCAGGCAGGGCCGGTCACCCTGCTGAGGAGCTGGGCGCTAGTGCCGACGTCCTTCCATCCGGACGACGGTCAGCCGCTGCCGCTCCGCAAGCTCAGCGGACTGCCGATCGCAGTACGGCCTCGCCCTGAAGCTCCTGCTGCCAGGGATCTCTTCCTGGACACCATCGGCCTCCACCGGCCGAGCGGCGGCACAGTGGTCGTCACCGACGACCGAGCCGCGCTGGCGATGGTGGCGGCCGGTCAGGCGATCCTGGTGACGCCGGACGACTCATTGCAAGCAGCGGGAGTCGGCAGACACCGGCTGGTCGACGATCCGCTTCCGGTGCGCCTACGCCTCGTCTGGCCCCAATCCCGTACGCCGAACGCCCTGCCGCCCGAAGTCATGTCACAGCTGGCCCAGGCTCTGGTCGCGTCGTGACTGCCCGCATCCGCGCCACCTTCGACGACGCGGGCGCTCGTGGCTGGCTCCATGCCGTCTCGCTGGACCACCCGGACCAGACAGTCGACCTGGACGCCGACGCCGTCGTACCGATCGCCTCTGTCTACAAGCTCCCCCTCCTGGCCGCCTACTGCCACTTGGTCGACTCGCAGGAGCTGGACCCGCGAGAGCCACTGACTCTGCAGCCGGAAGACCGCATCCCTGGCGCTAGTGGTCTGTCGATCCTTCACGACCCAGTGACACTGTCTCTTCGCGATCTGGCCGTGATGATGATGGCCGTCTCCGACAACGCCGCGGCGGATGCCCTGCTCAACAAGGTTGGTGTGGAACGGCTTGCCGAGCTGTTGCGGTCGTTCGGCCTGCAACACACTTCAGTACGCCGTGGGGCCGCCGGGAACCTCAGCGAGCTGCGACGGCGTACAGGTGCCAGCGACGTGGACGCAGCGTTCGCAGTACTGGCGGACAACGACCAGACGGATCCAGTCGGCGTGTACGACGCTGCCGGGATGGCTGCTAGCAGCGGGAGGGACATGACCACGCTGCTGGCAGAGCTGTGGTCCGGGCGGCTGTTGTCGGACGAGCAGACGGCGTTCGCGCAGAAAGTCATGCAGCAGCAGGTGTTCTCGCAGCGGATCGCCTCGGGCTTCCCGTATGACGGCGTACGGGTCGCGGGCAAGACAGGGACCTTCGGCGCCCTCCGGCACGAGGTGGGAGTGGTCGTGATGCCCGGTGGCGACGCCTACGCCCTTGCGGTGTTCACGCATGCCGCAAGGGGCGACTATCGCCTGCCACGCGTCGACGCGGCCATCGGCGAGGCAGCACGTCTCGCCGTCGACCAGCTGCGCTGACGGTCTTGACTTCAAGTCCACTGGAACTGTTGGGATCAGCGGCATGACCTGGCAGACCGAATCGCTCGACCTCGACGCCTATCTGCGCCGCATCGACCACCCGCCGGTGGAAGCCACCGTCGACGCACTGCACAGCTTGCACGCCGCGCACGTCCGGGCGATCCCGTTCGAGAACGTGGACGTGATCCTGGGCACCCATCCTGGGATCGGGTTCGACGCGATCCAGCGCAAACTGGTGGGCCGGCAGCGCGGCGGCTACTGCTATGAACACGCCTTGCTGTTCGCCGCGGCACTGGAAGCAGTCGGCTTCGAGGTGGAGCGCCGCGTCGCCCGGGTCCAGCCGCACAGGTCAGGCCCGCGAACCCACATGCTGTTGCTGGTCAGGGCGGAAGGGCAGGAGTTCCTGGCGGACGTGGGCTTCGGCGCCGGCCTGCTGCACCCGATGCCGCTGAAGGACGGCGCCGTGGTCGACCAGGCCGGCTGGGACCACCAACTGACCGTCGAGGCAGGCGTGTGGACGCTCTCGAGACGAACGCCCGACGGCTGGGTCCCGCAGCACGCCTCCGGCGACGAGCCGCAGCGGCTGATCGACTTCCAGGTCTACCACCACTACGTCGCCACTCACCCCGACTCCCCGTTCAGCTCCAAGCTCGTGGTGATGCGACTGTCCGAAGGGATCAGCCGTCGTCTGGTCGGCCCGGAGCTCACCACGGAGTACGCCGACGGCCGCGTCGTCACCCGGAACGTGAGTACCGACGAGCTGCCCGGCGTACTGCGGGAGCTGGACGTCGTCCTCGACGCCGAGGAGATCGACCGGCTGGAACTGGTCCTCCCGCCGCGCCCGGTGTGATCGAGAACACGCCGCAATGGGCAATTGTCGGCGATACGGCCTAGCCTTCGGCCATGACTGAGTTCGAGCCCGACACCGAACTGGTGTCCCGTCTCTCGTTGCCCAGCCACGTGATCGTCCAGGTGGACGGCCAGTGGCGGCGCGGCTGGCTGATCGGCCGCGAGCACGAGGACACGGGATGGACCGGCACGGTGCAGTACGAGGACGACGACGGTGTCGAGCGGACGGAACGCCTTCCGGCGGACCGGATCGCGCTGCCGGAGCCGGACCGACCGACCGAGCACGCGAGCTGAGCAAGCGGTAGTTCTCAGAGGAGGAACACACAGGAAGGCCCCCGGGAGCATCCGGGGGCTTTCGTGTGTAACGACGTCGGGGCGCCTCGAGCGACGGGCGAGAACCCCGCCCCAGGCCCTTCGGGCGGTTGACCTGGGGCAGGATCCTCAGTGGCGTTACACACGGTGTATCGGCCGTTACCGGTCCGGCGTTACAGGTTTTCGCCAAGATTCCTGGTGGCGATCAGCCGCTGCGCCACATCGCGCAGTTTGATGTTGCTGTCCTGGGAGTAGCGGCGCAGTACGCCGAACGCCTGGTCGCCGGTCAGGTTGAACCTCTCCATCAGCATCCCCTGAGCTTGACCGATCAACTTGCGCGCCTCGATCGCCTCCCACAACGTCGCCTCGGTCCGCGCGTTGGCGACCGCGACCGCGGCGTGGTCGGCGTACACCTTGGCGACGACGGTGTCCCGGCTGGTGAAGCGGTCGGGAGTGGGGGCGTACAGGGTGAGCGCTCCGACCGTGCTCTCCGGCGTACGGAGTCGCACGCTGAGGGCGCTGCGCAGTCCCTGGACCGTCCAGGCCGGCCAGCGGGGGTCGGTGGTGACGTCGGCGCTCACGACGATCAGCTGGTCGTTGACCGCGACCAGGGTCGGGCCCTGGCCGACTTCGAACTGCCGCCGGTCGGCCTCCTCGGCCAGCGCGCCGGTGACAGCTTCGGAATCCAGCCCGCCACCTCGCTGAACCAGCACCACGCTCGCGTGGTCGACGCCGATCGCGGTGCGCGCGTAGGTCAGGAAACGCTCAACGGTCTGCTCGACATCGGGCTGCTCATAGAGTTCCAGCGCCATCCGAGCCAGCACCTGGGCCAGCTCGTCGTTCACCTCGCGGCCACCGGATGTGGCAGGGGAACTCTCACCGTGGGTCGTCCTCGTGGTCGGTGCGTTCATCGCGGGCGGCATGCGTGGCCGCCCGGCTGACTTCCCAACCGGGACAAACCCTACCGGGTGCTGCCGGAGCATCCGGTGGACCGGGGGCCTGATGGTGCCCGGACAGTCAGCGACCCCGGCGCACGCCTCTGAACGCCGGGGCCTGGAACGGCCGGCCTCTCGAGCGGTCGGCCACTCCTGGCACTCAGGTGCCCTTTCACCCGGTGGTCAATCCCCATCGGGGGTGAGGGCAACAGTTCAGAAGGTGATCGCGAGCAGCACCCGGCCGGACTCGGCGCCGCGGATGTCCAGCCCCTTGATCTGATCGCGATGGAGCTTGGTCGTGGTGGCCGGCTTCACCGTCGTACCGGGGGCTGCCGTCCAAGTCGCGAGCAGCGTGGCCTTGCCCGTGTCGTCGGTGACATAGAGCTCGTAGCCGCGGGCCCGCTCGCTCGGCGTGGCCAGTTCGTCGTACCGGCAGCTGATCTCGATGGTCGTCCCCCACGGCTCGTCCACCAGCCGAGCGTCGGCGGTCAGCTTGCTCGCGACCGTCTGGGCGAGCACCACGGTGTCGCCGGCCGGCTCGTCCTTGCCCAGCGTCCCTTGCAGGACGACGCCGGCCACGGCCGCGGTGGCGGCTGTCGCAGCCACCACCGCAGCCAGCCGGTACCGCTTGCGTCGCTGGTCCCGCTGCACACTGCGCACCAGGCCGGGCAGCAGGTTCGGAGGCGGGGCAGTGATCGTGGCCAGCGCCCGGTCGTCCGGCAGTACCGCCAGAGTCCCCGGTACGCCGGCCAGCGACGCCACCTCCGCCGAACACTCCGGGCAGGTGCGCAGGTGCTCCTCGTAGGCCCGCCGATCACTCGCCGACAGCGCCCCGAGCAGGTAGGCCGCGTCCCACTGCCGGTACGGGTCACTCATTCCTTGGTCACCCCCCTCTCCTGCAGCGCGAGCTTCAGCGCTCGCATCCCATAGTGCAGCCGCGACTTGACCGTGCCGGCCGGAATGTCGAGCTCCTTGGCGATGTCGGTGACCGTGCGGCGTCCGTAGTAGGCGCGCACGATCACCTGCCGATGGTCGTCCGACAGCTGGGCCAGCGAATCGGACACCAGCCACGCGTCCAGTACCGCGTTCGCGTGGTCGGCGCTCGGTCTCTCCGGCAGCTCGTCACTGGCCACCTCACGGGTGACCCGGGCACTGCGCCGGTCGTCGATGACGAGATTGCGCGCCACCGTGAACAGCCACGCCCGCGCCCCCGCCTCGTCCTCGGTCAGGATCTGCGGGCGCCGCCACGCCCGCAGCAGGGTCTCCTGGACGACATCCTCGGCGAACCGGTCGTCGCCGGTCAGCCGGACGACGAACCGCCACAACGAGGGAGCGTGCACGTCGTGCAGCTCCCGCAGCAGCGCCGCTCGATCGTCGGCCATCGGCACTCCCGTCCTGTCGTCGAGATGATCATCCTCCGGCCGCCCCGGGGTCACTCGGTCGCAGTTGCCAGCTGCCGTGCCTCCTGCTGCCTGAACACGGGCAGGCGCTCCACCGCCCAGGTCCCGGAGCCGAGAAACGCGATCAGCAGGAACGCGAACGAGAACAACGCCGCCTTCTCCCCACCGTTCTGCACCGGCAACAGCGCGTCGGCCTGATGAACGGTGAAGTAGGCGTAGGCCATCGACCCCGAACACAGCAGCGCGGCGTACCGGGTGCCGAGCCCGAGCATCACACACGCCCCACCGGCGAACTGGATCGCCGCCGCCCACCAACTCGGCCAGACCAGCGCCGCCACCCGCTCGGTCCCCAGCACCCCGAAGATCGCCGCCGCCCCATGACTGGCGAACAGAAACCCGATCACCACCCTGAAAACCGCCACCACCTGATCCTGCCAGCGCTCCAGCACACTCATGATCACTCCTCACGTGAACGGACGGGTCCACGCACCCCCACCCCCGGCTCCCCGGCAGCGACGATGCCCTCACCCCCGGAGAACGACCCACCACCCCATCCGGTTCAACACCCGGTGATCTCCCCACTACCCTCCGAAACCAGCAAACTCGCTGGTCTACCCATTCGCGATCCACCCCTCCCACCTGCCAGACT
The DNA here is from genome assembly GCF_027627575.1 of Kribbella sp. CA-293567. Taxonomy (NCBI): domain Bacteria; kingdom Bacillati; phylum Actinomycetota; class Actinomycetes; order Propionibacteriales; family Kribbellaceae; genus Kribbella; species Kribbella sp. CA-293567. The sequence goes on from NZ_CP114065.1 coordinate 7,073,716, forward strand.
GTCCCCAACACACCCAGGGCCTCTAGCTCAATTGGCAGAGCAGCGGACTTTTAATCCGCGGGTTGTCGGTTCGAGTCCGACGGGGCCCACCCTGTACGTCGTACGCCCACGCCGGCTCCTTCGTCGCCTGCTCCCCACCCCCCGGCTACCTCGCTCCTTCGTCGCTCGTCCCGCCGCCGCGAAGGCAAGGCGTGTCGGGGCGCGCGTTTATCCATGGCGGGAGCGTCGACGAGTTATCCAACGGCGCCTTCCGGGCGTGTGGCTACGCGGCGTCGCAGTGATCCCATCGAACTTCCCCGCCCGGCGCGACAGCCCGAGAGGTTTCAGGCAGAGCCGGGCGCGGCTCCTCGACCGATTTGTCCCAACCCAGCCCGCGAACGTACCGCCAACTGCGGCCTCGGTGACAGCGACGGCGACGGCGACGGTGACGGTGACGCGAAGTACGGGTGCGGTACGGGCAGAGACGCGACGGCGACAACTCGTACTGTCGCGACACATTCAACGGGCAGGCGCGAGCCTGCTCGAAACATCTCTCTCGGAGGACTGATGAAGGCACGTGCACTGGGGGCACTGGTAGGAGTCGCAGTGATGGCGAGCGGGGTGTTGGTGGCAACTCCGGCGCATGCCGTCTCGGCGTCGGTGACCTCGCCGGACGGCGGGGCGTTCGGGCGGGTGTACATCGCGGCCAGCGAGGCCTACACCCTGGTCGTCGACGACCAGAGCTGTGACGCGCGAGGGGCGACGCTGCACTACAGGGCTTCCATCGTCTGGCAGACGCTCTCGGACAGCAGTTGCCACGGAGGCGATGTCGTCGAGGGGCCCTTCATGTCGACGGACCGGATCGACTTCTATGTGTGCAATACGAACACGCGCACCGGTTACAAGAGTTGTTCGTCGACGAAAACTATCCGCATCTGAGCAACGCGACACCTGGAGTCGCAACCTGCTGCCCGGTCCGCGGACGAGCGAACATTGTCATGCACCTCCGCTCCTGGCGTCGGCCGGGCAGGTCACAGGTAGAGCAGAAAACAGAAGCGCTGCCACTGCGTGTCTAGATCGATCCCGTCAGGCCACATCTCGCGGGCATTGGTGAGTAGCAGCGCAAGGTCGGCGTACGGGGTCGGCGACGCCGAGACGGTCCAGGTCCAATCAGTCAAGCCACACCCAAGGTGTCGGGTCGATGAAGATCTTCGGCAGGCAGAGGTCGCTGTGGCGGTTGGTCAGTCGGTCGGCAGGACCGTGAGGTCGATCGTGTCGCGCTGTTTGACCCCTTTTGGAGGGCTGGATTCTGTGTCGTGCACTGTCCGCACTTGAAGTGGGTTTTCAGGCGGTGTACGACACTCGCGTGCGGCCACGGAGGATCAGGCCTGGCCGGAGTTCGTCCCGTGGCGGACATCCACCCCCTGTTCGGCGAATGCCTTGAAGTCCTGCATGTGCTGTCGCGACTGCTTGCGGAACGAACCGGGCATCACAAGGCCCACCAGCCGCATCAGCAATCCGTCGAACCGAAACTCGCTCTCGCTCTCCCACAGCGTGGTGTCCGGACCGGTTTCGAACAGCCGGTCGCGCTGGGCCTGCCACATGCCATCGGCGGCAATCTCGCGTTCGTAGTGCACGACGACCGAGCTGGGTACTGCGTGCAGGTCCGCGGGCTCTAGGCGTGTAATGGTCTCGGTGGCCTCCATCCGCTGCTTGCCCAGCTGGAACACGACCCGCGAGGTGGTGCCGACCTGGCCGTGCGCACCATTCAGTGGCTCGTGCATCACCAGGCCCCGCAGCCACTTCGGCGTCTGGGCGGGGTCGACGATCAGCTGGAGCACTTCGGCGCGAGGCAGGGCGATCTCGATCGAGGTGGTGTACTTCATCGCGCGTCCCCGGTTGGCAGGTAGAACGCGGTAGTGGCCTCGACCGCCGCCGCGACAAGGTCCGGTTCGCCGCCGCCGGCCAAGTGAGCCTCGCCCCAGGCTGCAGCGCTGCGCCGGCTGAACTCGTGTCCGGCAGGCGATGCTTGGAACGTCTCGTGATCAAGAACCTCACCGTCGCCTAGGAACCTGGCGAGGGCGAGGAGGTGCAGGTCCCAGCCGACGCCGCCGGCACCGGGGCCGTAGATGGGAAACATAGGCTCTCCGACGGCCGCGGCGTGGACCAGCTCGAACTCGGTGCCCCCGGCCGAATCAGGAGACAGGCGTACCTCGACCTCGCTCGTGCCTGGCCACTCGTCAGCCCCGGGCCCGAACATCCAGGACACCCGCAGCAGGCGCGGCGGCTCGCAACGGAGGATCTCGCCGTGCTCGCCGCCGTCCAGCTCGAAGGCCCCGCCGAGACGTAGGTCGCCGGTGACTGGCTTCATCCAGCGACTCAGACGCTCGGGGCTGGTGATCGCCTCCCACACGTCGTCGAGGTGCGCGTCGTAGCGACGCCTCAGCTCCATGGTGTACGCCGCACCGGCGGGCAGGGTCGCCGTACCCATCTTCCGGCGAGCGGCGGCCAGTTCGTCGAGTACGTCCTTCATCGTCATGGCTCCGTCCGTCAGGGGATTTCCTCGTGCCTAAGCTTCTTCGCCGAGCCTGGTCGGCTGGCCGGGTCGCCGAGGACATCGAACGCGTGCACGGAACCACTATATACCAGGGCTCACTTATATAAGCCTTGACTGGGGTAACCCGAATATCCCCTTCGCGGCGCCCGGGCGCGTCGCACAGGCCCGACCCCGCGGAACCGCAGGAATCGTTGCCAGCCGCGGCGCGATCCGACAGACTGCCCCTCCGACAAGGGGGTGGGGCCCATGGGGGGCCAAGAGTTCGGGGACACCGCAGGAGACCGCGTCCTGATCGTCCTGCTCGTGATCGGCGGGCTGATCGCCGCAGCCGGCGTTCTGTTCGTGATCGCTATGGTGCTGGCGGGGATCTATGAGTACCGGAAGCCGCTCGCCATTGCCGGCAGCATTCTGCTGACCGCGGGAAGCCTGGTTGGGTTCATTGCCGGAGGCGGGCAGTGGTACGTCGTCGGCATCTTCGCGGGCATCGCCTTGACCGTGGGCGCGTTCTCTCTCTGAATACAGCGAAGGGCCCGACTACCGCGGTCGGTGCCCTTCGCTATGTTCCGGGCCGGTGGTTGAGGATTCACAGCGTGCCGCGAAACCCCGCTAACCGGGTTCAGCCCATCCAGGTACAGCGTCGGGTAGTTGAATGCGCGTGGAACGCATCCTGGTTCGTCCGGGATCGCCCCCCATGAGCCTGCTTGGGCGGAAAGTGTCTGTGGTGCCGGGTCGGCGACAGGCCGGTCGAGACTCAACGGAGGACCGGCCGTTGCAGCGGATCTTCACGTTGGTTGCTCAGGTCACCTAAATATTGGTGGCTGTTAGCAACAGTTCTAAGGACTCGCGGGTGATCGGGTGCGCCAGCAGGTCGGGCACGCCTCGGTCGGTGGCGTCGGCCTGGTCCGGATCGGCCGGGTCGAGGGATTCGCAGATGGTGTTGTAGGTCCAGTTGAGCCAGGCCGTGGTGGCGCAGGCGAAGGAGGAGAGATTGAGGGTGGGCCAGGTGCCGGTGGCTTCGAGGTAGCCGTCGCGGAAGGCGGTGGCGGCTTGGGGGTTGGAGGTGGGGCGGAGGGTCCATTGGCAGAGGGCCATGCCGATTTCGAGGGCCGGGGTGAGGGGGCCGGCGAAATCCCATTCGGTAATGACGAGATGGTCGTGGTGGCCGATGCGGACGTGTTCTGGAATGACGTTGCTGTTGCAGAGGATGAGGTCGGTGGGGTCGACGTTTGGTTCGATTCGGCGCAGGTCGGTCAGTACAGGCAGGGTTTGGGCGAGTTGGTCGGCCCAGGGCTTTTGAGCGGACCGGGCTCGGGCGAGGAGGTCGGTCCAGTCGGCGTCGGACTTATGGGTCGTCAGGTACCAGTTGATCGGGAGTTCGCTTGGGATGGCCAGCGCGTGCAGTTTCCCGTACGCCGTACCGACGCCGCGGGCCACTGCCAAAGGTGTCGGCAGCACGGGCGATGGACCGACCTCGATCCATTCGTGGACCCGCCAGTTCTGGTCTTGCACCGTCTCGATCAAACAGCCTCGTGGACTGCGGACGGGAGTTGGAGCGGCAACCCCGACGGCGACCGCCGCGTCGCGAAGCCGGGCGCCGAGCTCGGCTTGCTCGTTCGTGATCCAGTCGAAGACGGTGACGGCCAGCCAGCGGCCGCGGTCGGTCACGAGTGACCAGCAACGGCCCATCGGCGTGAACGAAACAGGCGACGCAGTACCGGTGACGGCGCCGAGGTCGAAGGTGGAAGCCAACGCTTCGGCGAGGCCCGCCGGAGCAACCGGTACGGCGTTGGCGCGCCGCTCGACCTCGGACTTCAGTTCGGCCCAGTCCCGCATCCCGTACTCCGCTGCCAGCGCCCGCTGCGCATCGGTCAGCGATGCCGCCGGACTCGATTCGCGGAGCGCGGCCAGCAGGTCCTTGGCCTCTTTGCGCAGGAATCCCAGGCTCGGCTTGTCAGGCAGAAATCTCACAACGCATCCTCTCGCGCCTGGACTCGCACAGGCCACAAGGAGCACGATGCCCTGGCCGGTGAGTGGATCAACGGGGTGGCTTCCAGCCTTCCGGCGAGTCTCGGCGCGGCCCCAACCACGCTGCGCAAGACGTTAGCCGAACCTCCGCAACCCGGTCAACGGACGCAGGCCCGCAACAAGATGCTGGGATTGGACTCAAGCCAGTCAGTCGGTGAGGTCGCCGAGGATGAGTCCTGTCAAGGCCGCGCTTGCGTCGGCGGCGGTGGTGCGGCCGGAGGTGAGTTCAGCGGCCAAGGCTTCGGCGGCGCCGAGGAGACCGATGCAGCGGAGCCGGAGAGTTGCCAGAGGCAACGATGAGTACGGCGTGAGCGCACGCGCCATCGTTCCTACGTACTCCGCGTCGAGCGCCTGCTGCGCCGCTTCTGTCTCCGGATTGCCTTTGAGCGCAGCGGAAAGCGCGCCGGACTCGGGGAGGTCGGTGACGCAGGCGAAGTACGCCGTACTCATCACTCGAGCGGTTGCGGCGACGGTGGGGTCGGCGGCCGCCAGAGCTTTGTCCAGTGCGGTTCGGTGGTGCTCGTCGAGCTGCCGGTAGAGCGCCAGCAGGAGGCCTGCGCGGGTGCCGAAGTGGTCGTAGACGATCGGCCTGCTGACCCCGGCTGCCTCTGCCAGCGTCACCAGGGTGAGGCCGTCGGCGCCTCGCCGGCGGACCACGCCGAGGGCAGCGTCGAGCAACTGCTCGCGGCGAGCGTCCTTGGAAAGCCGGATCATCGTTCTCCCTTGAATCTGACCTCCACTCTAGGCTACAAAGTGTAGGTTACAAAATGTAGCTACGAGAGGGAGCGTTCAGATGAAACCCGTACTGGTCCTCGGCGGATCCGGCCAAGCAGGCGCCGACACCACTGCCCTGCTGCGGCGATGGCATCCCGACCTGCCGCTGACGATCGCCGCGCGCAATCTCGAACGCGCTCAGCGAGTAGCGGACGACCTTGGTACCGCGACCGTCGTCACCGTCGATCTCGGGCGTAGCGATCTCGGCCTGCCGGCCGGCGCCACTTACTCAGCAGTGGTGGCGTTGCTGCGCGACGAAAGCTACAACGCCTTGCGGTACGCGCAGGACCATGAACTGCCGTACTTCGGTATCTCCAGCGGCCCGGTCGAGATCGCGCCGGAAGTTGTCGCGGTGGCCCACCGCCCGACCGCGTCTCCGGTCATGCTCGCCAGCCACTTCTTCGCCGGAGCTGTCGTGCTCGCTGCGCTGCAGGCGACTGGGGAGTTCAGCCGCGTCGACAGCATCCGCGTCAGCGCCGTACTTGACGAGCAGGACATCGGCGGCCCGGCAGCCCTGGCCGACCTCGAGCGTTGGGCGGCGATCACCTCGGCAGGACTGGTACGCCGCGACGGCGCCTTCACCTGGTTGCCTGACACCGAGACGGCAGCCGAGGTGGAGCGCAGGGACGGGTCCACTCTCCCCGGCCAGACCGTCGCCGTGCTCGACGTACCGAGTCTCGCGTTCGCGACCGACGCGGCCAACGTCCAACTCGACTTCGCCGTCAATCCGGCGGATGCCCTTGACGGCTCCCAGCCGGCCGCGGAACTCCGCATAGACCTGACAGGAACCGACCAAGCCGGCGCACCGCTCCGGACCACTCACTTCCTCACCCACTCAGCAGGTCAGCGCCCGCTGACCGCGGTGGGTATCGCCCTCGGCGTCGAACGCCTACTTGCCCTCCGCGGCGCTTCGGTCCCCCCAGGCATTCACACCCCCGAGTCCCTGATCGACCCGGCCTACGCCACCGCGCGGCTTCAGGAGGCAGGCGCCGAGTTCGTGGAGGCGGCCGTCGTCAGGTGAGTCGTTGTGTTACCACTGATGGATGGTGGATGAAGAAGGCGGGCGCCGGGAGTTGCTGGCAGATGTGCCTGGCGCCGGGGCGGCGGGTGGGTCCGAGAGCCTGACGACGGTACTGGTCGCGTTCGTTGCCAATGTGCTGATCGCGATCGCGAAGTCGGTGGCGGCCGTACTGACCGCGTCGGCGTCGTTGCTGGCCGAGGCAGCCCACTCCTGGGCCGATGCGGGCAACGAGATCTTTCTGCTGATCGCCAATCGCCGGGCGCACAAACCCGCCGACGAGCTGCATCCGCTCGGGCACGGGCGGGAGGCGTACGTCTGGTCGTTGTTCGCCGCCCTCGGACTGTTCGTCGCGGGCGCCGCGGTCTCGATCACCCACGGCGTCCAGGAACTCATCTCGCCGGAGCCGGCCGAGCGCTTCGCCATCGGGTACGTCGTCCTCGGGGTCGCCTTCGTCCTGGAAGGGATCTCCTTCCTGCAGTCCGCCCGGCAGGCTCGCGCCGAGGCGAACACGCTCGACCGGGATCTGATCGAGCACGTCCTCGCGACCTCCGACCCGACTCTCCGGGCGGTGTTCGTGGAGGACGCTGCCGCGCTGGCCGGTCTGCTCATCGCCGGCGCCGGCCTGCTCGCACACCAGCTGACCGGTTCCTCGATCCCCGACGCCATCGGCTCGATCCTCGTCGGTCTGCTGCTCGCCTGGGTCGCACTGCTGCTGATCAACCGCAACCGCAGGTTCCTGGTCGGCCAGGAGGCCGATCCGAAGGTCCGGCAAGCCGCCCTGCAAGCTCTCCTGGCGGCGCCGGAAGTTGCCCGGGTCACCTATCTCCGGCTCGAGGTGGTCGGCCCGCGGATGATCTCGGTGATCGGCGACGTCGACCTCACCGGCGATGACGACGAGTCCCACGTGGCCGTCCGCCTCCGCGCCCTGGAGGCCAGGATCAGCGCTTCCCCCGCCGTGGCCGGCGCAGTACTGAGCCTCTCCGCCCCCGACGAACCGAGCCTCGGTGCCTGACGTCCCGCACGCTGTCCGGCAGGCCGTCGAAGGCGCTGAGATCTTGACAGCGGAACAGCTCACCGGCGGCTTCGCCAACCAGACCTGGCGAGTACGGCTGACCGGCCGGACCGTGATCGTGAAGTTCGCCGAGGACGATCAACCGGGTGTGTTCGCCACAGAGGCCGCAGGTCTCGCCGTACTCCGGGCCGAGGGTCTCCGAACCCCCGACGTCATCGGCGTGACCGACCACTCGCTGACGTTGCAGGCCCTTGAGCCGGCCCCGCCCGGAAGCAACCAGTTCTGGGAGGCTGCCGGACGAGCCGTCGCGGCCCTGCACACGAAGACCTCGCCGCGGCACGGTTGGCCGGCGGACGGCTGGCTGGGCCGGCTCCCGCAGGAGAACGCGTGGGACACCAACGGACGGCGGTTCTTCGCGACCAACCGAGTACTGCGCTACCTCCGCGAACCGAAGGCACAAGAGGTTCTCACCGCCTCCGACCGCACCGGGATCGAGAAGCTCTGCGCCCGGTTTCCCCAGTTGCTCCCTGAGGCCCCGGCCGTGCTGACGCATGGCGACCTCTGGAGGTCGAACGTGATCGCCACCGCCGACGGGCTTCCGGTCTTCATCGACCCGGCGGTGAGCTGGACCTGGGCGGAGGTCGATCTCAGCATGATGTTCTGCTCCGGCGGCGTACCGGAGCGGTTCTTCGCGGCGTACCACGAACTGCGTCCACCCGAGCCCGGATGGCAGCAGCGGATGCGGCTGCTGAACCTGCGCGAGCTGCTGAGCATGGTCGCCCACTTCGGGGCGATCGGGGACTGCCTCGCGCAGATCAGGGGCGTCGTCGCGGCCTATCGGTAGGGGTCGTCGGCGGGCAGCCAGCAGGTGGAGAGGTCGGCGCAGAGGGCTGGGACGTCGTCGGTCAGGGCGTGGATGCTCGACTGGATCGCAGCTCGTGGATCGGACCTGCGGGAGATCAGCGACCAGGTCCAGTACGGCGCCGGGTCGACGACCGGGCGTTCGATCAGGTCGGGCGGGGTCGGCGTGGTGGTGCGCTTGGGGTTGTTGAGCACCGGACGGCGGAGGCGCCGGACGTGTTCGTGGAACGCGGGTCCGGTGAGCCCGCCGTCATCGACGTACTCGAGGCGGGCACCGCTGGCGTGGGCCCACTCCTCCGCATAGTCGTTCCACGACGACCAGGTCGCGAGGTCGGCGTCGACCAGGACGACGACGTCCTTCGCCCGGACCGGTGAGTCGTCGGAGCCGGGCGCCACGGCGTACAGGCGGTCGGCGCCGATGAACCGAGCCTCCAGGCCCTGCTCGGTCAGGGCCGGTGTCTTGATCCACGCGATCGCGAGGTCGACGCTGCCGTCGGCCACCCGCGCGGCCTGGGTGTGGGACGGCAGGACCCAGGCGTCGATCCGCAGTTGCGCGATCCCCGAAACCCGGGTGAGCAGGTCCGGCGGGTGCCAGCTGACGTAGCCGAGACGGACCGGTTCGGCCTTCGAGAGCCCGGCAGCGGAGCGGCGGAGCTCGTCGGCCTGCTTCAGCAGCTCGCGGGCCGGTGCCAGCAGCGCCTCGCCGGACGCCGTCAGGGTGACCGAGCGACGGTCGCGATCGAACAGCCGGAGGCCGAGGTCGCGCTCCAGCGCCTTGATCTGCTGGGACAGCGAAGGCCCCGCGATGTGCAGGGTGGCGGCGGCGCGACCGAAGTTGAGCTCCTCGGCGACCGCGACGAAGTACCGCAGCTGCCGCAGTTCCATGGGCTGATCGTAGGCGTTGCCTCTCAGCAGGGAGAGAACAAGTCGTGGAAAGCCGGCCGGCGCCGAGCCACCATCGAGTCAACGGAGAACGATCGCTCTCCCTGATCCCGGAAAAGAGCAGCACAGTGAGCACGCAGAAAGTCGCAGTCGTCACCGGAGCGTCCCAGGGCATCGGCGCCGGCCTGGTCACCGCCTACCGCAAGCTCGGGTACGCCGTCGTGGCGAACTCGAGATCCATCCAGCCCTCCGACGACCCGTTCGTCCTGACCGTCCCCGGCGACGTCGCCGTTCCGGGCGTCGGCAAGGAGATCATCCGGCAGGGCCTGGCCGCCTTCGGCCGGATCGACACCCTCGTCAACAACGCCGGGGTGTTCATCGCCAAGCCCTTCACCGACTACACCGACGAGGAGTTCGACCTCGTCACCGGCGTGAACCTGCGCGGCTTCTTCGAGGTCACCCAGGCCGCGGCCAAGGCGATGCTGACCCAGGAGGGCGGCCACATCGTCAACGTGTCGACCAGCCTGGTCGAGCACGCCAACGTCAACGTACCGTCCGCGTTCGCCTCGCTGACCAAGGGCGGCCTGAACGCCGTCACCAAGTCGCTGGCGATCGAGTACGCCGCCCGCGGCATCCGCGTCAACACCGTTGCCCTCGGCATCATCCGGACGCCGATGCACCCGGAGGAGACGCACCAGGCGCTGGCCGGCCTGCACCCGGTCGGCGAGATCGGCGAGGTCTCCGACGCCGTCGGTGCCGTCACCTACCTCGAGGACGCGCCCTTCGTCACCGGCGTCATCCTGCACGTCGACGGTGGCCAGAGCGCCGGCCACTAGTTCCCGCTCCGGGCGGGCGGTCCTCCCACTGCCCGCCCACCCGAGAAAGCGATCCGATGAACAGCACCTCGAGGAGCCCCGAACATGAACACCACCAGCACTCTCACCAGCCTGCTCGACCAGTGGAAGACGGGGATCGCCGCCCACGATTCGGCCGCCGTGGCCAAGCTCTTCACCGATGACGCGATCTTCCAAGGCCTGCGTCCCTACACCATCGGGCCGGTAGGCGTAGCGGAGTACTACGAATCGCAGCCGCTGGGCCTGACAGCCGACTACGACCTGCTGGAGACCAGGCAACTGAGCGACGACCTGGTGCTGGGCTATCTCGAGGTCGCCTTCTCGTTCGTCGACCGGCCGACCGTCGAGGTCTTCCTCAGCATCGTTGCCCGCCGCAACGACACCGGCTGGAAGCTCGACCACTACCAGGTCTCCAAGCTGGCCTAACCACATGGTGTTCAGCCAACTCTAATGCCTTATCGGTACATTTCTCATTAGGTTCAGCTGTTGATTTCTGAACTACTTAATGCCTACAGTCACTCCATGAGCATGCAGCCGACTGCCGGGGAGCTGATCGCGGACGGGTTCGCGATGGGTGGGGAGCGGCTGGTCGCGCTCGATCTGGTCGACACCGAGCTGCTGGCCGTCGATCCGCCGGTGGATCTGATCGGAACGCCCGAGCAGCTGGCCAGGTGGTGGGCGCTTCAGCAGGTGCGGTTGCCTGCGGGACCGGTCCCGGACGGTACGGCGGTGCGCCGGTTGCGGACCGCCGTACGTGAGCTGCTCGGTTCACACCTGGAGGGCCGGGAGCCTTCGGCGACCTCGGTCGACGACGTGAACGCTGCCGCGGCCGGTGCGCCGCAGAGTCTGCGACTGGCCGCGACCACGGACGGGCTGCGGGTGGCGACGCGCTGGCATCCGGAGTACGGCGGGAACGCGGCGCTGGCGATGATCGCGCGCGAGACGATCGAGCTGATGGCCGACGCGGCCGGGTTGAGCCGGCTCAGGCGGTGCGCCAACCCGAACTGCTCGATGCTGTTCCTGGCCGAGCACAAACGACGCCAGTGGTGCGTCGGCAGCGTCTGCGGCAACCGGACCCGGGTCGCCCGCCACTACGAGAAGACGAGGCGATCATGACCGGCTTCCATGAAGGCGAACTGGCGGTTCAGGCCAAGGCCGGGGTCGCCCACGACGCTTCCCGGCTGGAGGGGATGCTGCGGCCGGCGTCGCTGGAGGGTGGCGCGAAGAAGTTCCTCGCGCAGCGCGATTTCGTCGCGATCACGGCACGCGACAGCGACGGAAGGTTGTGGACGACGGCGATGTCCGGACCACTCGGCTTCCTCGACTCGCGGGACAGCACCTTGACGATCCGTACGGCGCCCGGCGCGGGCGATCCGCTGCACGGCGTACCGGCCTGGCAGCCGGTCGGCGTGCTGGTGATCGACCTGGCGCTGCGGCGACGGGTGCGGATCAACGGCGACCTGGTTCGCAGTACCGGGGGTGAGCTGGAGATCGCGGCTGAGCAGGCGTACGGGAACTGCCCGCAGTACATCCATCCGCACGAGGTGACGCAGCCCGCGTCGAGTCTGCCGGTCGTCACCGACGGGACGCTCGGGGCCGCGGAGACGGCGCTGATCGAGGGTGCCGACACCTTCTTCCTCGGCACCGCGCATCCGACCCGCGGCACCGACACCTCGCACAAGGGCGGCGAGCCGGGCTTCGTCCGGGTCGAGGGCGGAGACCTGGTGTGGCCGGACTTCCCGGGCAACAACATGTTCAACAGCCTCGGCAACATCTCGGTGGACCCGGCGGCGGCGTTGCTCTTCCTCGACTTCGCGACCGGTACGGCGTTGCACCTGTCCGGTACGGCGACGATCGACTGGGACGCCGACGGCGAGACCGGCCGGGCCGTCCGCTTCCACCCGACCCGCGCGGTACTCAACAGCTGGGGCTGATGCAGCACCGGAGAACCACGTTGTCCTTGATGGGCGCAGCGCGCAGTCAGCCGGGGGTGATGCCGAACCGTGCGCGGACCTCGCCGACCCTCGGCGTACCGTTGAAGCCGAGCGAGCCCGCCGCGACCACGATCGCAGGATCCTGGGTGGTGTACTTCTGCGGCGTGGACCAACGGTCCAGCAGGTCAGGGGAGGCGGCGAAAGCCCGCAGCAGGGTCTCCATCACGTTCTCGGCCTCGGCCTTGGTGTCCACGTCGAGCACGACAGTGCCTCGCTGCCAGCCGCCACCGAACTGTTCGCTGCAGTCCCAGTGAGCCGACGCCACGCCATCGACCGAGTTCGCCACTGCCGCGAAGGCCTTCTCGCACTGGGACGCCTTGCTCGAACACGCTACCGCGAACGGCAGCAGAAGCAGCGCGACGACCATGGTCGCCCCCTGCCTGACTCGCTTCGACACTGTGTCCCCTGAACCGCCGTAATGGGTGGCGGAAGTCGCCGATCCCCAACGCTAGGCGGTCAGCTCGTCAACGCTCTGCCCGTACTTCGCCCGTACCTCTCGTCACGGTTCGGAGGCACGAAGTGCGCCCAGGGCAGCAGTGGCTTCAGCTTGGAGGAGGTCGAAGCCGCACGTGGCAGCGATCGACTCGGCCTCGGCAGCGAGCTCGAGCGCGGAGACCTGATTCCCGGTGTGGTGCAGGGCCGTGGCCAGGGTGAGCAGCGCCTCCGTCTCGACGTACGGGTAGAAGCCGCGGGCGATCTTGAGGCACTTCTCGCCGTACCTGATCGCCGCCGCGGTATCGCCGAACACGAGATGGGCCTGAGCGACGGTCGCGACGGTCTGTGCCTGCGCTTTGCGGTCGCGACCGGCAATCGCGAGGTCGTGCGCGCGCAGGGCCAGTTCCAGGGCGGTGGCGCCTTCGCCGCGCTGCAGGTGCAGCCGGGCCAGCTCGTCCAGCGTCGACAACTCACCGCGCGGGTAGGACTCCTGCCGGTAGGCGTCCAGCACGTCGCCCAGTAGGTCCGCGGCACGGTCGATCTGGCCCAGTTGACGTAGCGCACTCGCCAGATTCCCCTGAACGATCAGCGGGGACGCCGGGCGGCCGATTCCCTTGCTCTGGAGGGCCTCGGCGAAGAGGTCGGCGGCCTCGCCCACCCTGCCCTGGTAGAGGCGCGTCATCCCGAGGCCGTTGAGAGCGATCGCCCGGACATGGCTGCACGACTCGTCCTGGGTCCACTCGATGGAGCGGCTCATCCAGTGGTCGGCCTCGCGCAGGGTCCCTCGCTCGAGGTGGTGCCAGCCGACCTGGTGGGCTGTGTAGCCGGCTGCCGCGGTCCAGTCGACGGCGACAGCGAGGACATGACCGGCCAGCGAGTCCGCCAACGAGTCGTCGTCGCGGCCGGCGGCTGCCAACGCCTGGCTGCGACAGATCAGCATCGCCACCTGCGCGACTTCGTCGCCGGCCTCGATCGCGGCCGCGCTACCGGCCTGGGCCACCTGCATCCAGCCGTCGGCCTCGCGGCACATCAGGAAGTGGCCACGGAGCTGGTCGGCGATCCGCCAGGACAACCGCGGGTCGCCGGAGGCCTCGTCCGTCACCACCGCCACCAGCGCACGCAACTCGTCACCCAGCCAGGTGAGGGCAGCCTCTTCCGATGCGAAGAACCTGTCCGGCTCGCCGTGGGTCTCGAGCCGGACGAGTTTCGGGTAGGCCCAGTCGGTCGCGGCCGTGACCGCTTCGGCGTACCAGGAGTGCAACCTCGTCCGGGCAGCGTCGGCCTCGCGGTCCTCGGCCAGCAGGCGGCGGGCGTACAGACCGAGCAGGTCATGGAACCGATAGCGATTCTTGGTGTGCTGCAGCAGCATGTTCGCCTCGAGCAGGTCCTCGAGGATCCGTTCGGCGTCGACGGCGGGCAGGCCGAGCAGGATCGCGGTGCTGTCGGCACTGAAGTCGTCGCCGGGATGCAGGCTGCAGAGCCGGAACGCTCGCTGGGCGTCGGGTCCGAGGTCGGCGTAGCTGAGCTGGAAACTGTTGAGCACGCTGGATTCGCCGAGGCTGAGCTCGGACAACCGACGGTTGCTGTCGTCGAGCCGGCGGGCCAGGTCGGCGACCGTCCACTCGCGGCGGGTCGCGAGCCGCGCGCCGGCGATGCGAAGCGCGAGCGGAAGGCGGCCACACGCCTCCGCGAGCGCCGCCACGTCCTCCGCGAGCGCGTCCAGCGATCGGGCGGTGGAGGTGATCAGCTGAGCCGCATCGGCGTGGGCAAGCGGTTCGAGATCGACGACCTCCGCCGCTACCAGATCCGGTAGTCGCCGTCGGCTGGTCACGATCACGTCGCTCCGGCCGGCGCCCGGCAGCAGGGAACGGACCTGTGCCGCGTCCTGAGCGTTGTCGAGCAGCACGAGGACGCGCCGGTCGGCGAGCTCGCTGCGGAACAGCGCGGCCGCCTCCGCCTCGGTGCTGATCCGCCTGGTGGGCACTCCGAGAGCACGGAGGAACCGGCCCAGTACCTGCAGCGGCGCCGGGGCGACAGCGTCCGCGCCGCGGAGGTCGGCGTACAGCTGGCCGTCGGGGTACTCCGCGTGGAGGTGATGGGCGGCGGTGAGCGCGAGCGCGGTCTTGCCGACGCCGGCGATGCCGTTGACGAGAACGGCTCGCGACGAGACAGCGCCCGGTCGCCTGAGCGCTCCGCAGATCGTCGCCAGCTCTTCGACGCGGCCGACGAAGTCCGGGGGTGCCGAGGGTGTCTGCTGGACGACGACCTGTTGCGGAGAGCTCTGCCGGCGGAGAACTGCCAACTGCACCGCACGCAGCCGCTCACCCGGATCGATGCCGAGCTGGTCGGCGAGCGCCTCGCGGATGCGTTCGTACGCCGCCAGCGCCTCGGCCTGCCGCCCGGCCGCCGCGAGGGTCTGGATCAGCTCCGCGTGCAGCGGCTCGTCGAGCTCGTGCCGCGACACAGAGCCCCGCAGGGCTTTCAGAGCCCGCTCCGGTACGCCGACCTCGCGGGCCAGCGCGGCGTACGCGCGAACGGCCTCGGCGTGCTCGTTCGCAATGCTCAGGTGGAGTGGATCGGCCGCCTCGGGGTCGCCACGCCAGAGCGCCAGGGCGTCCGCGAGCCCGGCCAGCGCGGTTTCCGGATCGGCGTCGGCGGCCTTCGCGACGAGCTCGCGGAACGCCAGCAGGTCCAAGGTCTCGGGAGTCGCTTCCAGCCGGTAGCCGGTCGGGCTGCTGACGATCGCCGGGCCGGACGCACCACCCGACTCCAGCAGTCGGCGTAGCCGGGCGATCCGGGTCCGCAGCAGGGCGCCCGCGTGGGCCGGTGGGTGCTGCGGCAGGAGAAGCTCGGCGAGCTCGCGCTGACCGACCGTCGTACCGGCGGCGAGGGCGAGGTGGAGGAGAAGGCTGCGCTGCGGCACCGAGTTGATGGTGAGCGGCGCATCGCCGTACCGGATTTCCAGCGGACCCAGGACGCCGATCCACAGCGCGCCGGTGGTGGGCGCGGCGGGCGAACGGTGGGACCTGGCCGCGGCGTGCAGCTTGCCCGCGTCGTCGCTGCCGAGCGCGAGAACCGCGGCGATGGCGTCGACCGAGTCCGGTTTCGGGCTCCTGGTCCGGCCCTGCTCCAGGTCACGGATCGCCGCCGTACTGAGTCCGGCGCGGTCGGCCAGCTCGCGTTGGGTCAGGTCCGCCTGCCACCGGAGGGATCGCAGCAGCTCGCCGAGCCGGCCCGGCGGCCCGTGGGCAGGCGCATCACCCGCGAAGTCGTGGGGAGACCGTCCGGACACGGTCCGTACCTTACCGTCATCGACGGCTCACCGCAGGCCGCCCGGACCGCAGATCATTGCGTCAGGCAACAGTGCGGACGAGCTCGGCGAACGCTCTCTAGCGCGGGCAGAGCTCGTCGCTCTGCCCGTACCTCGCCCGTACTCGCGGCAGGCCCGCGAAGCGGTACGGTGCCGGGTCATGAACAGGTATGTGAACCCGGTGGACGTCCTCGGACCGGACGTTGCCAAACGAGTGGAACCACTCGGCAACGGGCGACGGTACGTCCGCCCGGGAGCGTGGACGTTGTTCGCGTCCTGGCTGGTGGACTCGATGGTGGTCGGGGTCGGCGTGCTGGCCGGGACAGCCGCTCTCGTGACGGCACCGACTCTCGACGACGGGACGGTCGGGGTGGGCGTGATCGCCCTGATCTTCGGAGTTCCCTTGCTGTACGGCGTTTTCTACGGCAACGGCCGGGCGCTCGGCGCGCTGCTGACCGGCACCCGGCTAGTTCAGCTCAAGGACGGCGGCCGCCCGGGCTTCCGGGGCCCGTGGGCGATGCTGGTGCGGGTCACGCTGCTTCCACTGCTGATCATCATGTTCCTGGTCGGCTCCCTGAATGGTGGCGGGACCGGGTCGCCACCCGGTTCGCTCCGCCGGGGAAGCATGGACGTCGCCCCCACCTACTACCTCTGGGCCGCCGAAGCCGCCGCGAACAGTTGACCGCTCACAGACGACCTCAGCAGGCGCAGGCGATGCCCGTGGGAGCGGTCAGCGGGTCCGAAGGGCGGCGGGTGACGCCGTCGACGGTCTCGACCGGCAGCCCTTCACGGGTCCAGTACTCCATGCCGCCGATCATCTCCTTGACCGGATAGCCGAGTTTGGCGAACTCGAGGGCAGCCTTGGTGCCACCGTTGCACGCCGGGCCCCAGCAATAGGTGACCACTGGAGTGCCCTCCGGTACTGCGAGTGCCGCACGCGCCGCGATTTCCCGGGTCGGCAGGTGGATCGCTCCGGGCACGTGTCCCTGGTCCCAGCTTTCCTGGCTTCTGCTGTCCACGAGAACCCAGCCGCCGACTCCGGCGCCGAGGTCTGCGGCGACATCCGACGGGTCCGTCTCGAAGGCGAGTTTGCCGGCGAAGTGAGCGATCGCCCGCTCCTGCTCGGCGGCCGCTGTCCGCAGTACCGCTGAAACCACCGTGGCCATTGCCTTCTCCTTCGCCGCGCGCAATCCGGAGCCACCAGCGTCGACCACCGGCTCCCGCCTGACCAGTGGCAGTAAAGACCTCCTGCAACAAATTACTGCCAGTGAGGCGGTGGTGCCGCGCACGCGGTGGCAACGGCCTAACACCCTGCTGACAAAGGTTTTCTGCCACCGCGGGACAGCGATATCTCCGCCGGGAGAAGCAGCTATCCGGCGGGTAGGACAAGCCTTGGCAACAGCCCGCACAAGATCGGGGGTTCGGCTACCACTTCGGGCGGATCAGGCTGCATGATGTCCGCTGAGGACCACTCCAGCCACGGGGTACCCCTGACGATGACTCATGTCTGGAGCCCCTTGATGGCTGACTTCGAGGTTGCCGCGGCGACGTCCGCGGACGCCTTCGCGCGACTCGCTGTCGAACTGCACGACGCACCCGGCGTCGAGGAGACGGTCGACGCGGTGGTGCAGTTCGCCCTGCAGGCGCTGAACTGCACGTTCGCCGGAATCGCGCTCTATGTGCGGGGCTCGCAACCCGAGGTGGCGGCGGTCACCGATCCCGTGGTCGGCGACGTGTTCGGGTTGCAGATCAGCTCCGAGACCGGCCCGTTGATCACCTCCCTGCGGGAGCGCAGCACCGTGCTCATCCGGGACACCAGCGAGGACACGCGGTGGCCGGAGTGGGCGGCGAAGGTGGCGGGGCTGGGAGTGCGGAGCGTGCTGGACGTGCCGCTGGCCACCGGTGGGGGCAGCCGGGCGACGGTCGGCGTACTGGGGCTGTACTCGCCCGAGCCGAACGCGTTCGGTGAGGACGACGAGGCGATCGCGCACATCCTCGCCCGGCACGCGTCGGTGGCGGTCGCGTCGGCGCGGCACGAGGAGACGATGGCGCAGGCGGTCGACGCCCGGAAGCTGGTCGGTCAGGCGATGGGGATCCTGATGGAGCGCTTCGATGTCGACGGCGATCGGGCGTTCGCGATCCTGAAGCGCTACTCGCAGGACACCAACACCAAACTTCGCGACGTGGCCCAGCAGTTGATCGACACCCGCAAGCTTCCGCACTGATCGGTTCGGCGCGGCGACGGTAGGGTCGTGGCGTGGGAGGTACGGCGGGGACGGGGGCTTGGCGGCCGTTGGGTGGGCCGTCCCAGCAGGTTGCGTTGGAGATCCTGCTGGACGGGCCGTTGTCGAGGGCCGAGCTGGCTCGGCGGGTGGAGCTGTCGGCCGGGAGCCTGACCCGGTTGACGAAGCCGATGGTGGAGTCGGGGCTGCTGGTCGAGGTGGCGGGTGGCCCGGCCGATCCCCGGGTGGGGCGGCCTTCGCAGCCGTTGGACATCGTGCCGGCTTCGCACCACTTCGTCGGGGTGAAGCTGACCGGGGACGCGGCGCTGGGGGTGTTGACCACACTGCGGGCCGAGGTGATCGCCACCGAGGAGCGGGTGCTGCCGGACCACTCCCCCGAGGCGGTGGCCGAGCTGGTGGTGGAGATCGCGCGTTCGCTGGGTGCCGGGCGGCCGAGGATCACCGGGCTCGGGATCAGTCTCGGCGGGCACGTCGACGCTACCGGCGACGTACTGCACGGTGACTTCCTCGGCTGGGAGGACGTGAAGTTCCAGCAGCTCGTCGCTGACCGGACCGACGCCCAGGTGGTCGTCGCCAACGACGTCACCGCCGTCACCGAGGCGATCCACTGGTTCGGTGCCGGCCGCGGGATCAGCCGGTTCTGCCTGCTCACCATCGGTGCGGGGGTCGGCTACGGGCTGGTCGTCCACGACAAGCTGGTCGACACGACGGAGGCCGGGCTCGGTCTGATCGGCCACG
This sequence comes from Kribbella sp. CA-293567, assembly GCF_027627575.1. Lineage (NCBI taxonomy): Bacteria > Bacillati > Actinomycetota > Actinomycetes > Propionibacteriales > Kribbellaceae > Kribbella > Kribbella sp. CA-293567. The sequence continues at coordinate 7,092,401 of NZ_CP114065.1, forward strand.
TCCAGCTCGACCCGAACGGCCCCCGCTGCGAGCGCGGCCACCGCGGCTGCGCCGACTCGATGCTCACCACAGCGGCGATCACCAGCCAGGTCGGCCAGGCTCTGGGCCGCCCGGTCGGGTACGACGAATGTCTCGACCTGGCCGCCGGCGGTGATCCCGAGGCACGTCGCGTGGTCGGCGCCGCGGGACACGCTCTCGGCCGGCTCATCGCGGCCGCTTGCAACTTCACCATGCCCGAGGTGGTCATGCTCGGCGGCGAAGGCGTCCGGCTGGCCGCTGTCGCTCAGGACGAACTTCAGGCGGGCCTCCGGGCCGACCGCCACCCTGCGGCCGTCCCGCCACCGGTCGTCCTGCAGGACGCGTCCTTCACTCAGTGGGCCCGCGGCGCCGCCGTGATCGCCATCCAGACCTTCGTCCTCGGCAAGTAGGCACCTGCGCCTGACGTCACGCGCCCAGCCCTCGGCTGGTCGAGAGCGGCGATGAGACCGCTGAACCAGCCGAGGAGTCAGTGCGGGCGACAGCTCAGCTGAACTGTCCGGCCACGTAGTCGCCGGCCGGCTGGCGGGTGATCACGTTGAGCCGGTTGAAGCTGTTGATCAGAGCGATCTGCGACACCAGCGCGAAGAGCTGCTCCTCGTCGTAGTGCTTGGCCGCGTTGGCCCAAACCTCGTCCGAGACCCCGCCACTGGCGTCGGCGAGGCGGGTGCCCTCTTCGGCCAACTCCAGCGCGGCGCGCTCGGCCTCGGTGAAGCAGGTGGCCTCGCGCCACGCTGCCACCAGGTTGAGCCGCAGCTGCGACTCACCGGCGGCGACGGCGTCCTTGATGTGCATGTCGGTGCAGAAACCGCAGCCGTTGATCTGGCTGCAGCGCAGGTTCACCAACTCGAGTGTCAGGTAGGGCACGGTCGACCCGCCGACCACCTTGGCCGCGGAGACGAGGTGCTTCATCAGCTTGCCCGCGGCCGGAGAACTGAAGACGTTCAGACGCGCATCCATGGCTGGACTCCTCTGTCGGATTCGGATGTACACACTTACGACAGAACAACGCGGCGGAGTGTGACTCCCGGCGGGCGTGATCTACGTCTCCCGCGCCGGAGCGCGGTCCGGGACTCGGCCGAAAGGACGAGCCGGACGACGCGGCGTCGTACCAGGGTCGTACGTGGCGGTGGGACAACATCCGACCGCGAAACGATGTGGCGACCGTTGCCGGAAACAACAATGAACGGCATGAACCTGGTGCAGCGCCCGACCCGCCCCTTCGTGGGGCTGGCAGAGGCCGTGGTCGACCTGTCGGCCGTCAGGGACAACGTACAAACCCTGCACAAGCGCATTCGGCCCGGCACCGAGATCATGGCGGTCGTCAAGGCCGATGCCTTCGGCCACGGCGCGATCCAGGTCGCCCGGGCCGCCGTCGAGGCGGGCGCGACCTGGCTCGGCGTCGCTCGCGCCGACGAGGCTCTGCAACTGCGCGCCGCCGGCCTGACCGAACCCATCCTGATCTGGCTGTACGACGCGAGCGAACTGCTGCTCCTGTCCGACATCGACGTCAGCGTCTCCACGGTCGCCGAACTGCAGCAGGCCGTCTCGGCCCCGAACGTGCGGCACGTGCACCTCAAGCTCGACACCGGCATGCATCGTGGCGGCAGCGCGCCCGGCCAGTGGATCGAGCTGACCCGAGCCGCGGCCCACTACGAGGCACTCGGCGCCGTCAAGGTTCGAGGCATCTGGTCCCATCTGTCCCATGGCGACGAGCCGGACGCCACGCACAGCAAGAAGCAGCTCGCGCTCCTGCGCACCGGGGTCAGCCTGGCTCGCCGCGCAGGTCTGGACCCCGAGGTGATCCACCTGGCGAACTCGGCCGGCGCGCTCACCCTGGATGCCCCGGACTGCAACCTGGTCCGGATCGGCGCCGGGCTGTTCGGTATCGACGAGGCCGGTGCCGGCCTGCGGCAGCCGATGCGGCTCGTCACCAAGGTCGCCCAGGTTCGCCGGATCCCAGCCGGCGAAGGCGTTTCGTACGGGCACGACTTCGTGGCCGAGCGGGACACCACCGTCGCGCTGATCCCGATCGGGTACGCCGACGGCGTCCCGCGGACCGCGTCCGGCCGGGCGAGCGTACTGGTCCGGGGTGTCCGGCTGCCGGTGATCGGCCGGATCACGATGGACCAGTTCGTCGTCGACGCCGGTGACCTGGCGATCGAGCCCGGTACGCCGGTCGTGGTCTTCGGCAACGGTGACGCCGGCGAACCGGTCACCGAGGACTGGGCCGAGTGGGCCGGAACCATTCCACACGAGATCTACTGCGGGCTCGGTTCCCGGGTCCCGCGCCGTTACGTCGAGGGGACGAGTTCGTGAAGGTCGTCGTGATCAGTGGCGGAGCCAGCCCGGAGCACCAGGTCTCGCTGGCCAGTGGGCGCGGGATCGCCAAGGCAGCGGAGCTGTCCGGGCACACCGTCGTACCGCTGGTGATCGATGCCTCAGGCAACTGGCAGGACGGTCAGCACGAGGCGATCGCGTTGCTGCAGGACAGCGACGTGGCGATCCCCGCCCTGCACGGCGAAGGCGGGGAGGACGGCGTCATCCAGGGTTTCCTGGAACAACTGCGCGTCCCGTACGTCGGCAGCGGCGTGGCAGCCAGCGCGGTCGGGCTCGACAAGCACCTGACCAAGGCCGTACTGCGCGCGCACGGCATCCCGGTCACCCCGGGCATCACCGTGCGCGGCGCGGATCTTCGCGACACCGAAGCGGTCGTCCAGCGACTCAAGGCGGTCGGCATCGAGTTTCCGGTCTTCGTCAAGCCAGGCAGTGGCGGCTCGAGCTTCGGGGTCGCGCGGGCCACTGACCTGCAGTCGCTGGCTGCCGCCCTGGCCGTCGCGGCCGAACTGGATCCGCAGGTCCTGGTGGAGCAGGAGGTCCAGGGTCGTGAGATCGACCTGGCGGTGATGGAGTTCCCCGACGGCAGAGTCGACGTCGCGCCCGCGCTGGAGATCCATGCCGATCCGGACCAGCCCTTCTTCAACGCGGCCGCCAAGTACGACAGCGGCCGGACGCGATTCGTCGTACCGGCACCGTTGGAGGCCGCGCTGGCCGAGCGGCTTCGGCGAACGGCGCTGGAGGTGTTCGAGGCACTCGGCTGCCGAGGTCTTGCCCGGGTCGACTTCTTCGTGCCGGCCGACGGCAACCCGCTGGTCAACGAGATCAACACCTTCCCCGGCTTCACGCCCGCGTCGCAGTTCCCGCGCATGTGGGCAGCGGCCGGCCTCTCGTACGCCGACGTGATCGAGACCCTGCTGACCACCGCTGCCCGGAAGAAGGCCGCATGACCGTCCTGCTGAGTGACGAGCGCATCACCCGGCTGCCGGCCATCGACAGCGGTGAACCGCTGGTCGACCTCCACACCCGCGGCATCTCCGCCCAGGGCCGCCAGTTCGTCCGGGAGAGTTTGGCCGACCGACTCGCGGTCGCCGACAGCTTCCTGCCCGCGGGCGTCCGGCTGCACGTCGTCGAGGGACTGCGCGCGATCGAGAGCCAGCAGGAGATCTACCACAGCTACTTGTCCGAACTGCGAGCCCTGAACCCCGGCATCTCCGACGCCGAGACGCACGTCCTCGCAAGCCGGTTCGTGTCACCGGTGGAGGTCGCCCCGCACGTCGCGGGCGCGGCGGTGGACCTGACGCTGATGGGCGAGCACGGCCCGTTCGACCTCGGTACGCCGATCGACGCGACTCCCGAGCAGAGCAACGGCGCCTGTTTCTTCGACGCCACCAACATCAGCCGGGAGGCCCGGACGAACCGTTCCCTGCTGGCCGATGTGCTGGCCTCGGCCGGCTTGGTCAACTACCCCACAGAGTGGTGGCACTGGTCCTTCGGCGACCGCTACTGGGCCTTCGTCGAAGGTCGTGACCACGCCATCTACGGGCCCGCGAACCGCGATGAAGTGGCCGGGCTGGTCGCCGGCGCCAGTTGGTAGCTGCGGGCTATCACGTCATAGGGAGGTTTGCTTTGACGCCTTGCTGACCGCCCGGGACAGTCGAGGTATGACGACCGAAGTCATCCCCCCTGCCTCCGTCCCGGCCCCCGGGCGAGCCGTGCGTGTTCGTGGGATCGCGGCCGGGTTGCGCGGTCTGCGTGGCGCGCTGATCCCGATTCTCCATGCGGTGCAGGAGGAACTCGGCTACGTCGACCAGACCGACATCGCCGTGATCGCCGACGTGCTCAACCTGGCGGTGGCCGAGGTCCATGGTGTCGTCACCTTCTACCGCGACTTCCGGCGCGAGCCGGCCGGCCGGACCACCGTGCGGATCTGCCAGGCCGAGGCCTGCCGATCGGTCGGCGCGGAAGAGCTTGCCGCGCACGTGAAACGGCGGACAGGGGCTGGGTTCGGGGAGACGACGTACGACCGCCGGCTGACCGTCGACGAGGTCTTCTGTCTCGGCAACTGTGCTCTGGGGCCGGCGGTTCAGGTGAGCGGCAAACTGCACGGCCGGGTCACGCCGGCCCGGCTGGACGCACTGCTCGGGGAAGCGCGATGAGAGTCTTCGTACCGCGCGACGCAGCGGCCCGGTCGGTCGGCGCGGACGAGGTCGCCGAGCGGATCGTGACCGCGACTGCCGGCCGGGACGTCGAAGTGGTTCGCAACGGTTCGCGGGGCATGTTGTGGCTCGAACCGCTGGTCGAGGTGGAGACGACGGACGGGCGGGTCGGCTACGGGCCGGTCGTTCCGGAAGACGTCGACGGGCTGATCGCGGGCGGGATGCTCGACGGTCTGGGGGCGAGTCTCGGACTGGTGGAGGAGCTGCCCTGGATGCGGCGGCAGCAGCGGTTGACGTTCGCACGGGTCGGGGTGATCGACCCGCGGTCCGGTGACGACCACACGGAACACCAAGGAAACAAGGGACTTCGGGCCGCACTGGCGATGTCACCGGCCGACGTGGTGGAGGCGGTCGTCGCGAGCGGCCTGCGGGGACGCGGCGGTGCCGGCTTCCCGACCGGGATCAAGTGGCGCACGGTGCTCGGCGCGGAGTCGGACCAGAAGTTCGTCTGCTGCAACGCCGACGAGGGCGACTCGGGCACGTTCGCCGACCGGATGCTGATCGAGGGTGATCCGTTCACGCTGATCGAGGGCATGACGATCGCCGCGTACGCCGTCGGCGCCACCGAAGGCTACGTGTACCTGCGCTCGGAGTACCCCGACGCCGTCGAGGCGCTCGACGCCGCCATCCGTACCGCCCGCGAGAGCGGCTGGCTCGGGCCGGACATCCTCGGCTCGGGTCTGGACTTCGACCTGCACGTCCGGGTCGGCGCCGGTGCCTACATCTGCGGCGAGGAGACCTCGATGCTGGAGAGCCTCGAGGGCAAACGCGGGATGGTCCGGGCCAAGCCGCCGATCCCTGCCCTGGAAGGGCTCTTCGGCCGGCCGACCGTCGTCAACAACGTGTTGTCACTGGCCACGATCCCGACCATCCTGGCGAACGGTGCCGCGGCCTACGCGGCATACGGAACCGGCCGGTCGCTCGGCACCAACGTCTTCCAGCTGGGCGGCAACATCGCCCGTGGTGGCATCGTCGAGACCGCGTTCGGCATCACTCTGGGTGAGCTGGTCAACGAACTGGGCGGTGGTACGGCCACCCGGCGGCCGGTCCGCGCGGTCCAGGTCGGCGGGCCGCTCGGCGCCTATCTACCGGTCGAACAGTTCGGCCTGCCGATGGACTACGAGGCGTTCGCGGCCGCCGGCGCGATGGTCGGCCACGGCGGGATCGTGGTGTTCGACGAGACCGTCGACATGGCCGCGATGGCCCGGTTCGCCTTCGCGTTCTGCGCCGAGGAATCCTGCGGCAAGTGCACGCCCTGCCGGGTCGGCGCCGTCCGCGGCGTCGAGACGATCGACCGGATCCGCCGCGGCGAGGACCGCCGACAGAACCTGGTCCTGCTCGACGACCTGTGCGACCTGATGACCGACGGCTCGCTGTGCGCGATGGGCGGCCTCACCCCGCTGCCGGTACGCAGCGCCGTCCGCCACTTCGGAAAGGACTTCGGTCTGTATGACGCTCCTCAAGGAACCTGACTTCGGTACGCCGGCCCGCGACGGCGAGCCCACTGTCACGCTCACCATCGACGGCGTGGGCGTCGCCGTCCCACCCGGTACGTCGGTGATGCGCGCGGCCAAGCAGGCCGGACTCGACATCCCCAAACTGTGTGCCACCGACAGCCTGGAGGCCTTCGGGTCCTGCCGGCTCTGCATCGTCGAGATCGACGGCGCCCGTGGCACCCCCGCCTCCTGCACGACGCCCGTCGCGCCCGGCATGGTGGTGCGCACCCAGAACGAGAAGCTGGGCAAGCTGCGCCGGGGCGTGATGGAGCTCTACATCTCCGACCACCCGCTGGACTGCCTGACCTGCTCGGCCAACGGTGACTGCGAGTTGCAGGACATGGCCGGGGTCACCGGACTGCGCGAAGTACGGTACGGCGCCGGCGTCGACGCCGGCGCCAACCACCTCGACGCGCCGACCGACAGCTCCAACCCCTACTTCGACTTCGACGCCTCGAAGTGCATCGCCTGCTCGCGCTGCGTCCGCGCCTGTGACGAGGTCCAGGGCACGCTGGCGCTGACGATCGAGGGCCGCGGTTTCGACTCCAAGATCGCGGCCGGCGCGGGCGTCTCCTTCATGGAGTCGGACTGCGTGTCGTGCGGCGCCTGCGTACAGGCGTGCCCGACGGCGACCCTGCAGGAGAAGACCGTCATCCAGCTCGGGATGCCGACCCGCTCGGTCGTCACCACCTGCGCGTACTGCGGCGTCGGCTGCTCCTTCAAGGCCGAGCTGCGGGGTGACGAGCTGGTCCGGATGGTGCCGTACAAGGACGGTGGCGCGAACGAGGGCCACTCGTGCGTCAAGGGCCGGTTCGCCTTCGGCTACGCGAGTCACCCGGACCGGGTGCTGGAGCCGATGGTCCGCGCCGCGATCACCGACCCCTGGCGGAAGGTCTCGTGGGACGAGGCGATCGGTTTCACCGCGCGCCGGCTGCGCGAGATCCAGACGGAGTACGGGCAGGGCTCGATCGGCGCGATCACCTCGTCGCGGACCACGAACGAGGAGGTGTACGCGGTCCAGAAGATGGTCCGGGCCGTGTTCGGCAACAACAACGTCGACACCTGCGCCCGGGTCTGTCACTCGCCCACGGGGTACGGGCTGAAGCAGACCTTCGGTGAGTCGGCCGGTACGCAGGACTTCAAGTCGGTCGAGAAGTCCGACGTGATCCTGCTGATCGGCGCGAACCCGACCGACGGGCATCCGGTGTTCGCGTCCCGGATGAAGAAGCGGCTGCGGCAGGGCGCGAAGCTGATCGTGATCGACCCACGGCGGATCGACCTGGTCCGGTCGCCGCACATCGAGGCCGCCCACCATCTGCAGCTGGCGCCGGGCACGAATGTCGCCGTGGTCAACGCGATCGCGCACGTCGTGGTCACCGAAGGGCTGGTCGACCGGGCTTTCGTCGAGCAGCGGTGCGAGGACTTCGGGCAGTGGGAGACCTTCATCGCGCAGCCGGAGCACAGCCCGGAGGCGGTCGCGTCGATCACCGGCGTCGATGCCGGGGAACTACGCGCGGCGGCCCGGCTGTTCGCGACCGGCGGGAACGGCGCCATCTACTACGGTCTCGGCGTCACCGAGCACAGTCAGGGATCGACCACCGTGATGGGGATGGCCAACCTGGCGATGGCGACCGGCAACATCGGCCGGCGCGGCGTCGGGGTCAACCCGCTGCGGGGCCAGAACAACGTGCAGGGCTCCTGCGACATGGGCTCCTTCCCGCACGAACTTCCGGGGTACCGGCACGTCTCCGACGACGGCGCCCGGGACGTCTACGAACAGCTCTGGGGTACGCCGATCCTGAACGAGCCGGGGCTGCGCATCCCCAACATGTTCGACTCCGCGATCGACGGGTCGTTCAAGGCACTGTTCGTGCAGGGTGAGGACATCGCGCAGTCCGACCCGAACACCGCGCACGTGTTCGCCGCGCTCGGCGCGCTCGACCTACTCGTCGTCCAGGACCTGTTCGAGAACGAGACGGCCAAATGGGCGCACGTGCTGCTGCCCGGGACGTCGTTCCTGGAGAAGGACGGCACCTTCACCAACGCGGAACGGCGGATCAACCGGGTCCGGCCGGTGATGGCACCGCAGACCGGCAAGCAGGAGTGGCAGATCGTCTGCGAGATCGCGCAGGCGATGGGCTATCCGATGCACTACGACTCGGCGGCGCAGATCATGGACGAGATCGCGCTGACCACGCCGACCTTCAGGGGGGTGTCGTTCCAGCACCTCGACGCGGTCGGGTCGGTGCAGTGGCCGTGCAACCTGGAGCATCCCGACGGCACGCCGATCATGCACGAGGACGAGTTCACCCGCGGCAAGGGACGGTTCATGGAGACCGTCTACGTGCCGACGACGGAGCGGTCGACCCGCAAGTACCCGTTGATCCTCACCACCGGACGGATCCTGTCGCAGTACAACGTGGGAGCGCAGACCCGGCGGACCGCGAACGTCGCCTGGCATCCGGAGGACATCCTGGAGCTGCATCCGCACGACGCCGAGGTGCGGGGTATCGAGGACGGCTCGATGGTGGCGTTGTCCAGCCGGGTCGGGAGGACGTCGCTGCGGGCCAGGCTGTCGGAGCGGATGCCGGTGGGGGTCTGCTACACCACCTTCCACCACCCGGTGACGGGGGCGAACGTGATCACCACGAACAACTCCGACTGGGCGACCAACTGCCCGGAGTACAAGGTCACCGCGGTGCAGGTGGATCTGCTGGTGGAGACGGTGGCCACGGACGAAGTACTCGAGGCGGTGCCGGCGCCGTGAGCGGGCCGGCCCTGCCGCCGCCGGTGCGGTTGGCGAACGAGATCGCGCGGCAGTTCGAGCACAGGGCGCCGGCCGATGCCGCGACGGCGATCGCGAACCACATCGGCACGGTCTGGGATCCCCGGATGAAGCGGGCGCTGATCGCCCATGTGGACGCCGGCGCCGATGACCTGGCTCCGCTGGCTGTCCTGGCCGCCAACCAGGTCCGGGCGACGTTGCGGTGACTCAGGTCGAGGAGGAAGTCGCGCAGCTCGGACGTGAACCGGCCACGGATGATGGTGAGGTGGCGCAGGTCGACGGCGAGATGACGCGGGCTGCCAGGGGGCCTGACGCGGCCGCGGTGTCCTGGGATGTGGCCCGGGCACTGGCGCATACGGCGGTCGCGCCGCTTGCCCCGCGGCGGCTTCCACTTGAGGAGGCGGTCGGCTGTGTTCTCGCCACCCCGCTCGTCGCCCCCACGGCAGTGCCACCGGTGGATCGCTCAGCCATGGACGGGTACGCCGTACGCGGGTCCGGCCCGTGGCGGATAGTCGGCGCTGTCCTCGCCGGCTCAGCTCTCCCCGCGCCTCTCGAAGAAGGCCAGGCTTGCACCATCGTCACCGGTGCGTCCATCCCGCCCGGGACGACTACTGTGCTGCCCGACGAGCAAGCGACCCGTCTTGCCGACGAGGTAGCCGGGCCGGCCGAGCTCGGCCGGCACATCCGCCGAGCGGGCGAAGAATGCGCGGCAGGCGAAACGCTGCTCCCAGCAGGGACTCTGGTGCTCCCCCAACTTCTCGGTCTCGCCGCAACGCTCGGCCTGAACCAGCTCTCGGTGATCCCCAAACCCCGAGTGGTCGCCCTGATCACCGGTGACGAACTGGTTCACCAGGGCCCCTCCGCCCCGGGTCGGGTCCGGGACGCGATCGGCCCGATGCTGCCGGCCCTGATCACCAGAGCGGGCGCGACCTTCGGCGCAGTACCGCGCACCGGCGCTGCTTCCGGCTGCACACCTTCGCTCTCCTCCGCCGTGGTGCACCTGCCGGATTCCAGGGACGGGCTGCTGGCGGCGATCGCTGGTGCCGAGGCGGAGATCATCCTGGTGTCCGGGTCGTCGGCAGCAGGACCGGCTGATCACCTGCGAGGAGCCTTGGCCGAGCTGGGTGCGGAGCTGATCGTGAATGGGGTCGCGTGCCGGCCTGGGCATCCTCAGGCGCTGGCCCGACTGGCCGACGGGCGGCTGGTGGCCGGTTTGCCGGGCAACCCGCTGGCCGCGTTGACGGCGTTTCTCACGCTGGGAGTCGCGGCCGTCAGGCGGTTGCGGGGTGAAGGGCTGGACGCGCTTGCGGTGGCGTCGGTGCCTGGTGGGCTCGCGTGCCATCCGCGCAGTACCAGGTTGGTACCGGTGCGGGTGACGACACAGGGCGCGGTACCGGTCGGGCATGGCGGCTCGGCCATGTTGCGAGGTGCTGCTGCCGCCGACGCGTTGGCCGTGATCGAGCCAGGCCCGGGCGCCGCTATCGCCGCGAGACTGCTGCCACTGGATCCGGGAGTCCGCCCATGGGTCGTCTGATCGCCCGCAAGAAGGTCCTGCGTCTCACGCCTGACGGCGAGCGCTCGCGCCCCGACTCGATCGCCGTCGAAGATCCGCTCGAGCTCCGGGTCGACGGCCGTCCGCTGGCCGTGACGATGCGAACGCCGGGACACGACGTCGAACTCGCGCACGGCTTCCTGCACACCGAAGGCGTGATCGGCAGTGCCGGCGACCTCCGCGACGCCCGGTACTGCGATTCGCGGGACGCCGAAGGCCGCAACACCTACAACGTCCTCGATCTCGGGCTGTCCCCCGGTGTCCCGGCGCCGGAAACCGGGGTCGAGCGGAACTTCTACACCACCTCGTCCTGCGGCGTCTGCGGCAAGGCGTCGCTGGACGCCGTCCGGGTGAAGTCGCGCTACTCGCCCGCGGGTGACCCACTGCGGGTGTCCTTGGAGGTCCTCGCGAGCCTTCCGGACCGGCTGCGGGAGCAGCAGGAGGTGTTCGAGCGCACCGGCGGCCTGCACGCGGCCGGACTCTTCACTCCCGACGGCGAACTGCTGGTCGTGCGGGAGGACGTCGGCCGCCACAACGCGGTCGACAAGGTGATCGGCTGGGCCCTGCTCGGCGGCCTGATCCCCGCCCGCGGCCACATCCTCATCGTCTCCGGCCGGACGTCGTTCGAGCTGGCCCAGAAGGCCGTGATGGCAGGCATCCCGCTCCTGGGCGCCGTCTCGGCTCCCTCGTCACTGGCCGTCGAGCTGGCCGACGAGTGCGGGCTGACCCTCGCCGGCTTCATCCGCAACGGCTCGCTGAACGTCTACTCCCACCCCGACCGCATCACGGTGCCGGCGCGCGTCTGACCGACCGGCGTCAGACCGCCTGGCCGGTCGCTTCCTGGACCATCGACGGCGCGACCCACAGGCTGTCGGCGGTACCGCGATCGAGGTGGTCGGTGTAGATGTCGACCTTGTACGTGATCACCCGGAGGCACTCGGTGAGCTCCTCGATCTGCGCGGCGACCGCCTCCTGGTGACTCTTCAGCAACGCCAGTCTGGCCGCCTCGTTGCCGGCGCCCTGCCGGACCAGGTCCGTGTACCGGCGAATGGTCTCCAGCGGCATCCCCGACGAGCGGAACTTGATGCACATGTCCAGCCAGTCGACGTCGTCCTGGCTGTAGACGCGACGCCCGTTGGCCTCCCGGCGTACCGGGTCGGCGAGGATGCCTTCCCGCTCGTAGAAGCGCAGCGCGTGCACGCTCAGCCCCGTGCGTTCGGAGACCTGCCCGATGCTCAACCCGTCAGCCATGCGGCTCACCCTAACCGCGCCTGGAGTCAACTCCAGGAGCTTCGCAGCCCTCCCAGCGCGGCCGAGCGGAAGCACCTTGACCTAGACAGCGGTCCAGCTCGTAGGTTCTGCACCAGACCACAACGGCTAGGAGCTGGACATGCGCTACCGCACTCTCGGCGGGACCGGTATCGAGGTGAGCGTGCACTGCCTCGGCACGATGATGTTCGGCGCGGTCGGCAATCCCGATCACGCCGACTCCGCCCGGATCATCCACGCGGCCCTGGACCAGGGCATCAACTTCGTCGACACCGCCGACATGTACTCCGCGGGCGAGTCGGAGGAGATTGTCGGCAAGGCGCTGCAGGGGCGCCGGGAGGACGTCGTACTGGCGACGAAGGTGCACTTCCCGATGGGGAAGGGCCCCAACCGCGGCGGCAACTCGCGGCGCTGGATCACCCACGAGGTCGAGCAGAGCCTGCGGCGGCTCGGCACGGACTGGATCGACCTCTACCAGGTGCACCGGCCGGACCCGGCGACGGAGATCGAGGAGACGCTGTCGGTGCTGACCGACCTGGTCAGCCAGGGCAAGATCCGGGCGTTCGGCTGCTCGACCTTCCCGGCCGAGGAGATTGTCGAGGCATACCACGTCGCCGAGCGGCGCGGCTTCGGCAAGTTCCGGACCGAGCAACCGCCGTACTCGCTGGTCACCCGCGGGATCGAGCGGTCGCTGCTGCCGACCGCGCAGCGGCTGAACATGGGCGTGCTGACCTGGAGCCCGCTGGCTTCCGGCTTCCTGTCCGGCAAGGTGCGCAAGGACCGGCCGGTGGATCTGGCCGCCGGCCGGGCGGCTCTGACACCACACCGGTTCGACCCGTCGATCCCGGCCAACGCCTCGAAGTTCGAGGCACTGGAGCAGTTCACCGCGCTGGCCGAGAGCATCGGCCGGACGCTGCCCGAGCTCGCGCTGGCGTTCGTCACCTCGCACCCGGCGGTGACGTCGGTGATCATCGGCCCACGCACGATGGAGCACCTGGACAGCTCACTGCAGGGCGCCGACCTGACCCTGGAGGACGACGTACTGGACCGGATCGACGAGATCGTTGCCCCTGGCACCGATCTTCACCACTACCAGCCGGACGGTCTCTGGTCCTCGCCCGCCCTCACCGATCCGGCCGAACGCCGCCGCCCGGCGGCGGATCGCTCCGCCGCCTGATCTCCGCACCGCATCGGACCTGCAGCGATGGGTACTGGACGGGTTCAGCCCCGTCCACAGGAGGACCGATGAGCTTCGATCGACCTGGACTGCCGTTACCCGGCCACCGAGCCGATGAGGTGGAGATCAACGAGGACCTGCGGGCCGAGGGGCTCGAACTCAACCCCGACGGTGAGCTCGACGGGCTGGACCACCCGGGCGCGGCCTCGGCCGGCCCGCAGCCGAACCCGCCGCGCCGCCCGCACCAGGCGACGGCCGATCCGGCGGCGGGCCGGCCGGTCGAGGCGTTCCAACCGGTCGAGGCCGCGGAGCCGGTCGACGATCCTGCGCACGAAGATCCCGCGCGCGACTGACAGGGCTACCGATCCGGTCGTCGCGTACGGCGGAAGTTGGTGATCGTGACGCCCGGCGCTATCTCGACCTGGCCGGTGGCGGTGTAGCCGCGGGCCAGGTAGAGCGTGGTCGCCGGGACGTTCGCGGTACCGGTCGAGACGAGGCTGGTCGCCCTTGGCTCCAACTCGTCGAGATGGTCGAGCAGCGCTCGACCGTGACCGCGGCGGGCTTGGGCCGGGTCGACCACCAGGCGGCTGATGTCGACCGTGTCGGCGTCGGGAAGCTCGTAGGCGACAGCGGCGACCAGTTCGCCGTCGGAGTACCGGCCGAGCCAGTGTTCCGTCGACGACCTCAGCGCTGCCAGGTCCTCGTGCAGTGGCGGGATGCCGTCGAACCCGATCAGCTCGGCCTCGACCGCGTAGGCCAGCCGCTGGACGGCCAGCACCCGTTCGGCGGTGGGCAGGTCGGTCAGGTCGAGCGCGCGGATCATCCCGCCACGCTAGCCTGACTTGTCAGATCGCTGCCCAACCCAGCCAGAGCGAGGATGACGAGTGGACGCCAAGGTCGACCGGGACGCCTGGGGCGTGCCACAGCTGACGGCCGGAGATCCTCTCGCCCTCGCCTACCTGCAAGGACAGAACGCCGCCACCGACCGGGCCTGGCAGCTCGAACTCGAGCATCACCGCGCGCTCGGCACGAGCGCGGCCTTCCTCGGCCGGGAGGCGCTGGCCTGGGACGTCTTCGCCCGCCAGGCACGTCTCGACGACACCGCGCAGCGTTGCTGGGAGCAGCTCGACGACGGCACCCGCGCCTGGACCTCGGCGTACGTGGACGGCGTCAACCGCAGCCTTCCCGGCGCCGCCGGCAGCGCGCCCGAGTTCGCCGCGACCGGCCTCGTCCCGTCGCGGTGGCAGCCCTGGGCTCCGATCAGCAACTGGCTCGCGATCCACATCCTGTTCGCCGGCTTCCCGACCAAGCTCTGGCGCGAGCACGTCGCCCGCCGGCTCGGCGAACCCTTCCTCGATCTCTTCAACGCCGAAGGCCCGGACACCGCCGGCAGCAACGGCTGGCTGATCCCGGGCAGCAGAACAGCCACCGGTACGCCGATCATCGCCGGTGACCCGCACCGCTATGTCGAGAGCCCCGGCGTCTACCAGCAAGTCCGTCTCACCTGCCCCGAGTACGACGTCATCGGTCTCGCGGTCCCCGGCGTTCCCGGGATCGCCCATTTCGGCCACACCGGCGGCGTCGCCTGGGCGATCACCAACGCGATGGCCGACTACCAGGACCTGTACTCCGAACAGCTCCGGCGCACCGGATCCACGGTCGAAGCGCTCGGCCCCGACGGCTGGCAACCGGCCGCTCGGCACACCGAGGTGGTCGAGGTGGCCGGTGCGGACCCGGTCGAGATCGAGGTGATCGAGACGGCCCGCGGCCCGGTGATCATCGGCGGACCCGGCGAATCCCGGGCGATCAGCCTGCGCTACCCACCCCGGGTGACCCACCGGATCGGCTTCGAGGCGCTCCCTCAGTTGCTGGCGGCAACTACAGTCGAGGACGTCGATCGCGCCGTCGACCGGTGGGTCGAGCCGGTCAACGTGGTGATGGCCGCCGACACCGCGGGCGGTCTGCTGCACCGGACCGCGGGGCTGGTCCCGACTCGGCACCAGGACAACCGCCTGCGCGTCGTACCGGGGTCGGAGGCGGAGCACCAGTGGCAGGGCTGGCACGATCCGATGCCTCGGGCCACTGTCGGCGAGGTGGCCGTGATGGCCAACAGCCGCGAGCTGGCCGAGCCGCTCGGCGTCGACTTCGCCGCCCCGCACCGCTTCCGCCGGATCCGCGAACTCCTGCTCGAGCGCGACGACTGGACCGTCGGCGAGATGCCGGTGATCCACACCGACACCCTGCTGGGCTCGTCCGCCGCGCTGCTCGACCTGCTCGTCGACCTCGAGAACCTGTCGCCGGAGGCAACCGATCTCCGGCAGCAACTCCTGGCCTGGGACCGGCGCATGGACGCGGCCAGCACGATCGCCTCCAGCTACGCCGCGGTTCGCAAAGCCCTGGTACGCCGGCTCGCGGAGCACCCGGCTCTCGCCGTACTCGACCAGGGCCTCGACGTCCCCGAGCTCTTCGTCCCGTACCTCGACACGCTCGCCCACGCCTACTTCGCGCTGGAGAACCTGATCGCCACCGAACTCCTGCCGGACGTCAACCTCTCCTGGTTGACCCAGGAGGCTCTGGAGGAGGTGGCCCACCGCAAACCTCGCGGCCCGTGGGGCGACACTCACCACCTGACCCCGCTCCACGCACTACGAAGCCCGATTTTCGCTCCAGGTGAGGAACACTACGACCTTTCGGTCTCCGGCGACCACCACTGCGTCTGGTCCACCTCGGCCGTCCCCGGCCTGACCGACACCTGCATCCGGGCCTCCGCCGCCCGCTACGCCTGGGACGTCGCCGACCGCGACAACAGCGCCTGGATCGTCCCGCTGGGCGCGTCCGGCGTTCTCGGCGATCCCCATCACCACGATCAGCTGCCGCTCTGGCTCCGCGGCGAACTGGCCCCGGTCAACAGCGAGGTGCCCGTGGAAGGGTGAGTGCTGACCGTGCCCGGGGGCCGGCGTTGCTCCCGGGCGGTTGGCGTGAGATCAGCTGGAGACCTTGGCGTCCTTGGCAGTGCGGTGGTCTCGGGGTCTGCGTTCGGTGGGGATCTGGGACGAGGAGCGTGGCGATGGGCAGACCGGGCCGCGGTCGATAGGACCGCCGCCCAGCCTCCTGCTCTTCCACTGCTTCTCTTCGTAGTCGTAGTAGGTGTCAACGCCTCCGACGGTCATAGGTGTCCTCCCGGTTGTCCCCCCGGTCACGGCTCCCTGCTCGGCCTTCTCTACAGTCCGTCACCAAGCGCCACAAGACAAGCGATTCTTGAACTACCTGCACCATCCGGACAGGTAAAGATCTTTCAGTTCGCGTAGATGGCGACGGTATGTCCCGCCAGCCGCACACCATCGGTGACGATCGCGGCGTCGCCGAAAGCCATCACCTGGTACGCCGGTGCGTCGGCGAGCGGGACCGTCACCTCGGCGTCGTCGAGGTTGACCACCACCCGGTGAGCTCCGCGCCGCACGACCAGCCACGCATCGGCGTACGAGACGTCGACCGACGAGAGCTCTCCGCTGCGCAGGTCGTCGCTCCGGGACCGCAGGGCGAGCAGATCGCGGTACCAGCGCAGCAGTTCCGCGTGCGGCGCCTGGTCCACCTCGGTCCAGTCGAGCACCGAGCTCTGCCAGGTGGCCGGGTCCTGCGGGTCGGGGATCTCCTCCGCATCCCATCCGTACGCCGCGAACTCCCGTCGCCGCCCGGCCCGGACCGCCTCGGCCAGGTCCGGCTCGGTGTGGTCGGTGAAGTACCGCCAGGGCGTCGAGGCGCCCCACTCCTCCCCCATGAAGAGCATCGGCGTGTACGGCGATGTGAGTACCAGCGCGGCCCCGATCGCCAGCTGCCCCGGGGTGAGGGCCGGCCGATCGCCGAGCGCCCGGTTGCCGACCTGATCGTGGTTCGACGTGTAGGCGAGGAACTGCCAGCCGCTGTGCCGCTCCCGGTCGACCGGCCGCCCCCAGTCCTTCTCCCGGAAGGTGGAGTACGACCCGTCGTGCAGGAAGACCTGGGTCAACGTCTTCGCGAAGACGGCCGGATCGCCGAAGTCCACGTAGTAGCCGGCCTTCTCGCCGGTCAGCAGAGAGTGCAGCGCATGGTGGAAGTCGTCGCTCCACTGCGCGGTCATGCCGAGCCCGCCCTCGCCCGCCGGCTCCACCATGCGCGGGTCGTTGAGGTCCGACTCCGCCACCAGGCCGAGCGGACGGCCCAGCTCCGAGGCCAGCGCGGAGGTCTCCGTCGAGAGCTGGGCCAGCAGGTGCTGTGGGCTGTCGTCGACCAGTGCGTGCACCGCGTCGAGCCGGAGGGCGTCGATGTGGAAGTCGCGGAACCACCGCAGCGCGTTGTCGCAGATCCACCGGCGTACTTCGTGACTGCCCTCGTCGTCCAGATTGACCGCGGGGCCCCACGGAGTGGTGTGCTTCGAGGTGAAGTAGGGCCCGAAGGAGTCCAGGTAGTTCCCGCTCGGCCCGAGGTGGTTGTAGACGACGTCCAGACACACGGCCAGGCCGACCGCGTGACAGCGGTCCACGAAACGCTGCAGCTCGGCAGGCCCGCCGTACGGCTCGTGCACCGCGTAGAGGTCGACACCGTCGTACCCCCAGCCGTGCCGACCCGGGAACGCGGCCACCGGCATCAGCGAGACGACCTCGACTCCCAGCGCCACCAGGTAGTCGAGGTGGCCGGCTGCCGCCTCCAACGTGCCTTCGGGAGTGAACGTGCCGAGGTGCAACTCATAGAAGACAGCACCTCGTACGTCGCGCCCTGCCCACTCCGCGTCGCTCCACTCGAACTGGCTCGAGTCGAACACCCGGCTGGAGCCATGCACCCCGTCAGGCTGCCAAGGGCTCCGCGGATCAGGCATCGGCTCGCTGCCGTCGACAGAGAAAGCGTAGGACGTGCCGTGCCCAGCCGAAGCCACCTCCAACGACCACCACCCGCCGTCGCCCTTCCGCATCTCCTGCGACGAGTCCGAAAGGACCAGTGCAACGGCGGAAGCACCGGGTGCCCAGACGGTGAACGTGTGCAAGCTCAGCTCCTTGCGAGTAACGCCACCGGAAGATCTGCCAGTAGCTCTGCGATCCGAGTCGCTCCACTACCCACCGAGCGCCCGGTCAACACGTCCTGCCAGTCCCCCTCGGGCAGTACGACGGTGCTGTCGCCCCAGCCGCCCAGCCGATGCAGAGCCACCGGCAGCCGAGTAGCGACCGTCACCACCGAGTCACCTCGGCAGAAGGCGACCGCATGGCCACTGGACGTCGGAAGCGGCTTGTAGCTCCCCGCGAAGGCCTCCGCGTTCTGCCTGCGCAGCCGCAGCGCCTTCGCCGTCACCAGCAGCTTCTCCTCGGCCAGCCCGTGCGGCCGGGCACCGGCGTCCAGACGAGCCAGCCGCTCGATCCGCCGCCCGTAGTCGACCGGTCGGCGGTTGTCCGGGTCCACCAGCGACAGGTCGACCAGCTCCGTGCCCTGATAGACGTCAGGAACGCCGGGCATGGTGAGCTGCACCAACTTCTGCCCGAGCGTCGCCGCCCGGATGTGCTCGGACTGCCCATCGGCGAACCGGCCGATCGCCGCCAGCAGGGTCTCGTCGCCGAGCACCCCGGTGATGAACGACGCCACGGCCTCCTCGTACTCCGAGTTCGACGACGTCCAGCTCGTGTGCCGCTTGGCCTCTCGCGTGGCCTTCAGAACATAGGCCTGCAGGCGCTCCTCGGCGATCGGGCCATCGTCCCAGGTCCCGAAGATCGTCTGCCAGACCAGGTACTCCGTACTGCCGTCCAGCTCCGAGTCGCGATGCTGCTCGCTCAGCGACCGCCACGACCGAACTGCCTCCGTCCAGGCGGCCGGCTGCTCCGACAGCACTCCCAGCCGGGCCCGGACATCCTCCGACCGCTTGGTGTCGTGGGTGGACAGCGTGGTCATCGTGCGCGGCCAGCGATCGTTCAGCCGGGCGGCGAAGGCATGGAACTCCTCCGGCGAGACCCCGAAGTGCTGCGGATCTCCGCCGACCTCGTTCAGCGACGTGAGCCGGAACCAGCGGTAGAAGGCGGTGTCCTCGATCCCCTTGGCCATCACCGGTCCGCAGGTCTGCTGGAACCGCACGATCAGTTCGTGCCTGGCTTGCTCGTCGATCCGGCTCGCGGTACCGGCCTCGCGGCCGAGCAGCAGGTCGCGGACCAGTTCGAGCGTCTCCTGCTGGTCCTCGTCCAGGTTGCGCCGAGCCTTCTCGACCGCGTGCTCCAGCGCCCGGATCGACGTCGGATCAGGCTGCTCCCCCGGTACGACGTACGCGCGGTACCGGTCGAAGTTCACCAGGAGCTCGACGACCACCAGGTGGAAGGCGCGGCGCGTGTGGTCGCGCAGACGCACGTCGTCCTGGCAGATACGCGCCAGCAACTCGACCAGCCGGTGCACCTCGGCGTACTGGCCGTGCTTCACGACCTCACGCTTCGCCTGCTCCACCACCGATCCGAAGTCGGCGGGCTCGCCCGTCAGCTCCGAGTGGAGGGCCGACAGCGGCGCTGCTCCAGCGGGATCCACGAACAGCCCACCCACACGCAGGAGGGCGTCGTACCCGGTAGTGCCGGCGCAGGGCCAGTCCCCGGGCAGCTCTTCGTCGCCTTCGAGGATCTTCTCGACCACGACCCAGGCGCCGCCGGTGCGCTCGGCCAGGCGCCGCAGGTAGCCCCGCGGGTCGGCCAGGCCGTCCGGGTGATCGATGCGGAACCCGTTGAGCTTCCCCTCGTGCAGCAAGGAGAACAGCAGCTCGTGGGTGGCCTCGAAGACCTCCTGGTTCTCCACCCGGACAGCGGCCAGGGTGTCGACGTCGAAGAAGCGCCGGTAGTTCAGCTCCTCGTCCGCGACCCGCCAGTGCGCCAGCCGGTACCACTGCTCGGTCACCAGCTCCGCGATCGGCAGCGACTCCGTGCCGGGCCGCAGCGGGAACTCGTGGTCGTAGTAGCGCAGGACGTCGTTGTCCACGGACAGCTCGCCGTCGGCCAGCACCTTGCCGATCCGCTGGCCGAGCACCGCCATCAGGAGCGGCTGGTTGCCCGACCCCCAGTCGACGTCGAACCAGTCCGCGTAGGGCGAGCCGGGGCCGTCCCGCAGTACGGACCAGAGGGCGGTGTTGAGCCGGGCCGGGGTCGGCACCGCCACATGGTTCGGTACGACGTCCGCGATCGCGCCCATCCGCTGGTCGTCCAGCCGCGCAGAGAGCCGGTCGAAGGCCTCGCGGCCCCCGGCCGGCTCGGACAACCTGCTGTGATCCACCACGTCGTACCCGTGCATGGAGCCGGGTGCGGCCTGCAGGATCGGGGACAGGTAGAGGTGCGAGATCCCGAGGCTGTGCAGGTACGAAACGATCTCGGCGGCCGCGTCGAAACCGAACTCCGCGTGCACCTGCACCCGGTACGTGGCCTGCGGGACCGCTGTCATTGCGCTGCCTGCCGCGGCCTGGTCAGCACGAACATGCCGTGCGCCTCCACCCGGACGGTGCTGCCGGCCGCGTGCTCGACCTCGTTGCTCCGGCCGGTCGGGCGGACGGTGTCCACCGCCACCGTCCAGTTCTCGCCGTACTCCTTGGTGGGCAGCAAGAAGTCCTCCGCTTCGTGGTTGCTGTTCAGCAGGATCAGGAACGAGTCGTCGACCACCGGCTCACCGCGCGGATCGGGCTCGGAGATGGCGTCCCCGTTGAGGAACACCGCGACGGCGCGGGCGTCGTCCCGGCTCCAGTCGCCGTCCTGCATCTCCTGGCCGTCCGGGGTGAACCAGACCAGGTCGCCGAGTCCGTCGACGCCGGTGTCGCCGTGGAAGAACCGGCGGCGCCGGAACACCGGGTGCTCGTTGCGCAGCCGGACCAGCTGACCGGTGAACTCCAGCAGGTCCTGCTGCTCCTCCGTCAGGTCCCAGTTCACCCAGGCCAGCTCGTTGTCCTGGCAGTACACGTTGTTGTTGCCCGACTGGGTGCGGCCCAGTTCGTCGCCGTGCGCGAGCATCGGCACACCCTGCGAGATCAGCAGTGTGGCGAGGAAGTTGCGCTGCTGCTTGGCCCGCAGCTGGAGCACCTCGACGTTGTCGGTCTCGCCCTCGGCGCCGCAGTTCCAGGACCGGTTGTGGCTCTCACCGTCGTTGCCGCCCTCGCCGTTGGCGTCGTTGTGCTTCTCGTTGTAGGACACCAGGTCACGCAGGGTGAACCCGTCGTGGGCGGTGATGAAGTTGATGCTGGCCAGCGGACGCCGGCTGTCGTCGCGGTACAGGTCGGAGGAGCCGGTCAGCCGCGAGCCGAACTCGGCCAACGTGTACTTCTCACCCCGCCAGAAGTCCCGGACGGTGTCGCGGTACTTGCCGTTCCACTCGGTCCACAGCGGCGGGAAGTTGCCGACCTGGTAGCCGCCGTCGCCGACGTCCCACGGCTCGGCGATCAGCTTCACCTGGCTGACCACCGGGTCCTGCTGGACCAGGTCGAAGAACGCCGACAGCCGGTCCACCTCGTGGAACTGGCGGGCCAGAGTCGAGGCGAGGTCGAACCGGAAGCCGTCCACGTGCATCTCGGTGACCCAGTAGCGCAGCGAGTCCATGATCAGCTGCAGCACGTGCGGGTGCCGCATCAGCAGGCTGTTGCCGGTGCCGGTGGTGTCGTAGTAGTGCGATTTGTCCGAGTCCACCAGCCGGTAGTACGCCGCGTTGTCGATGCCCTTGAAGCTCAGCGTCGGGCCCATCTCGTTGCCCTCGGCGGTGTGGTTGTAGACCACGTCGAGGATCACCTCGATGTCGGCCTCGTGCAGCGCCTGCACCATCGTCTTGAACTCGGTCACCTGCTGGCCGCGGCCCCCCAGGGACGAGTAGGCGTTGTGCGGCGCGAAGAAGCCGATCGTGTTGTAGCCCCAGTAGTTGGACAGGTTCCGCTCCTGCAGATGCCCGTCCTGGGCGAACTGGTGCACCGGCATCAGCTCGATCGCGGTCACCCCGAGCTCCTTGAGGTGCTCGATGATCGCCGGGTGCCCGATCCCGGCGTAGGTGCCGCGGATCTCCTCCGGCAGGCCCGGGTGGGTCTTGGTGAGGCCCTTGACGTGCGCCTCGTAGATCACCGTCTCGTGGTACGCGTGGCCCGGCGGCCGGTCGTTGCCCCAGTCGAAGAACGGGTTGGTGACCACCGACAGCATGGTGTGCGCGCGGTTGTCCATCGTGTTCAGCTCGTCCGGCTTCGCGAACCGGTAACTGAACAGTGACTCGTCGGCATCGACCTGACCGTCGATGGCCTTCGCGTACGGGTCGAGCAACAGCTTCGACGGGTTGCACCGGTGCCCGTTGGCGGGATCGTACGGACCGTGCACGCGGTACCCGTAGCGCTGCCCGGGCTGGACCGCCGGCAGGTACGCGTGCCACACGAATCCGTCGACCTCGGTCAGCTGGACCAGCTGTTCCGAGCCGTCGTCGTCGATCAGGGCAAGGTCAACTTGTTGAGCTACCTCCGAGAACAGCGCGAAGTTCGTACCGGAGCCGTCGTACGTGGCTCCGAGGGGATAAGGACGACCAGGCCATTTCTGCACTCGACGACGGTACCCACCCCTACCCCCTTCCGAAGAACGGCGGGGTGTTTCGTCCCGATGAATTCACCTGGCCGGAGCACCGGAAAGTTGCAGCAAGCTGCAGCAGAGATCCGGTGTGGGCCTGGTCAGGAGCCGATAGGGTCCGCGGATCGGGGTGATTGCCGGGGGCTCTTCGACAAGTCGCTGCTGCTCGCCTTGGATGGCGTCGGGGCTGGGGATGTGGGGGCAGGCAGTCACGTCCCGGAGCAGCCGTCCGTCGTTGTGAGGAGCTTTGGTGAGGCTAGTCAGACCTGTTGTGTTTTCGGTCGCAGTGGCGCTGGTGGGTGGCGTGGTCGCCACGGCGGCGGCTCAGGGGGCGGGTGACCGGACCGTTTCCTATCGAGGATACGAAGTGACCGTGCCGGCGAACTGGCCGGTGGTGGACCTGGCGAAGGACCCGACGGCTTGTGTCCGGTTCGACCGGCCGGCGGTGTACCTGGGGCGCAGTACGGGGCAGGCGGACTGTCCTTCGCGCTTGGTCGGCCGCAGCGAGGGGCTGGTGCTGGAGCCGTTGACCAGGGCGGCTCGGTCGAGTGACGGCGAGCTCCAGATCGCCGTGGCAGACGCGGGCGTGCTGGCGACGGCGTACCACGCTCCGGGCGCCGAGCAGGTCGCCCGGAAGGTGCTGAAGTCGGGCAAGGTCACCTCCAAGGCGCAGGCCGTTCAGCAGCCGCGGCAGGCTCAAGCGGCACCCTCGATCGTGGCGACCGGGACCATCGGCGCTCCCGGGTTCGACACCTGCGCGGCTCCGAGCCAGGCAGCGATGGACGCCTGGAAGTACCCGGCTTCGCCGTACCGGGCGGTCGGGATCTACACCAGCGGCGCCCTCCGTGCCTGTGACCAGCCGAACCTGACGCCGGAGTGGGTCGCCGCGAACGCGGCGAAGGGCTGGCAGTTCCTGCTGATCGATGTCGGCATGCAGGCCCCCTGCACCACCTTCAGCAGCAAGATGTCGACGGACCCCGCCATCGCCTTGACCGAGGGCCGTACTGCAGCGGCCAACGCCGTTGTGGCGGCGCAGGCGCTCGGGTTCGCGCCGCGGAGCGCGATCTACAGCGACATCGAGAACTACCCGTCGACCGCGTCCTGCAAGGCCTCCGTGCTGTCCTATCTGAGCGGCTGGACGCAGGAGCTCAACTCCCACGGCTACGTCAGCGGTACGTACGTCAGTGCGAGCTCAGGCGGGGTTGACCTGTCCAGCGCCTACAACAGCACCGCCTACACCCGCCCGGACAACCTGTGGTTCGCCCACTGGGGATCGACCCCGGCCGGCACCAGCCGCTTCATCCCGGCCACCTACTGGTCCAACCACCAGCGCGTGCACCAGAACGTCGGCAACGTCACCGAGACCCATGGCGGCGTCAGCATCACCATCGACAGCAACGCGTTGAACCTGACCGCGCCACCGGTCCCAGTGACCGGCTTCGACGCGACCGGCTCGAACGCCACAGCAGCGCTCCGCTGGACGGTCCCGACCGGCACCAAGCTGGGCCAGGTCATCGTGCGCCGCAACACCGGCGCCACCCCGCCCGCACTGCCCACCAGCGGTACCGCGGTCTACGCCGGCACAGCCAGTACTGCGGGTGCCCCCGGCTTGGCGGCGGCGACCAGCTACACGTTCCGCGCCTGGATCAAGGACACCACCGGCAAGATCGGCCCGGGAGCAGACACCTTCCTCGCCGGCACCCGGGCCACCATCGCCGCGAGTTCCGCCTCGATCATGTACACCGGCGGAGTCACCCTCAGCAGCAAAGCCACCCGGGTCGACACTGCGGCCGGGCTGGCCGGAGTACCGATGACGCTGTACTCGAAGGCGAAGAACGGGACCAAGTGGACGACCGTCACCACGGTCATGTCCTCCGCTACCGGCGACGCCACGTCCCTGCAGAAGCCTGCGGTCTCCACCTACTACATGTGGGGCTACAACGGCTCGGCCGACCTGCTCGGCTCGCGCAGCAGCGCAGTACTGGTGGAGGTCCGCCCGGCGATGTCGGGCTACCTGACACCGGCCGCGATCAAGCTCGGCGCAAGCACCCTGCTCTACGGCTACCTCAACCCCCCGCACGCCGGGACCACGGCCTACCTGCAGCGCAGATCCGGCACCACCTGGGTAGCCGTCACCACCGTCAAACTGACCACCAACGGCAAGTACACCTTCAGCATCAAGCCAACAGCCCGAGGCACCTACACCTACCGAGTCGTCTGGCTGGCCGACGCGGACCACCAGGGCACCCAGACCCCGTCCAAGGTCCTCACCGTCAGCTGACTCGAGCGACGGATGCCGCGGCGTCCTGGTCGGACTCAACTGTGTGACTTCTCGTTCACCTGTCTG
Organism: Kribbella sp. CA-293567; assembly: GCF_027627575.1. Classification (NCBI taxonomy): domain Bacteria; kingdom Bacillati; phylum Actinomycetota; class Actinomycetes; order Propionibacteriales; family Kribbellaceae; genus Kribbella; species Kribbella sp. CA-293567. The sequence continues at coordinate 7,117,182 of NZ_CP114065.1, forward strand.
ACCAGCGCCGCGGCGATCGCGTTGAGCTTGGTGTTGCTGGTCTGGGAGAGGCGGGTCAGGAAGGCGAAGGCGCGGTCGGAGTCCAGGTGGTAGCGCTCCATCACGATGCCGACGGCCTGGCCGATCACGTTGCGGGTGGCCAGTGCCTCGGTCATCGTCTGGTCCTGGCGGGCCCACCCCATCGCCAGCGCGACCTGGCCGGCGAACATGCTGCCCAGCTGGATCGCGTCCTGGTCGATCGAGTTCGGCTCGGTCGCGTACAGGTTCAGTGCGCCGCGGACGTGCGGTACGGCGCGGAACTGGAAGGCGACCTGCGAGCCGAAGCCGAGTGCCGCCGCCTTCGGGCCGAAGTCCGGCCAGCGCGGGTCGGCGGCCAGGTCGTTCACCGCGACCACCGGCTCTTCGACCGCCGCCTCCAGACAGGGGCCTTCACCCAGCTCGTACTGCAGGTGGTCGGCCCGGATCACCGTCGGCCCGGTCGGCGCCAGGGTCTGGATCCGGCCTTCCTTGGTGGTGATCGAGATACTCGCGTCGACGATCCCCGGGACGGTGTCGGCGGCCACCCGGGTGATCACCGCCAGCGTCTCGTCCAGGTCGATCGGAGCACGCAGCGAAGCGGCCACCTCGGCCATCGCGTCGGCGATCTCCAGGTGCAGGTCATCGTGTCCGGTCATCCGTCAGCTCCTCCACGGAAGCCGATTCCCCCCAAGGAGTCGGCGCTTCCTGTCACCAGTGTGCGCCAGACCTGCCCGAACAGGACGACCCCGGCGCTGGTTTCCTCAACGCCGGGGCCTGAAAGCTGCAGAACCTCGAGTTCCTGCACCCTCGTGATCGTCCTGTGCCCGTCCGCGCCAGGCCTAAGCAGGATCCGCGGCGGCAACCCGATGTGTCCACGCCTGCGACGTTTCGATCACTTACCGCGTTCGAGAAGCCACATAGAGTAGGTTCTCCGGCATGCTGAAACGCGCTGTTGCCATTGCCGGAGTACTGCTGCTCGCCTCCGCCGGCACCGCGACGGCCTCGATGGACCGTCAGGACCATGAACTGATCGTCGGCGGAACCCTCTCCAGTACGACCGAAGCGCCGTGGGCGATCGCGCTGACCAACTCGACGTCCTCGCGGTCGACCGGCCGCTGGTGCGGCGCCGCGCTGGTCAAGGCGGACAAGGTGATCACCGCCGCGCACTGCATGATCAAGCCGGCCTCCACCTACACGGCGGTCCAGGGCCGGCCCGACCTGACCGACACCACCGTCGGCCGGAGCTCGGGAATCAAGTCGATCTGGATCCACCCGGGGTACAACCGGACCGAGAACCGGTACGACTTCGCCGTCCTCACCCTCAGCCGGCCGATCACCGGCGTACCGCTGCTGCCGCTGGAGACGGACCCGAAGGCCGACCGGAAGGGCGTCGTACCGACGGTCTTCGGCTGGGGTGACACGCAGGAGACGGGTCCCGCCGACACGTTGTCGAAGCTCGCCGTACCGAATCTGGGCGACGCCGCCTGCCTGGCCAACGAGGAGTACACCGCCAACGGGTACGCCGCTGCCACCAACGTCTGTGCGGGTTATGTCGACGGTGGCCGCGATGCGTGTCAGGGCGACTCGGGTGGTCCGCTGGTGCTGAACGGACGGCTGCTCGGGACGGTCTCGTGGGGCAAGGGGTGCGCCGAGCGTGGGTATCCGGGGGTCTACGCGCAGATCTCGTCGGCCACCAAGCTGCTGCAGGCCGAGCTCGCGCGGTAACAGCGGCTCCCTGACATTGACACTGTCATATGACAGTGTCATGATCCACAGATGGAACTGTGGACCCTTGGCGAGCTGGCAGAACGGGTGGAGTCGGCATTGGCCGACTACCCGGGGCAGGCCAACGGCCGGGTGCGCGCCGTCCCGGACCAGCGCGCGATCCGCTGGTACACGACCACCGGCCTGATCGACCGACCCACCGAGATGCGCGGCCGCACCGCCCTCTACAGCCACCGCCACCTCCTCCAACTGGTAGCCATCAAACGCCGCCAGTCCCAAGGCCGCACCCTCGCCGAGATCCAGTCCGAACTCACCGGCGCCACCAACGAAACCCTCCACCCCATCGCAGGCCTCCCAGCCACCCCGAGCGCCCCCGTCAACGGCAGCGCCGACGCTGCGGGTACGGCGAGCGCCGACGCTGCGGGTACGGCGAGCGCCGACGCTGCTGCTGCGGGTATCGCCAGCGGCGCGGGCGACGGCAGCTCGGGTGATCCCGCCGACAGTCACTTCGCCGGGTCGCGTCAGTCGGCTCGTTCCCGTTTCTGGGCCGACCACCAACACCAACCATCCGCCGCCGCCTCGCCGCGCGAAGCGGCACCAGCAACGGACGCGTCAGCCGCTCTGGTCGCCGCCATTCGGCTGACCACCGGCGTGACCGTCGTGCTCGACCACCCCGGCCCCGTCGCCGACCCTGCCCGCCTGGCCGCCGCCGCAGCCCCGCTGCTCGCGGAGCTGACCCGCCAGGGGCTTGTCACCCGATCGTCAGGAGACGAGAGATGACCGTTCTGCCCGCCCTCGAATCCGGCGACCGCCCCGACCTCAGCGACGACGCCGGTCTCGGTGCCCTGAGCACCGAACGCGGCAACCTCCCGCTGGAACGCATCGACGCCCACGCCACCATCACCGGCCTGGTCGCGGGCACCGTGCTCACCCAGGACTTCCGCAACCCGTACGACGTACCGCTGGAAGCGACCTACATCTTCCCGCTCCCACCCCGCGCCGCCGTCACCACGCTCCGGATGACCGCCGACGGCCGCACGGTCGAGGCCGAGCTGCAAGAACGCGCTCAGGCCCGCGAGACCTACGACAACGCACTTGCGGCCGGCCAGCGAGCGTCGATCGCCGAAGAGGAACGGCCCGACGTCTTCACCCTTCGAGTCGGCAACATCCTCCCCGGCGAGCTCGTGACGATCCAGCTCACTCTCGTCATGCCGCTCCCGTACGAGGACGGCGAAGCGACGTACCGGCTGCCGTTGGTGGTCGCCCCGCGGTACATCCCAGGCCACCCATTGACCGGCCCCAGCGTCGGCGACGGCGTCGTACCGGACACGGACGCAGTACCGGACGCCTCTCGCATCACCCCGCCGATCCTGCTCCCTGGTTTCCCCAACCCCGTCAGGTTGAGCATCACCGCCGACCTCGACCCCTCCGGCCTTCCGCTGCAGGGAATCCGCTCCAGCCTGCACGCGATCGCTACTCAGCAAGGCGATCACGGCACCACCGTCGCGATCGAGCCGGGTGAGCGAGTGGACCGCGACTTCATCCTTAGACTCGCGTACGGCGAAGCCGAGGCAACCGCGACCGCCTTCACCCTCCACCCGGACCCGATCAATCAGGCCACTCAGACGAACGTTGCTCAAAGCAACGACAGCGGCGAAGGCACCTTCGAGCTGACCATCCTGCCGCCCCTCGGAACCACCCCACCGCGCGCCCGCGACGTCGTGCTGGTGCTGGACCGCTCCGGCAGCATGAGCGGCTGGAAGATGATCGCCGCCCGCCGGGCAGCCGCGCGGATCGTCGACACCCTGACCCCGGCCGATCGTTTCGCCGTCCTCAGCTTCGACACCTTCGTGGAGCGCCCGGCCGGCTTGCCCGAAGGCTTGTCCGCGGGCACCGATCGCCATCGTTTCCGGGCGGTCGAGCACCTGGCCGGCCTGACCGCACGCGGCGGCACCGAGATGCTCGCACCGCTGCGCGAAGCCGCCACCCTGCTCAGCGACGGCGGCGAGCGCGACCGCGTGGTCGTCCTGGTCACCGATGGTCAGGTCGGCAACGAGGACCAGCTCCTCTCCGAACTCGCCGGCCCACTGACCGGCGTACGCATCCACACCGTCGGCATCGACCGCGCAGTGAACGCGGGATTCCTCAGTCGCCTGGCCGGCCTCGGCGGCGGCCGTTGCGAACTGGTCGAGAGCGAGGACCGCCTCGACGAGGCACTGGACCGCATCCACCTCCGGATCGGTACGCCGCTGCTGACCGGCCTCGAGCTGTCGGCCGACGGCCTGACCTTGCTGACCGACTCGATCAGCCCGGCCCGTACGCCGAACGCATTCGCCGGCGTCCCCCTCGTACTGCGCGGGCGCTATCGCGGTCGGGCCGACAATGCCACTGCCACTCTGCGCGGCATCACCGCGTCAGGCGACGAGTGGCATGCCGAGGTGCCTGCCGCCCAGTCGGAGAGCACCGCGGCAAGCGCAGTCTGGGCACGCGGCCACCTGCGTGACTTGGAGGACCGCTACTCCACCGCTGCCGGCGATGTGCAAGAACTGGAGCAGCGGATCGTCGCGGTGTCGTTGCGTCACCAGGTGCTCTGCCGCTTCACCGCCCTGGTCGCCGTGGATTCGCGAGTCGTCAACGATGGTGGCCCAAGGCATCAAGTAACGCAGCCGGTCGAGTTGCCGTCCGGTTGGGATCACCACGCCCTCGCCATGCCTGCCGCTTTCGCTGCCGCTCCCGGCGGTGCCCAGGCGGCATCTGATGCCGCCTTCCCCGCTGCCGCAGCGGGTGGCGCCGGCCGGCCGCTCCCACGAAGCTCGGCGCGACTCCGCCCGGGCCTCAACGCCATGAGCCGCAGCGCGATGCACAGCGCTCCGGCCGGCTTCTCGGAGGAGCTGCAGTCAGCCCACGACCCGCTGACCGAAGCTCGCGCACAAGCCGCTGCCGAGGCACAACTGCTCCGCACCGCCGGTACGCCGACGCTGCTGCAGCGGCGGATCATCCTGTCCGATCTGGCCAGCCGCCTCGACGCGCTCCTCCGCACCACTGGCTCAGAAGCGGAGGCGCTGCGTCAGCTGATCACCGAGCTGGCCGCGCTCGACAGTTCGACGGCGGTAGTCGAAGCCGAGCTAGACGCGTTGTGGGAGCGAGCGCTGCGGGTGCTCGACGAGTTCGCCGGCACCACGCCGACCACAGGCGGGCCGGCTGACGACGCACACCCGGCTCCCGCGGACGCAGTACCGAAGCGGCAGTTCTGGAAACGCTCCTGACCAGAGTGGGAGCTGTACACGGCGGACACGGAGTGTCACGCTGACCCGACCGATCCGGTCGGAGGTCAGCATGAACCGAGCCACTCGTCCGCCGTCAGCCACGCATCCGCTGCTGCGCAAGAAGAGCATCGACGACATGCTCGCCGCCAGTCGCGGCGAGCATGGGTCCGAGCACCTGCAGCGCACGATGGGCACCTTCCAGCTGATGATGTTCGGCGTCGGCGCCACCATCGGTACCGGCATCTTCTTCGTCCTCGCGGTAACGGTGCCCGAGGCCGGCCCGGCGGTGATGATCACCTTCCTGCTGGTCGGGGTGATCGCCGCGCTGACCGCGCTGTGCTACGCCGAGGTCGCCTCGACCATCCCGGTCTCCGGCTCCGCCTACTCGTACTCGTTCGCCTCGCTGGGCGAGCTGCCGGCGTACATCGTCGGCTGGTGCCTGATCCTCGAGTACGGCGTGGCCGCCGCTGCCACCTCGGTCGGCTGGGCGGAGTACTTCAACGCGCTGCTCGACGACGTCTTCGGCTTCCAGATCCCCGCCTCCCTGAGCGCCGGCCTGCTCGCGGAGGACCCCGGCATCGTCAACCTGCCCGCGGTCGTCCTGGTGGGTCTGTGCTGCCTGTTGCTGTTGCGCGGTGCAAAGGAGTCGGCCCGCGCGAACGCGATCATGGTGGTGATCAAGCTCTGCGTGCTGGCGCTGTTCGTGGTGATCGCGCTGACCTGGTTCGAGTCGGGCAACCTCCGGCCGTTCGCGCCGGAGGGGATCAGCGGCGTCTCCGCCGCGATCCCGGCGATCTTCTTCACCTTCCTCGGCATCGACGCGGTCTCCACCGCCGGCGAGGAGGTCAAGGACCCCGGCCGGACCATCCCGCGGGCGGTCTTCGGCGCCGTCGCGATCGTGACGGTCTTCTACCTGCTGGTCGCCTTCGCCGCCGTCGGCGCCCAGCCGAGGTCGAGGTTCGAGGGACAGGACGCCGGCCTCGAAGCGATCCTGAACGACGTCACCGGGGTCGCGCTGCCCGGCATCATCATCGCCGTCGGCGCGGTCGTCTCGATCTTCTCGGTCACCCTGATCACCATCTACGGCCAGACCCGGATCCTGTTCGCGATGGGCCGCGACGGGATGCTGCCGCCGTTGTTCAAGGAGGTGAACCGGAGCACCCTCTCGCCGAACCGGAACGTGCTCGTCACCAGCGCCTTCATCGCGATCCTGGCCGCGCTCGTACCGATCGACAAGCTGTTCGACCTGGTCAGCATCGGCACCCTGGCCGCCTTCATGGTGGTCTCCGCGACGGTGATCATCCTGCGCCGGACCCGGCCCGACCTGAAACGTGGCTTCCGGTTGCCGTTCGGCCCGGTGATCCCGATCCTCTCGATCGTCGCCTGCGCGTACGCCGCCAGCACGATCGCCGCCGTCACCTGGATCTCGGTCGCCCTCTGGCTGGTTCTCGCGCTCACTATCTACTTCCTCTACAGCCGCAAACACTCCGTCCTGGCCGATCGTGGCGAAAGTGCCGGCCAGTGAAAGCCGTGGTCGCCTACCGCGGCGGTGACGACACCCCCGAGGCACTCGAACTCGGCGCCACTCTTCGGCGTACGACGGGAGCCGAACTGGTCGTGGCCGCCGTCCTGCCGGCCGGCTCCGAGCCCGGCACGGAGCGCGTCGATCTCGAGTACCGCCAATGGCTCGACTCCGTTGCCGAGCAGGCCCGGCGGGTCGCGGTCGACGCCTTGTCCCAGGGTGATCCGGACGCCCTCGAGTTTCGCCGGATCGCGTCGTCCTCGGTGGCTGACGGCCTGGTGCGGGTGGCCAGCGAGCCGGACGTCGACCTGCTGGTGCTCGGGTCGGCCCGTGCCGCCACCGAAGGCTCCTTGCTGGTCGGCAGCGTCAGCTCACGACTGCTGCACTCGTCGCCGGTCCCGATTCTCCTTGCACCGCAGGGCTACGGCGGTGATCCGCTCGCCACCTTCGGCTCACTGACCTGCGCCTACGCGGGCACCGATCAGTCTCGTGAGGCTCTCGCCGCGGCCTGCGCACTGGTCAAGCGGTACGCCGGACACCTGCGCGTGGCGACCTTCGTGCCGCGCGCGGACACCATGTACCCACCCGAGGGCGGCCTCGACGCCGAGGACCTGGTCGCCGCCCAGTGGGCCGAGCAAGCGGTCGAGCTGCATGAGGACGCCGTGGAGTTCTGCCGGAACCACGGCGTCACCGACGTCGAGACGGCGGTCGCCCGCGGCCGGGGCTGGGCGGGCGCGCTGACCGCGATCCCCTGGACCCCCGACGATCTCCTCGTCCTGGGCTCCAGCCGCCTCGGCCCGCTGGCCCGCGTCTTCCTGGGCTCGACCGCGACGAAGATCCTGCGACACACGCCCGTACCGACCCTGGTCGTCCCGTCGGGCAGCTACACCTGGCCGGACTAGGCCTCAGTTCTGTGGCACACGCAGAGCCTGGACCGTAGGGCCGAGCTCCGGGTCGGCGGCGAAGACGTTCAACGCGGACGAGAGAACCTCCGCGTACGTCGCGCGCGCCGACTGGTAGCGCTCCCGCCCCTGGTCCGTGATCACCGCGTAGACACCCCGCTTGTCCGACGGGCAGAGATCCTTGTAGGCGAAGCCTGCCGCCTCCAGCCGGCCGACCAGCCGAGTGACCGACGACTGCCCGAGGCCTACCTTGTCGGCGAGGTCCTGCATCCGCAGCTCGCTGCTCTCGGAGTGGGCGAGCTGCTCCAGAGAGCGGTACTCGGACAGACCGATCCCGTGCCGGCCCTGGAGCGCGGCGGCCAGTTCGCGCTCCACGCGGGCGTGCAGCATCAGGACCCGATCCCAGGCACTGCGATCGGACGCCCGCGGCGGCGCAAGGGGCGAAGGTGCCATGGCGACCGGTCTCCTGTCATCGACTCTCCGACCAAGATTACATGCTCATGCAAAGTTCTACTGTTCCCTTCAGCGCGCCTCAGGAGATATGGTTCACTGCAGTACTTGCATGCACATGCAACTTCATGAACGATCGAGAGGCACCTCATGCACTGGCTCCATCTCGGCGTCGCCGTCGTCTTCGAAGTCGTCGTCGCGATCGCGGCCGGCAAGGCCGAAGGTTTCACCAACCGCCGCTGGACGATCGTGACGCTGGTCAGCGGCGCCTTCGGCACCTACTTCCTCAGCCGGGCCCTGCTGACCTTCGACGTGGGCGTCGGTTACGCGCTGTGGACCTCGGTCTCCGGGGTCGGCATCACGCTGCTCGGCGTCTGGCTGTTCGGTCAGCGCCTCAGTTGGCGCAAGGGACTCGGTGTCGCGGCGATCATCGCCGGGGTGGTCGGTCTCCAGCTCAGCGGCGCAGCCTGACGCCTGCCCGCACCCGCCCAGTCCTCGAACCTCTCGAAAGGAAACTCCAGATGTCCTCGACCACCCCCTCCGCGGCCCGCTCCTGGCTGATGCTCCTGCTGGCCGGCGTCTTCGAGATCGGCTACGCACTCTCGGTCGGCGGAAGCCACGGCTTCACCCGGCTGACCTGGTCAGTGGTCGCCGTCGTCTTCTTCCTGCTGACCTTGTGGGCGCTGAGCGCCGCGCTGCGCACCATCGAGGTCGGCATCGGCTACGCCGTCTGGGCAGGGATCGGGGCGGCCGGAGCAGCGGCGCTGGGTCCCGTCTTCTTCGACGAACGCCTGACCCTGGTCCAGTCCCTGTGGCTCGGCTTGATCATCGCCGGTGTCATCTGGCTCAAGCTCGCCGACCGGCTGGACAGCGCCAGGAGTCCCGTCGAGCAGCCGCAGGTGGTGCAGGCCACCGGCGTCTGACCGCCGGCGACCTCCACCGCCGCTCAGTCGAAGCGCTCGTACGCCGGGAGGGTGAGGAAGTCGACGTACTCGTCGGCCAGGGCGACCGCGAGGAAGGTCTCGCGGGCGGTCGCGTAGCCGGCCGGGTCGCCGTCGAGCTTCGCGATCTCCTCGTCGGCCAGGCCGGTCACCAGCTCCGTGGTGACGACCGCGCCGGTGTCCAGGACGACGCCGTTGTGCCGCCACTGCCAGATCTGGGAGCGCGAGATCTCGGCGGTCGCCGCGTCCTCCATCAGGTTGAAGATGCCGACCGCGCCGGTGCCCTCCAGCCAGGCCGCGAGGTACTGGATCGCGACGCTGATGTTGTTGCGCAGCCCGGCCTCGGTCACCTCACCGGGCGTCGACACCACGTCGAGCAACTGCTCGGCGGTCACCTGCACGTCGCTTCGCAGTACGTCGAGCTGGTTCGGACGATCGCCCAGGACCGCGCTGAAGACGGTCTTGCAGATGTCGACCATGCCGGGGTGCGCGACCCACGACCCGTCGAAACCGTCGCCGGCCTCACGGGTCTTGTCGGCCTCGACCTTGGCGAACGCCTGCTCGTTGACCGCCGGGTCCTTGCTCGGGATGAACGCCGCCATCCCGCCGATCGCGTGCGCGCCGCGCTGGTGGCAGGTCCGGACGAGCAGCTCGGTGTAGGCGCGCATGAACGGCACCGTCATGGTGACCGAGTTCCGGTCGGGCAGCTGGAAGTCGGTACCGCGGGTCCGGTAGGTCTTGATCACGCTGAACATGAAGTCCCAGCGGCCCGCGTTCAGCCCGGCCGAGTGCTCCCGCAGCTCGTACAGGATCTCCGCCATCTCGAAGGCGGCCGGATAGGTCTCGATCAGCACGGTGGCGCGGATCGTGCCGCGCGGCAGCCCGAGGAAGTCCTGGGCCAGTACGAACGCGTCGTTCCACAGCCGCGCCTCGAGGTGCGACTCCATCTTCGGCAGGTAGAAGTACGGGCCCTGACCGCGGTCGAGCTGGAGTTGTCCACAGGCGACCAGGTAGAGCGCGAAGTCGACCAGCGACCCCGAGGTTCGCTCGCCGTCGACCAGCAGGTGTTTCTCCGGCAGGTGCCAGCCACGCGGCCGGACCACGATGGTGGCCAGCTCGTCGTCCGGCTTCAGCGCGTAGGTCTTGCCCGCGTCGCTGGTGAAGTCGATGGTGCGGGTGACCGCGTCGAGCAGGTTGAGCTGGCCGCCGACCACGTTCTCCCAGGTCGGCGTGTTCGCGTCCTCCTGGTCGGCCAGCCAGACCTTCGCGCCGGAGTTGAGCGCGTTGATCGTCATCTTCCGGTCGGTCGGACCGGTGATCTCGACCCGCCGGTCGACCAGGCCGGGCGCCGGATCGGCCACTCGCCAGTCCGGATCCTCCCGCACGGCCGAGGTCTCGGCGAGGAAGCCGAGCGAACCGCCGTCCGCGATCTCCTGCACCCGGGTCCGGCGCCGCTCCAGCAGCTCCAGCCGGCGCGGGTTCAGCTCCCGGTGCAGCAGCCCGATGAGTTCCAGGGCCCGCTCGCTCAGGATCTCGTCGTACCGGTCGTGCTTCGGTCCGGTGACTTCTACCGACACAGGCAAACTCTCCTCAACTGTCCTGCAGCAGCGGCAGGACGTCACGCAGTACGGCGGCATGGTCCTCGGGCCCGGCGAGACCCATGTTCATCGTATTCACTCCCAGATGGGTGGCGCCCAGCTCCCGCCAGCCCGCGACGAAGGCCGGCCACTCCTTCTCCGGCACCCTGCCCAGCGTGAGCCGTGCCTCGAACCCGATCTCGGCCGGATCGCGGCCCGCCTCGACCGCACTGGCCCGGACCAGCTCGACCTGCCGGCGGGCTTCGGCGTCCGGCCCGCTCTGCGGCATCCAGCCGTCACCGATCCGGCCGGTACGGCGCAGTACGGCGTCCGCGGTGCCACCGAACCAGATCGGGATCCGTCGCCGCGGCGGCAGCGGGTTGAGTCCCGCCTCGACCACCTCGTGGAAGCGGCCTTCGGCCGAGACGACCGGATCGGCCCACAGCTCGCGCAGCAGGCCGACCTGTTCGGTCAACCGCGCGCCGCGCTGCTCGAACGGTACGCCGAGCGCCTGGTACTCGACCTGGTTCCAGCCGATCCCCACGCCCAGCCGCAGCCGGCCGCCGCTCAGCACGTCGACCTCGGCCGCCTGCTTCGCGACCAGCGCGGTCTGCCGCTGCGGCAGGACCAGGACACCGGTGACGAGCTCCAGAGAAGTGGTGATGGCGGCCATGAAGCCGAACAGCACGAAGACCTCGTGGAAGAGCGACTTGTCGGTGTAGCCCTGCCAGCCAGGCCGGTTGGCCGGATCGGCGCCGAGCACGTGGTCGTAGGCGAGGGCATGGGTGTAGCCGGCCGCTTCCACCGTCTGGGTCCAGTGCCGGACCACCTCTGGATCCGCGCCGATCTCGAGCTGCGGAAAGACTGCACCGATTCTCATGCGGCAACTCCCTCGAGCAGCTCGATCAGGCCTTCGACTGCCAGCTCGAACGGCTCGTCGGAGCCGGCCGCGCGGGCCAGTACGTAACCACCCTGCAGTACGGCGGCGACGGTCGCCGCAGTCCGGTCCGGATCGAGGCCGGCCGGGTACTCGCCGGACTCCTTGCCGTCGGCAATGACCTCGGCCAGCCGGGTGCGGAGCCAGCCGAGGGTCTCGGCCACCGGCGCCCGGAGTACCGGGTCGGCCAGCACGTCGGGATCGGCGGTCAGCCGGCCCATCCGGCAGCCCTTGAGCACCTCCCGATCGCGGCGCAGGTAGCCGGCGATCCGTTCGGTCGCCGGGCCGGCGCCGCTCAACTGCTCCTCGGCGGCCGCGCGCAACTCGCTGCCGGATCGCTCGATGGCCGCCTGGGCGAGCTGGGCCTTGCCGCTGAAGTGGTGGTACATGCTGCCCTGGCCGGCGTCCGCGGCCCGCTGGATCGCCTTCGGGCTGGTGCCGACATAACCCCGCTCCCAGAGCAGTTCCTGAGTACTGCGGATCAACCGTTCGACCGTCTCCACCGCGCAACTGTACCCACCTATAGGTACAGGAATCCGGATCGCTTCGTCACCAGCACATTTCTCCCGGCGCCCGACTCACGGGCGACCTCACGCGCGGACCGGGTCTACAGATATTGTCGGCCTCCATGAGTACCAGGGTCGCGATCGCCGTCATCACCTTTCGGCGACCCGCCCTGCTCGCGGCGCTGCTCGACAGTCTGCTGGCCCAGGAACTTCCGGCCGAGGAGGATTTCGCGGTCCGGATCATCGTGGTCGACAACGACGACGAGGGCAGCGCGACCGACGTGATCCAGCGCGCGGCCAAGGAGTCCCGGTTTCCGGTCGAGGCCGCGGCCGAGCCCGAGCCGGGGATCCCGTTCGCCCGGGAGAAGTCGGTGCTGCTCGCCTGGGACGACGACGCGCTGATCTTCGTGGACGACGACGAGGTCGCTCCGCCCGGCTGGCTGTGCACGCTGCTGCGGGCCTGGCGCTCGTCCGGCGCCGACGTCGTCACCGGGCCGGTCCGGGGCATCCTGCCGCCCGGCGCCCCGGCCTGGAACCAGCACAGCGACGTCCACGACTCGACCGGACGGCACGCCACCGGCGACAGCCGGAACAAGGCCTACACGAACAACACCCTGGTCGCGCAGCACGTCTTCCACTCGGTGACGCCCAGCTTCCACCCCGCCTTCCGCTACACCGGCTCCAGCGACCTGCACTTCTTCCTGCGCGTGCACCGGGCCGGCTACCGGATCGTCTGGTGCGAGGAGGCGCAGATCCACGAGCACGTGCCGGCTTCACGGACGACGCTGTCGTGGCTGGTCCGGCGGGCCTTCCGCTCGGGCAGCGGTGACACCATCAGCCGGCTGCTGATCCGGCCGGGGGTGCGTGGTTACGTCCTGGTACTGGCCTATTCTTTGGCCCGGATCGTGTCGGCGCTGGCCTTCGGCCTCGGCGGCCTGGTGCTGTTCCGGAGGTCCTACCTGCTGAAGGCGGTCCGCCGGTTCTTCTCCGGTATCGGGAGCCTCGCGGGGATAGTAGGGATCAACCATGACGAGTACCGGGAGCGGCACCATCCTGACCGTGAGGACGCTGTGCGAAGCGGTCTGGAAGGTGGAGCGGGAGCTGGACCTGCCGGCCTGGCAGATCGACGGGGTCCGTCCGTGGCCGATCATCCGGATGCGCGTCTTCCATGAACTGACCCGCCGCGGCGGCCTGCACGGCGACCCCCACCCGGTACGCCGGACCCGTGCCGACCAGGCCCGGCTCGTCGGCAAGCACGTCGCCGGCACCGTCACCCGCAACCCGTTCCTGGCCCGCGGCTCGTTCGACTCGCTGGTGGTCCCGCATCCGCGCAAGCCCGGTGGCGTCGAGGTCTACACCGACTCGCTGCGCGCGGCACTCGGCAGTTCGGCCCTGGTGCTGGACTCGGGTATCAACGGCACCCCGCTGCCCGACAGCCGCAACCTGGACTTCTTCACCTCCGCGGCCGGGGCTGTCCGCAGCCGCAAGGCGCACGCGCGCTGCGAGGAGATCACCGCGGCCCTGGAGGCAGCGACCGGGGTGCGGGTGCCGATCGCGGCGCTCGTCGCGCGAGAGGTGCCGAAGCACGCCCGGCTCCGCGCGGTCTACCGGGCGTTGCTGAGGCGGCGGCGGATCAAGACCGTGTACGTCGTGGTCGCCTATTTCCACCAGCACCTCGTCGGGGCCGCCCGCGATCTCGGCATCCGGGTCGTGGAGCTCCAGCACGGCGTGATCAGCCCGTACCACCTGGGCTACAGCTATCCGGGCCGTCCTGATGTCCCGGACCAGCCCGACGAACTCTGGTGCTTCGGCTCGTACTGGACCGATGTCGCCGAGTTGCCGGCCGGGATGAAGGCGTCGGTGGTCGGCGCCTCGTTCATCTCACCGCTGTCGCCGGCCGAGGTGGCGGCCAAAGACCCTCGGTCGGTCGTCTTCCTGTCGCAAGGCACCACCGGCCCGGCGCTTCTCGGCTACGCCGCGGCACTGGCTGCCGCTCGGCCGGACCTCGACGTGGCCTTCCAGCTGCACCCGAGCGAGCGCAGTACGGACTATGTCGCGCCTGCCGGTGTCCGGTTGGCAGCCGGCAACACCTTGGCGGTGCTGGCCGCCGCGACGTACCAGGTCGGGGTCTCCACCACCGCGCTCTTCGAGGGCATGGTGCTGGGCTGCCGGACCGCTGTCGCGAAGCTGCCCGGCCACGAATACCTGACCCCGGCCATCGATCGCGGCGACTCCGCTCTGGTCAGCAGCCCGGATGCGCTGGCCCCCGCCCTCAGCAGCCTCCCCAATGCCTCCGACCCCGCCACGTACTACGCCCCTCTGCGGCTGCCGCTCTAGCTACTGCTCCGGCCGGCTGCCGCTCAGGGGTGCCTGCCGATGAAACCGAGCAGCCTGGCTTGCAGCGGTGCGTCCGCCGGCACCACGACCTCCGGGCCGAAGACCTCGATCCCGGGCCCGAAGGCGCCGGGGGTCCGGTACCGCTCGATCACCTCCGCCGGGATCGCCGAGTTGCTCGCCCACAGCCGCTCGACGTCGACCGGGTCCATCGTCTCGTCCTGGCCGGTCGCGCGGGCCAGATCCCAGCCGTGCAGCACCAGATCGTCACTGACGACCTGGTCGATCTGCTCCTCGACCGTCATTCGCCCTGCCGGGGTGTCGCACTCCTGGCCGGCCAGGTCCGGGGCGGCCAGCACCTGCTCCACCGCCGCCCGTGCGTTCCGGAACGCCGGCAGCGGATCCTCGTCCGGCGGCACGGTCCGGCCCACCGGCCTCAGCAGGTAACCGTGCATCGCCACGATGTGGTCCACGACGTCCCGCGCCGACCATTTGTCACACGGCGACTGGTTCCCCCACTGTTCCGGCCGCACGCCGGCGATCTTCTGCTCGAACGCCTCCGCCCGCCGCCGGTACCGCTCCGCGACCTCGCCCATCGGTGGTGCCTCCCCAACATCTTCTGTGGTTCTGCTCGAACAGTCTCCAGCAGCGCCAACCTTTTGGCGAGAGCCGCAGCCGCCGGTGCGATGCTGCTGGGTAACGCCTCGACCAAGACCGTTGCCCTGAGCAACTTTTTGGTACTGAATCGTCGAGCATCAACTTTGTCGCCGGCCGCTGGGACTCCGGTTGACGACACCGGCGGCCTCTACTGTGTTGGTTCATGGACACTGTGGAGCTGGGGCGTACGGGGTTGCGGATCAGTCGGCTGGGTCTCGGGCTCGCCTCGATCGGCGGGATGTTCGCGGCCGTCCCGGAGTCGGAGGCCGTCGCGACGATCGACCGTGCCTGGGAGCTCGGCGTCCGGCTGTTCGACACCGCACCGGTCTACGGCTACGGGCTGTCGGAGCAGCGCGCCGGGCTGGCGCTGCGCGGGAGACCGCGGGAGGAGTTCGTTCTCTGCAGCAAGGTCGGCCGGCTGATCGAGCCGGGCGGCCCGGACACCCAGCCGATCTGGGCCGAGCCACCGGCCGGTCTGGGACCCCGGCTCGACTACTCCTACAGCGCCGTCATCCGCTCGCTGGAGGACAGTCTCGGACGGCTGGGGATCGACCATCTCGACATCCTGCACATCCACGACCCTGATCTCGACTTCGCCACCGCCTCCACCGAGGCCCTCCGGGCGTTGCAAGAGCTCCGGATGCGCGGGACGATCAGGGCGATCTCGCTCGGGGTCAACCACGCCGACGTCGCCGCACGCTTCCTGCGGGAGGTGGGTCCGGCGGGGCCGGACTGCATTCTGCTGGCCGGACGCTACACCTTGCTCGACCGGTCGGGAGCCGAGGAGCTGCTGCCGCTCTGCCGCTCGCTGGGGGTCGCGGTTCTGGCGGCAGGAGTCTTCCAGGGTGGTGTGCTCGCGGATGCTTCCGACGGCGCACCACACGGGTACGGCACAGTGCCGGCCGCTCTCGCCGCCCGGATCAGGGCGCTCCGCGAGCTGGCCGACCGGTACGACGTACCGCTGCTGGCCGCCGCTCTTCAGTTCCCGCTCGGCGACCCCGCGATACCGGCGGTGGTGGTCGGGGCCCGGAGCGCGGCGGAAGTGTCCGAACTCGTTGCCCTGCTGGAGCACGAGATTCCGGAGCGATTCTGGGCTGCCTACCGAGACGCTTTCTGAACCGCGGCGACGGTCCCTTCTTCGGCGCTGACCAGGGATTCGATCGCGGCGAAGAAGCGGGCGATGCCGGGCAGGTTGCCACCCTTCTCGCGGGACGCGGCGAAGTCTTCCGGGCTCTCCCACTCGACGATGTCCAGCCACTCGCCGGCCGGCAATCGGACCAGCTGGGCCGCGAGGAAACCGGCGCGGTCCGCGGCGAAGTCCGCCAGCATCTCCGGGCGGGCGGCCAGCAGTTCGGCCTCGTGGTCGGCGGCGACCTTGAAGCGGGTCAGTTCGATCGTGCTCATCTCAGCTCAACTCCGTCATACATCTTGACAGTCACTCATCATGACCAACTTGCCGGAGCGGTGGTTCCATTCCCGGTCAGCTCCGGTACAGGCGGACGACGCCGTCGCCGGAGCGGACCGTCCAGCCGTCGGTGTGGTAGCCGACGACCTCGCCGGGCTGGGGCGTCCGTTCGCCCGCCGAGACCAGCTCGACGAGGCGGATCGGCTGCTTGATTCCGGCCACGATCACCCTGGTCTTGGCCTCCAGCACGTTCAGCGCCGCCGACTTCCGGACCAGGACCGCGCCCGGATCGGTCAGCCGGAGCACCTGTTCCTCCGGCGTGAACATCGGCGCTTCCGAGGCCAGCGCGGGATCCTGCGGCGATCCCTGCTCCCCGGCGAACGCCCGGGCGGCTCCCTCCACCAGTACTTCACGCAGCATCTCGCGCCAGGCCTGGAAAATCGCCGGTCCGGCCAGGTCGGCCGGCAGCGGCCGCTCGCGCTGACTGAGGATCGCGCCGGTGTCGAACTCCGCCTCGGTCCGGTGCAGCGTCGCTCCGACCGTGGTCGCACCCTCGTAGACCAGCCGGACCGGGTTCGGCCCGCGACCGGCCGGGAGCGGTGACGGGTGCAGGTTCACAGCGCCGTACACCGGGATCTTCAGGATCTCCGCCGGGATCAGCCGCGGGAAGGCGGCCGAGATCACCAGATCCGGCTCCAGTGCCGCGATGGCGGCGGCCGCCACGGTGCGGAGCTTGCCGGTCACCAGTACGTCGGCCGTGCGCGGCAGCTCCAGCAGGAACGGCTTCGCGGCGGCGTCGTACCGATCGCCGGCCCCGGCCGGCGGCGTCACCACCAGCACGATCTCGTGGCCGTGCTCCTCGGCCCAGCCCGCGATATTGGCGTAGCCGGGCCAGAACGCGTTCATCGTGACGATCCGCATGGGATCAGTCAATCACCCGCCACATTGGCCGCGGCCCACGCCGAGATGTCGTCGCGACGGATCGCCGCCGCCATCAGGTCGGGGAACAGCTCCGGCGTACAGGCGAAGGTGGGGACTCCGAGGTCGGCCAGCGCGGCCGCGTTCTCCGCGTCGTACGACGGAGTGCCCGAGTCGGACAGCGCGAGCAGCGCGATCAGCTGGACCCCGGACTCGACCAGGTGGCGGGCCCGGCGCAGGAGTTCCTCGCGGATGCCGCCCTCGTAGAGATCGCTGATCAGCACCATCACCGTCTCGCCCGGCCGGGTGATCAGCTGTTCGCAGTAGGCGACGGCGCGGTTGATGTCGGTGCCGCCGCCGAGCTGGGTGCCGAACAGGACGTCCACCGGGTCGTCCAGCTCGTCGGTGAGGTCGACGACAGCGGTGTCGAAGACGACGAGGCTGGTCCGCAGGGCGCGCATCGATCCGAGGACGGCGCCGAACAGGCCGGCGTAGACGACGGACTCGGCCATCGAGCCGGACTGGTCGATCGCCAGGACGACGTCGCGCTGGACGGCGTGATTGCGGCGGGCGTAGCCGACCAGACGGTCCGGCACGATCGTGCCCAGGGCCGGCGAGAAGTGCTTCAGGTTGGCGCGGATCGTGCGGTCCCAGTCGATGTCGGAGTGCCGCGGCCGGCCGGTGCGACCCGCTCGGTTCAGGGCCCCGCTCACCGCGGCGCGGGTGCGCTCGGCCAGGCGGGCCTCCAGCTCGGCCACCACCCGGCCGACCACCTCGCGGGCGGTCTGCTTGGTTTCCTCGGGCATCACCTCGTTCAGCGCGAGCAAGGTGCTGACCAGGTGGACGTCGGGTTCGACGGCGTTCAGCAGCTCGGGCTCCATCAGCATCCGGGTGATGCCCAGCCGCTCGACCGCATCCCGCTGCATGACCTGGACGACCGTGCTCGGGAAGTACTGCCTGATGTCGCCGAGCCAGCGCGCCACCCGGGGCGCCGACGAGCCCAGGCCGGCCGATCGCTTGGTGCCGGGCTCACCCCGCTCGGCGTCGTACAGGGCCGCGAGCGCCGCGTCGACAGAGCGATCGGCAGCAGACAGCGCCGTACCGGTCTCGGGGTCGGCTTCACTGCCGAGCACCATCCGCCAGCGCCGCAGGCGTTCGTCGTCGGGCATCGTCACACCCCCAGCAGAAGCTTGACGACCGGCAGGACCGAGGCGGCCAGCAGCTGGTCGAGTTCGTTGTCATCGGCAAGGACCGCGGCGGCTGGATCGTCCAGCGCTCGGGCCCGCTCACCGATCGACCGTCGCTCCGGCGAGGCAAAGGTTCCGAACGTTCGGCGGAGCAGGGGTAGCGCCTCCAGGAACGCCTCGTCGGGGATCGCGGCCAGCCAGGCGTCGACGAGAGTCAGCAGCCGTTCGTCGTGCACCAGCAGGAGTCCGCCGCCGGCCAGGAAGCCTTCGACGTACCCCGCGGCGTCGGCGGTCGGCGTACCGGGAGAGAGGGCCCGTCCCAGCCGGAGCGCCACCTCGGCAGCCTCCAGCCGTGACGTGTCGAGCATCAAACGGGTCAGACGGCCCGCGATCACCGGCGGCACGGACGGCCGATCGCTCAAGCCCTGCAGCGTGTTGAGCCACTCGAGCCGCGCGGGCTCGGCCAGCAAGGCCGTCGCATCCTGCACGCCGTCGATCAGCTCGAGCACCGAAGCAGCCGCCTCCGGGTCGAGACCGTGAACGGTGCGGGCGAGACCGGCGCACACCCGCGACACCATGCGTCCGGCCACCAGACCGAGTCCTTCTGCGGACGAGCCGCGCACATCGCCGTACCTGGCGGAACGCGCGAGAGCGGGCAGCGCCGCCATCAGATGCCCGACGTCCGCGTCCTTGGCGGCCCGGGTGTCGACGCCCTGCAACAAGGTCGGCAACGCCTCGGCGAGATCGGCCAGCAGCGAGCGTTCCAGCGCAAAGGTGATCTCGGCGAGGGTGGCGGAGTCCTCGGCCGCCTTGAGCATCGTCGTCGTCGCCGCGCCGAGCACGGTCGTCCCGTGGGCACCGGCAGCCACCAGGTCGACCTCCAGCCCGGGATCCCAGGCGAGCTTCCAGCTCTCCCGGAAGGTGCCCTGGTTCCGGCGTTCATCGGCGGTCGGCACACCCCAGTCGATGCCGAGGATCCGCAGCCGGTGCAGCAGCCGGGACTTCTCCAGGTCGTTCGGCTTCCGCAGATCCAGCTCGACCACCCGCTCGGCCGCGTCCCGTTTCAGCCGCAACCGCCGAGCCTGCGCGGCGAGATCCGCAGCCACCGGTGCTTGCGGAGTCTCAGCCGGTACTGCGCCGAGCAACTCCCCGACGACCGCCTCGCGCGTCACCAGGTTGAGCAGTACGTCGTTGCCACCGCACATCACCGCGCGCGTCGCCTCGGTGACCTCGCTCAAGCCGGCCAGCGGGCGCTCCCGCAACGCGGCAAGGGCATCGGCCAGCCGCACTGCCTCGATGACGTGAGCACTCGACACCGGCAGGTCCTCGGCCCGCAGTACGTGAGCGACCTTGGTCAGCCAGCGGGTGGTGATCTGGTCGGGCGCGGTGAAGAGATGGTGGTACCAGCCGGGTGAGGTGACGCCGGCGCCGTACCCGCTGGCCGTGGCCAGCCGGCCGTGTGTCCAGGGCACCCAGGTACAGGCGACCTTGCGTTTCGGCAAGCCCTTCAGGATCCGCTGGTCGTGCGTTGCCGGTGGCAACGGCGCTTGCAGGGCAGGGACATGCCAGGCGCCGCAGACCACGGCGATCCGCTCGAACCCCTCTTTGATTGCCTTGCGCAACGTCGTCCGCATAAAGGCCTCGCGCTGCGCCTCCCGCCCGGACGCCTCCTCACCGCGGCGCAGTTCGGTCATCGCCTCCGCGATCACCGTGAACGGCTCGGCACCGTCGCGCCGATGCTCGATCACGTCGTCCCACCAGCGCTCGGGATCGTCGTACCCACCGGCCGCGGCCAGCGTCGCCAGCGGATCGGCCGACATTCCGCGCCGATCCTCCCGCCCGGAACTGCCGAACTGGTACGCCGCGGGCAGGTCGCAGAACCGCACCGGTACGCCGCTCGCCAGCGCGTGCGTGATCGCCTGCCATTCCGGACTGAACACCGCGAACGGCCAGAACGCGGCGCGGGTCGAGTCATCGGCCGCATAGGCCAGCAGAGCCACCGGCGGCACCATCTGCGCGGAGGCGGCCAGCTCGACCACCTTGTCGGCCTCGGGCGGTCCCTCGATCAGCACGATGTCGGGTTGCAGCTCCGCCAGCGCGGTCGCGAGCGCCCGGGCGGACCCGGGGCCGTGGTGCCTGATGCCGAAAAGGTGGACGGTCATCCGGAGATGTCCCGGCAGGCCCGGTAGAAGTCGGCCCAGCCGTCGCGTTCGCGGACCACGGTCTCCAGGTACTCCGACCAGACCACGCGATCCGCCGACGGGTCCTTGACCACGGCCCCGAGGATGCCGCCGGCCACGTCGTTCGAGCGCAGTACGCCGTCGCCGAAGTGCGTCGCCAGCGCGAGCCCACCGGTCACCACGCTGATCGCCTCGGCGGTCGACAGCGTTCCCGAGGGTGACTTGACCGCGGTCCGGCCGTCCTCGGTCCGCCCGGAGCGCAGCTCGCGGAACACGGTGACGACCCGGCGGATCTCCTCCACCGCGTCGTCCTGCTCCGGCAGTTCGAGCGAGGCGCCGAGCTGCGCGACCCGGCGGGAGACGATCGCGACCTCGTCCTCGGCGTCGTCGGGCAGCGGCAGGACGACCGTGTTGAACCGGCGCCGGAGCGCGCTGGACAGTTCGTTGACGCCCTTGTCGCGATCGTTGGCGGTGGCGATCACGTTGAATCCCTTGCGGGCCTGGACCTCGGTGCCGAGCTCGGAGATCGGCAGCGCCTTCTCGGACAGGATCGTGATCAGCGCGTCCTGTACGTCGGACGGCATCCGGGTCAGCTCCTCGATCCGGGCGATCTTCGCGTCGGCCATCGCCCGGAACACCGGGCTGGGCACGAGCGCTGCCTCACTCGGGCCCTGGGCGATCAACTGCGCGTAGTTCCAGCCGTAGCGAATCGACTCCTCGGCCGTGCCGGCGGTGCCCTGCACGAGCAGCGTCGAGTCCCCGCTGATCGCTGCCGCCAGGTGCTCGCTGACCCACGTCTTCGCCGTTCCCGGTACGCCGAGCAGCAGCAACGCGCGATCCGTCGCGAGGGTGGCGACCGCGACCTCGACCAGCCGGCGCGGGCCGACGTACTTGGGGGTGATCTCGACGTCACCCGCCTTGCCGCCCAGCAGGTAGGTCACCACCGCGGCCGGTGACAGCTTCCACGCGGGTGGCCGGAGCCGGTCGTCGGTGGCTGCCAGCGCGGCCAGCTCCACGGCGTACTCGTCCTCGGCGTGCGGGCGCAGTACTTCAGGGGTGACGGTCATGACAGCTCCTCGTACAGTTCACGGCGGAAGTTCAGCGTCTCCACCAGGCGTCGCCGCCAGGTGTCTTCCTCACCGGTCGGTTCGCGGGTGATCGGATGGTCCAGTACTTCGGCCGGTACGGCGCGCGCCGCGATGCTCGCCAGCCGCGCCGCCGTTCGCGCGGTGCCGGCCTTCGCCAGCTGGTCGAGGATGCTGGTGGCGAGCCCCGGCGGCCACGGAACCGGCAACCCGCCGACCAGATCGGCGATGTCGACGCGGGTGCGCAGCAGCTCCACGGCCGGCACCCACTCGTCAGGTGGCAGGATCCGCAGCAGCTCGGCGACCCTGCCGCCGGTCCTGGCATTCGCGAGCAGCAGCGCCCGGGCCCACTCGGCCGAGCCTTCGCGGACGGCTGCCTGTGACCACGCGACCTGCAACACCTCGGGTGAGCAGCCTTCGACGTCGAGTTGGAGGTCGTCCAGCTCGAAGGTGGACAGCGGTGCTGCGGCGACCAGCTGCCGGAACCACCAAGCCCGCTTGCCGATTCCGTCCTGCGGCTGCGGGTCGATGCCGTCGCGCTCCATCGCCGGAGTGACTTCGGTCGGCAGGTCGACGGCAATCACGCCTTGGCTCACGATGAGATGCGATCGGACGCGTTGGGCCATCCGCTCGCCGTACTGCGACCCGGGACTCCGCGCAAGCAGGCCGGCCGCGGCCCGGCGTACCTCCTTGGAGCGGTCGTCGAGGGCTTGCTCCAGGAACTCCTCGTCGGCCGCGGACAGGTTCTCGGTCAGCAGGCCGAGGAAGTCCAGCCGGGCCGGGGCCGGCTCGGTGGGCCAGACCTCTCGCAGCGCTTCCAGTGCTGCGGCCGGATCTGCCTGACGGCGGGCCCGCAGCCAGCTGCGGCGCTGGGTCGAGTTGCCGTGGGTCCAATGATCGTTGCCCTCGACAACAGCTTCGTGGAGGAAGCGCCAGTCGGGGTTGAGATCCGCCAGCCAGCTCGCCCGGCGCCCCGCGGCTTTGACCACCAACGGCCGGTACTCCGCGCGACCGCGGGCGTAGTCGGCCAGAGCGGGGAGGTGCTCGGGAGGAACGCCCCAGCCCTTGGCATCAGCTGCCCGCAGCCATTCACCCAGAGCAGTGGTCTGGAAGCCGGTGAGCATCGCTGCGAGCCGGCGGATGGCAGCCGGCCTGGGAAGCGGCTGGTCCTCGCCGTGGGTGGACGGTAGTGGCGTCAGGCCTTCCAGCGGCGTACGGCCGGCTCGCTTGTAGAGGGTGGCCAGCGCTGCCGCGTCGAGGAGGTTGCCGTCGCCCAACTGCTCCTGGATCGCCGGTGGTAGATCGTCGAAACGTGCAGGTCTGCGCTCGGTGCCGAGAAGGGCCGAGCTGACCAGGCCGTCCCAGCCCCTCATGAGAGGACCACCGGACGGTCGCCGTGCCAGCAGGTCATCGGCTTGAAGCCTGCCCGGTTCCACTCGCCGGCGACGGTGATCGGGTCGCCTGCGGAGACAGCGAGCAGCTGCCAGAGGTCTACCCCTGGCAGGACTTCCAGCGCGTCACCCGCGCTGTCGACGAAGGCCCACTGATCGCCGTTGCGGGCAGGGCGAACGTCCGCGAGCACCAGTGGCCAGCGCTCGTTCCAAGGATCGGCTGCCAGCGATTCGACGTACGAGGCGAGGGCCTGTTTGGCGTTGAGGCCGCCTGGGCGCGGGGCAGGGAGACGGTGCGCCGTCTGGGTCAGGAGGGCCCGCATCGGCAGGGCACCCGGGTAGTAGGAGAGCACGGCCGGCACCAGCTCTCCGGGACGGGCCGGGAGCGGGTCAAGTTGGCGGCCGCCGGCAGCGAAGTTGAGGATCAGGGCCAGGCGTCCGGTGCTGGAGCCGCGGAGCCAGAGGCGTCGTACGGTCAGGTGGTCGTCGGGCTCGATCACCCGGCCGAGCACCAGCCAGTCGTCCTCGACCTTCTCTCCCTCGGCCAGCACACGGGCGGTCTCGACGGTCCAGCCGATTCGCGACTGCACAGTGTCGGCCAGCCTCGGTGGGATTTCACCGAGCCGAGCGTGGGCCGAGACGATGAGGTGGATCAGGGAGAGCTCTTCGAGCAGCTCGCCGGGCCAGCCGTGACCGCGGCCGACGACGGCGGCGGCCCGGCGTACGGCGCCTGCTACGCCGGGAGCCTGGGCGTCGACCATCCGCGCGGCCAGACGACTCAGCTCGCCGTAACCGCGCTGCTCGAAACCGCCGAGGCCGCGGCGTACCTGGTCGTCGAGCCAGCTCTGCAACTCGGCCATGCCTGCCGACACCCGGTCAGCTCGGCGCGTCACCCGCTGCTGAGCCGCCAGCGGATCGGCCACCTCGCCGGGCTTCCGCTCTGCCTTCTCAGCCGACTTCTCGGCCCGGGACGCCCGATCCTCCAGCCAGCTGGAGGCCCACTCGGCCTCGGCCCTTTCCGGTACCTGGCCGACGGCGGCGAGCAGCATCAGCGCGAGTGCGTGCTTGCAGGGGAACTTCCTGCTCGGGCACGAACACCTGAACGCCGGGCCGCTCCGGTCGACGACGGTCTGGTACGGCTTCTTGCCGCTCCCCTGGCACAGGCCCCACAGCGCACGCTCGGAGCTGCCGATCTCCGACCACCGCTGCGGCCGGGCCAGCCCTTGGGCAGCCTTGGCCGACGCGGCATCGGGCGCCATCGCCAGCACCTGCTCCACGTCCCAGCCCGCCACCGCACCCCCCACCGCTCAGCCCGTTACCCCGCAGATCCTGCCACCCGCCGCCGACACACCACCTCACCTGCCCCGACTTCGGACAGAGCGACAGGAAGTAGTGCGCGGCAACTAGTGCACCTGAGCGGAGGTGGCGGCGATGTGGACAGCGTCTGGCGGTGCACTACCTGTCCGTAGGTACACCGCCCGGCGCGACCTCGGTGCTCAGCCCAGCGAGGCGTAGAGCGGATGGGCGGCAGCCAGTGCGCTGACCGCTTGCCCCAGTACGGCGGCGCGGCGGTCGTCGAAGCCGGGGAGCAGCGCCCGGGCGATGATCTCGGCGACCTCCTCGAAGGCCGGCTCACCGAAGCCACGGCTGGCCAGGGCCGGTGTCCCGATCCGCAGGCCCGAGGTGACCATCGGCGGCCGAGGGTCGAACGGCACCGCGTTGCGGTTCACCGTGATGCCGATCTGGTGCAGCCGGTCCTCTGCCTGCCGGCCGTCGAGTTCCGAGTCGCGCAGGTCGGCCAGGACGAGGTGCACGTCGGTGCCGCCGGAGACGACCGCGACGCCGGCCTGCTCGAGATCGTCGGCCAGCAGGCGATCGGCGAGGATCCTGGCGCCCGCCAGCGAGCGCTTCTGCCGCTCGCGGAACTCCGGGCTCGCCGCCAGCTTGAAGCCGACCGCCTTGGCGGCGATGACATGCTCCAGCGGCCCGCCCTGCTGGCCGGGGAAGACCGAGCTGTTGACCTTCTTGGCCAGGTCGGCGTCGTTGGTCAGGATCACCCCACCGCGCGGACCGCCGAGCGTCTTGTGGGTGGTGGTCGTGGTGACGTGCGCGTAGGGCACCGGGTTCGGGTGTTCACCAGCCGCGACGAGTCCGGCGAAGTGCGCCATGTCGACCATCAGGTACGCCGAGACGGAGTCCGCGATCCGGCGGAACTCCGCGAAGTCCAGCACCCGCGGATACGCCGACCAGCCCGCCACGATCAGGGCCGGCTGGTGCTCCTTCGCGAGCCGCTCGACCTCGTCCATGTCGACCCGATGGTCGTCGGCGCGCACGTGGTAGGGCACCACGTCGTACAGGCGGCCGGAGAAGTTGAGCCGCATGCCGTGGGTGAGGTGGCCGCCATGGGCGAGGTCGAGGCCCATGATCGTCTGCCCGGGCTGGAGCAGCGCGCTCATCACCGCGGCGTTGGCGGAGGCACCGGAGTGCGGCTGGACATTGGCGAAACCGGCGCCGAACAACTCCTTCACCCGGTCCTGGGCGAGGCGTTCGATCACGTCGATGTGCTCGCAGCCGCCGTAGTACCGGCGGCCGGGGTAGCCCTCGGCGTACTTGTTGGTGGCCACCGAGCCCTGGGCCTGGATCACCGCGAGCGGCGCGAAGTTCTCCGAGGCGATCATCTCCAGCGTGCTCTGCTGGCGGCCGAGCTCGGCCGCCAGCGCGGCGGCGATCTCGGGGTCGAACTCGGTGAGTGGCGTCTCCAGCACGATCACTCACCCCGCTCGATCAGCTCGGTGTACGCCGCGGCGTCGAGCAGCCCGGCGGGTTCTTCGGTCAGCCGGAGCTTGACCAGCCAGCCGGCGCCGAACGGGTCGCTGTTCAGCAGTCCCGGTTCGGCCACCGCGGCCTCGTTGACCTCGGCAACCTCTCCACCGGCCGGGGCGTGCAGGTCGCCGACCGACTTGGTGGACTCGATCTCACCGAAGGCGGCGCCCGCGGTGAGCGCGGTACCGACCGGTGGGAGGTCGAGGAAGATGATGTCGCCGAGCGCGTCGGCGGCGAACGCGGTGACGCCGATCAGCACGAGTCCGCCGGCATCGGGGCACAGCCATTCGTGGCCCGCGGTGTAGCGGTACCGGTCGTCGCCGGGCAGCGCGCCGGCAGGACTTTGGGGCATGAGGAGGCTCTTTTCCCCCGGCCGTGGCCGGGATGGTGGGCCTCCCCGCTCTGTCATCGGTACCTGAGAGCTTCACCGCCGGTCGGGCGGTTTGCACCGTGGGTGCGGGATCGACTCGATCCCGGCTTTCCAGAGTCGCCTCTTCCGAGCGGTATCGGGGCCTGAGAGATTCTGGGGAGAGTTGCTCCTCCGGCGTCCCCTCACCTGATGCGGCGGGGACTCTCCCGCCCGGTGTCGACGGCGCGGTCTTGAGTTGTCGGAGCTGACAGTAGGCGATGCCCGACCGCTTGTCGAGATGCTCCTCAGCCGCGGAGCACGGCTGGTGCATGGCGCTTCGCGGGCTGGGTACAGAGGGATTGGTAAGCGACAACCGAGCAATTGTTCGATGGGTAGGAGCGTCTGATGAGCACCAACGACGAGGTACAGCCGGTCCCCGACAAGGATCCGGCGGACTGGTCCACCGGGGACGAGCCGATGACCGGGCCGCAGGCGTCGTACCTGAGCACTCTCGCGCAGGAGGCCGGCGAGGAACTGCCGGCCGGCGAGTTGACGAAGGCCGAGGCGTCGCAGCTGATCGAGGAGCTGCAGGTGCGCACCGGCCGAGGTCAGAGCTGAGCCGGTCCGGATCGGGGACTCACTGCCGACAGCTTAGGCCAGGAGGCTCC
Source organism: Kribbella sp. CA-293567 (assembly GCF_027627575.1). Taxonomy (NCBI): domain Bacteria; kingdom Bacillati; phylum Actinomycetota; class Actinomycetes; order Propionibacteriales; family Kribbellaceae; genus Kribbella; species Kribbella sp. CA-293567. Next base: position 7,144,023 of record NZ_CP114065.1, read on the forward strand.
GGATCGTCTCGGTGATCTCCGCCGGAGCTTCTTCGGCCATGAAGTGGCCGGCGGTGGTGGTGGAGTGGCGCAGGTCCGGCGCCCAGGCGGACCAGAGGGCGGCGGCGTCGAAGCCGAGGGCGCTGCCCCAGTCCTGCTGGACCACGGCGACCGGCATCCGCAGCTTGTTGCCGGCGGCAAGGTCTTCGCGATCGTGCTCGACATCGATTCCCGCGCTCGCGCGGTAGTCGGCAACGATCGAGACCACAGCCTCGCGGGAAGCCGTCAGGTAGGCAGCCCGGATCTCCGCCGGGATCGCGGCCGGGTCTTTGATCCACAGGTCGAGGAAGTAGCTGAAGAAGGCGTCCGGCGCGGCCGCGATCAGCTCCTCGGGCAAGCCGGGCGGCTGGGCCATCAGGTAGAGGTGGAAGGCGACAGCGGCGTTGACGCCGTGCATCGCGTCCCACATGTCCAGGGTCGGCAGCACGTCGAGGCAGACCAGCTGGGTGATCTTGTCCGGGTGGTCGAGCCCGGCGCGGAAGGCCACCAGAGCACCCCGATCGTGTCCGACCAGCGCGAACTCCGGGTGCCCGAGGGCGGCGGCCAGGGCCACGATGTCGGCGGCCATCGTGCGTTTCGAGTACGCCGTACCGTCGGTCTCCGCCGGCTTGTCGCTGGCGCCGTAGCCGCGCAGGTCGGGGCAGATCACCGTGTGGTCGGTCGCCAGCTCGGCGGCGACGTGCCGCCAGATCAAGTGGGTCTGCGGGAAGCCGTGCAGCAGCACGATCGGGGTGCCGGTGCCGCCGATCGCGGCGTTCAGCGAGACCCCGTCGGCGACCTGCACGTGCTGATAGGTGAAACCAGGAATCTTCATGGAAAGAGCCTGCCGCGCGCCGATGAGCATCCGATGAGCAGAGCTATACGGTGAGCTGGTGCAGGTGGCTTTCGGGGTGCTCGGACCGGTGACGGCCTGGCGCGACGGCGCCGAGCTGGCACTGAGGGGACCTCGGCATCGCGCCGTCCTGGCTCGCCTGATCATCGCCCGCGGCCGGATCGTGCCGGTCAACTCGCTCGTCGACGACCTGTGGACGGTCCCGCCCGACGGCGCCACCAGCTCCGTCCGCACCTTCGTGGCGGCACTTCGGCGCGCGCTGGAGCCTGACCGGCCGCCGCGCACGCCGCCCGCGCTGCTGATCACCGAGGGTCCGGGCTATGCCCTGAAAGCAACTGACGTCGACGCTTGGCGCTTCGAGCAGTCGCTGGAGGAGAGCGCCACGCGCCCGCCGCAAGACGCATTGGCCATGCTCGAAGCGGCAGTCGCCCAGTGGCGAGGTCCGGCCTATGCAGAGTTCGCCGACGCGGTTTGGGCTCATGCAGAGCGCTCCCGGCTGGCGGAGCTGCGGCTGACCGCCATTGAGCGCCAGGCCGAGGCAAGACTCGCGCTGGGACTTGCTGCGGACGCAGTACCGGCACTGGATGCGCATGTGGCCGAGCACCCGTGGCGTGAGGACGCCTGGCGGCTGCTGGCGCTGGCGCTGTACCGCTCAGGCCGCCAAGGCGACGCGCTCGCAGTACTGCGTAAAGCGCGCACCCTGCTGGTCGAGCAACTCGGTGTCGACCCCGGTCCCGCGTTGCAGCGGCTGGAGACGGACATCCTCAACCAGGCCGACCACCTGGATCCGCACGCAGCAGGGCAGGTGTGGGCACAGGCCACTGCGGCCTATGACCGGGCAGTGAGTTCCACTGCCCGCGCACGGCTGGAGTCGACCGTCGGGCTGCTCCGCAATCTCGCGGTGACCGGCGGCAGCGGCTTGGAGGCTGCCCGCGAACACAGGCTGGCCGCCATCACCGCGGCCGAGGAGCTGGGCGATCCGAACCTGACGGCTCGGGTGATCGGCCTGTACGACGTACCGGCGATCTGGACGCGCTCTGACGACCAACGCCAAGCCGACGAGATCGTGGCGGCAGCGGAGCGCGCCCTGTCAGCGACCACGCAGGAAGCGGCCCGTGCTCGGCTTCTGGCGACAGTGGCGGTCGAATCGCGTGGCCGCAACAGCACCCGTGGCCTGGCCGCGGCCCGAGAAGCAGTGGAGATCTCCCGGCGGCTGGAGGACCCAGCCTTGCTGGCCTTCGCCTTGAACGGCCTGTTCATGCAGACCTTCTACCGGGCAGGCCTGGCACCCGAGCGCGACCAGATCGGCTCCGAACTCATCACGCTGGCCGGCCGCCACGACCTGACCACGTACGAAGTACTGGGCCACCTGATTCGGCTGCAGGCTCTCAGTGCGCTGGGCGACTTCGCCGCGGCCGATGCGCAGGCTCAGGCCGCCGACGAGCTGGCGGAACGCTTCGAGCTGCCACTGGTCGCGGTGTTCACCACCTGGTACCTCGCGATGCGGGCGGCTGACGAAACGGCGTACCGGAGGGCCGCGACGCTGCTGGACACGGCCGGCATGCCCGGCTTGGCGGACGGGCTACTGCCGCTGGCGCTGCAGTCGCTCGGGTCCGGCGGCTCAGCAGCGACTCCGCGCCCGGGCCTCTTGCTGGAAGCTCAGTGGTGCCTGGTCGCGCGACAAGCGATCGAACAGGACGACCTGCCGACGATGCGGGACGCGCTGGCAGCGCTGACGCCTGCGGCAGGTCAACTGGCGGCCGGCAGCGGCTTGGTGAACTTCGGGCCCATCGACGGCTACCTGGCAGAGCTCAGCCGCCGCCTCAGCAACTAGCTGAAGCGGGCCCCACAGTGGTCAGGGCTTGCGGACGGACTGCTGGTCGACCCAGACCAGGTGGCCGTGGTGACTGACCAGCACCTCACCGCCGCGCCGGGCCAGCGCCTGACCGGCGATCCAGCGACCTCCCAGCTGGACCTGGACGGCTTCTGGCCGGACGTTCGAGGGACGCACCGGGGTGGCAACAGACATGGCACCAGACTTCTGAACAGGGGCGGTCACGGATTTGCGGCGTCGCACCGCAGGAACGGGGTGGTGGTGCAGATCGGTCATAGTCGTCCTCGGCAGGGACCGCAGTCGTCGACGCATCGAACGCCGGCTGGCTGCTCAACCAGAGCCCACCTTACAACCGGTGACCAGCTACGACCCAGCGGTATCCCGAACTGTCCGGACTCCGGTTGCCCGCGGTTCATCTCCAACCAGGTAAGGACTTTTCGAAGAATCCGTCCCTAATCCACCCTCGACACGTCGGCCCGCTTCACCTACCGTGAGCCCAGGTTCAGAGGTCGAGCCGATGCCGCGCCTGCCGCGAGGACGCCGACTTGCCGCCTCCCGAACCGCCCACCTCACCGTCGGCAGCCGTCGACCGGCTGCTGGTTCCCGGGCCCGGTCTCGACGTCCGCTTCGAGTTCAGCCCGGCGCTGCTGATCGCCCGGCTGACAGGCCGGTTGCACGGAGCCGTTCAGGCGCACCTGCCGCAGACCTTCCGGCACGCGCTCGGCCGCCGGCCCCAGCGGCTACTGGTCGACGCCTCCGGGCTGGTGACCTGCGATGCGGCCGGCCTGGCCGTCCTGCTCGACGCCATCACCCCGGAGGACCTGGCCGTGCCGGCGGCGATCAGTGGCCTGAGCCCGGTCTACCGCCGCATGCTGACCCTGGTCTGCGCCGACCGTGAGGAGCCGGTCCCGGTCTTCGACCGCCTGGAAGAAGCGATCCGGGTGCTCCTGTCGACCCCGGGTCCGGCCGCGCCGGATCCCGGCGAACTGCTGGCCGAAGTCCGCGCCTTGTACCGCGCGATGCTCACCCGCGGCGCCGTCGACCAGGCCTGTGGCGTGCTGATGATGGTCTACCGGCTGGACGCCGACGCGGCGGCAGCGATGCTGGTCTGGCATGCCCGTCGCGCCGGCCTGTCGGTCGACGAAGTGTCGAACCACCTGCTGACCGCCGTCCAGGACCTCCGATCGGAACCGCTGACGACGGCCCGCGCCGACGCCCTGCTGGCAGAGCTCGTCTATCGGCGCCCGAACGCTCAGCTGTAGTCAGGCAGCTGCTGTAGCGCCCAGCCGTTGCCGTCAGGGTCCTCGAAGAAGACGAACGTGCCCCACGGAAACTCCTGTACCTCGCTGACCTCGACTCCGCGACCGACCAACTCCTCCCGGGCCGCGGCGACGTCGGCGACGACGAGCTGCAGTCCACGCACCGAGCCGGGCTCGGCCTGCGGCGTCCCCGTGCCGATGGCGATCGAGCAGGCCGAGCCGGGTGGGGTCAGCTGGACGAACCTCAACTCGTCGGTGACTTGGTGGTCGTGGTCGGCGTTGAAACCGACCTGCTCGGTGTAGAACTGCTTCGCCCGGTCCACGTCCGACACCGGTACCGAGACCAGTTCGAGTTTCCAGTCCATCGTGCCTGCCTCCTGTGGTTGCTTGGCGACATCATCGGTGGGTACCAGGTCACCATGACCATGCAGCGCGAGAACACCGAGACCGACCGCCAGGAGCAACAGATCGGCACTCTGGTGGCCCAGCTCAGCAATGATGTGAGCCGGCTGGTTCGCGACGAGCTGCAACTGGCCAAGGCCGAGCTCAAGGACAAGGGCAAGGAGGCCGGCATCGGTTTCGGCCTGTTCGGCGGCGCCGGCACGGTCGCCGTGTACGGCGTCGGCGCGCTGGTCGCCGCTGCCATCCTCGGCCTCGCGACCGCCGTACCGGCCTGGTTGTCGGCGTTGATCATCGCGTTGGTGCTGTTCGCCGTCGCCGGGGTCGCCGCGCTGCTCGGCAAGAAGCACGTCACCCAGGCCACGCCGCCGATGCCGGAGCAGGCCGTCGAAGGCGTGCACGAGGACATCGAGGCACTCAAGGGCCACCGGCCGGAACGGAAGGTCACCGCATGACCACCACTGCGAAGCACACCGGCCTGACCGAGACCGAAGCCCTGCGGGCCGATCTGGAGATGACCCGGCAGCACTTGGCCGACACCGTCCAGGAGCTGAGCCGTCAACTCAACGTGCCTCGTCGGCTGAAAGAGTCGGCGGCCAGCGCCGGGCACCGCGCAGTACAGGCGGCCAGTACTGCGGGCTGGCGCGCGAAGGACAGCGCACGGAACCTGCCGGCCCGGGCGAAGCAGATGCCGGTGGCAGCCCGGCAGCATCCGAGGGCCGCTGCCGCTGTCGGTGGTGCCGTAGCCCTCGGGGTCGGCGCAGCCGCGTGGCTCGTGGGGCGTGGCCGGTGAAGAACAACAAGGCCGCCCAGCTCGCCTACCGCCCGTTCGGACTGCTCGGCGGTATCGCCGGTGGTCTGGTTGCCGGCGCCGTCTTCAAGCAGGTCTGGCGCCGGATCAGCGACCAGGACGACGCGCCTGACGCGCTCCAGGCGGAGTACCCGTGGCGTGAGGTCCTGCTCGCCGCCGCGCTCCAGGGCGCCGTGTACGCCATGGTCAAGGCCGCGGTGGACCGTGGCGGCGCCAAGGCGTTCGAGCGGTGGACCGGGGAGTGGCCCGGAAACTGAAGATGTGTGCTCCGCCGCTCGCATGAAGTGAGAGCGGAAGGGCACTGGAAAAGAAGCAAGTACTGGTTGCCATTGGCCCCGGCGTTGAGCAGACAGCGTCGGGGCCGTCGCCTGTCCGGGTCAGGTGCTGTCGGGCAAACGGCCGACAGGTGACCGCGGTTTCTTCGTTCTGTGTAAGGGATGCGTGTTCTCGTCGCCGAGCCCTCGACGCGCGCCGGTCCGGCCCACTACCGTCGCAGGCTTCTGGCGGTCGAAGGTGGGGAAGGTCCCGAGAGGTATGGATGTCGATCTACGGCTGGTGCGGTACTTCCTGGTGATGGCGGAGGAACTGCATTTCACCGCCGCGGCCCGCCGGCTCTACGTGTCACAACCGGCGTTGAGCAACCAGATCCGCCGGCTCGAGTCCCAACTGGGCGCGCAGTTGTTCAACCGGTCGCCTCGCGGGGTGACGATGACCGCCGCCGGCGATGCCTTCCTGCCGCATGCCCGCGGCGCTCTCGCCGCGATCAGGTCGGGTATCGCCGATGCCACCGCCGCCGCGGCCCGCGACCAGGTGCTGCGCATCGACCTGATGCAGACCAACCTGGTCACCCCGCGCGCGGTGCTCGCTCGACTGCGCGACCGGTTGCCGTCGTTCCGGCTGGAGATCAGCAACCGTGGCACCCGCGAGCAACAGCAGCGGCTGCTTGCCGGGGAGCTCGATCTCGCACTGTGCGGTTCCACGGCTCGCTGTCCCGACGGGGTCATGCAGCGGATCATCCGCCGGGAGGCGCTCGGCGTAGCGCTGCCGGAGAGTCATCCGCTCGCTTCCGCGGAGTCGGTCGCGGTGCGGGAACTGACCGACGAGCTGCACTACCTGCCGCCGGACGATCTCGCACCGGAGTGGAACGAGTTCGTGCTGGCCTGCTGCCGCACCGCCGGATTCGCGCCGCGCAGGCATCCCGCGCGCTCGAGCTCCGTGGCCGACCTGGTGCGGGCCGGCGAATGCGTCGCGGTGGGGCTGCTCTCGACGCCGTACCCGGCCGGGGTGGTGGTCCGGCCACTCGCGGCCGGCGTTCCGCCGTACGGGTGGTCGCTGCGGTGGCGTGACTCTCCGCGCACCCCCGCCGCGGCCCTCGCGGTACTCCGCACTCTGGACTAGCGCCATCATCCGACCGGATAGCGAACGCGATCTTCGTGGGGCGTTTCTTCAACCAGTGTTGATGTTTCCGGCCGGTCTCGACCCTGCGAGTTGATGAATTTCGACCCTCGAATGCATAACTTCGGGATTCATGGGGTAGGAATGACCTCACAGATATTGACCGCGGTCCAGACATGTGCCGCGCCGTGACTCACCGTCGCGAGGTCAAGAATCATGGTTACCGTACTTGCTGAACCGAAGTTGCACCGCGATCCGAAGCAACAGCGCGATGTGATCACCCGGGACCTTCTCACCCGGCGCGCCGAAGCCACCGACGAGACCGTCCGGCAGTCCCTGCTGGAAGAAGCCATCGAGTTGAATCTCGGGATCGCCCACAGCATTGCCGGCCGTTTCCGCGGCCGCGGTGTCGAGGCCGACGACCTGGATCAGGTCGCCTACCTGGGGCTGCTCAAAGCTGCCCGTAGCTATCGTCCCGACACCGAGACCCCCTTCCTCGCCTACGCCGTACCGACCATCCGCGGCGAGGTGAAGCGGTACTTCCGGGACTGTTCCTGGACGGTCCGCATCCCGCGCCGGCTGCAGGAACTGCAGGGCTCGATCGCCTCCGTGCGGCCGCAGCTCGTGCAGGATCTGCAGCGCGATCCCACCCTGGAGGAGCTGGCCGAGGCGGTCGGCACGAACGTCGCCGAGATCGAGGCCGCGCTGGCCGCGGACGGCTGCTTCTCCGTGCTCTCCCTGGACCGGCCGCTGGACGGCGAATCCACCGCGAGCCTCGCCGACACCATCGCCGACGAGGCCGACAGCGAGTTCGAGCGGACCGAGGCGATCGCGATGCTCGAACCGGTCCTGAACGACCTCACCCCGCGCGAACGCAAGATCCTCGAACTGCGGTTCGTCGAGGGTCACACCCAGGCCGACATCGGCGCCGAGATCGGCGTCAGCCAGATGCAGGTCTCCCGGCTGCTGCGCGGCATCCTGGACCGGCTGCGCGACCAGATCGAGCCTCCCGCCGTGACCGCCGCCTGATCCTCCCGCCAGGTTCGGTAACGACCTCCCCGCGGTGGTCCGCCGTAGACTTGTCTGCGCGCGGATCACCGGCGGAGAGGAACCACGCCCGGATGCCCAGAGCCCCCGTCTTCGTCGTCCAGCTGCACGACGCGCGGCGACTGCACTACGACGTACGGCTCGAGGTCGACGGCGTCCTGAAGTCCTGGGCGGTACCCCGTGGCCCGTCGCTCGATCCGGCGGTCAAGCGGCTCGCGGTGCCGACCGATGACCACGCGATGGACTACGCGACGTACGAAGGCGTTCACGCGGGTGCGCGGTACGGGAGCGGTGCCGTGATCATCTGGGACGCCGGGGAGTACCAGAACCAGACGCGGGACAAAGAACGCAAGCTGGTCGATCCTGCGGAGGCGATCGAGCGGGGACACTTCCGATTCGCCTTGCACGGTGTGAAGTTGACCGGCTCGTGGGCGTTCACCCGGACCGGCCGCGCCGGCGACTGGCTGCTCGTCAAGGTCCGCGACGAGGCAGCCGATCCGTTGCTCGACCTGACCACGGCCGAGCCGCGCTCCATCATCAGTGGCCTGACCATCGAAGAGCTGGCAGCCACCGCAAGCTGAAGCTTCGCCGGCCTACCAGCCGTCCACGTGGAGAACCTCGTCCACCGGCTGACGTGGAGCCGGCTTGAAGGTGTCGCCGGTGTAGTAGGCGGTCGGCAGGAGCACGGACTGCCGAATGTCTTCTGGCAGCCCCAGCAGGTCAGAGATCTCTTGCTCGTAGGCCAGGTGCAGGGTGGTCCAAGCAGTGCCGAGGCCGCGCGCTCTGGCGGCCAGGCAGTACTGCCAAGCGGCGGGCAGGATCGAGCCCCACAGGCCCGCCTGATTGCCCGCGCCCAGTGACTTCGCCTGGAGGCAGGGGATGACCAGAACGGGCACTTGCCCCATCCGGTCGCCGAGGTAGGCGACACTCGAGCCGACTCGCTGCTGGACCGAAGCCCGGTCCGGATCGTCGGCGTGCAGCCGTCCGGCCGCCCCTGGGGATTCCAGGTACGACGCGACCGAGCGCCGGTAGTACTCCCCGATCGCTGTTCGCTTCTCCGGGTCCGTGATCACCAGCCAGTGCCACGTCTGCCGATTGCTCCCGGACGGCGCCTGGAGCGCGACCTCGATGCACTCGCGGACCAGGTCCATCGGCACCGGTCGCTCCAGGTCGAGCCGCTTGCGGACCGTGCGGGTGGTGGTGAGCAGTTCGTCCGGCGTCAGGTCGAGTGTGGTCACCGAACCAGTTTGTCAGCCCGCGTGACCTCGTCCTACTCGAACGGGCTGGGGTCCCCCGCGCCGACCCGGACGATCTCGGGGGTGTCCTCGGAGAAGTCGATCACCGTGGTCGGCTCGGTGCCGCAGTCGCCGGAGTCGATCACGGCGTCGATCTGGTGGTCGAGCAGTTCCTTGATCTCCCAGCCCTGGGTCATCGGCTCTTCCTGGTCCGGCAGCAGCAGGGTGCTCGACAGCAGCGGCTCGCCGAGTTCCTCGAGCAGGGCCTGGGTGACGACATGGTCGGGGATGCGGACGCCGACCGTCTTCTTCTTCGGGTGCAGCAGCCGGCGCGGGACCTCTTTGGTCGCCGGCAGGATGAAGGTGTAGCTGCCCGGCGTCGCGGCCTTGATCGAGCGGAACACCGCGTTGTTGATGTGCACGAACTGCCCGAGCTGGGAGAAGTCCTGGCAGACCAGGGTGAAGTGGTGCCGGTCGTCGAGTTGCCGGATGGTCCGGATCCGGTCCAGTCCGTCCTTGTTGCCCAGCTGGCAGCCGAGCGCGAAACAGGAGTCGGTCGGATAGGCGACCAGGCCGCCGCCGCGGATCAGGTCGACCACCTGACCGATGGCTCGCTTCTGCGGGTTGTCCGGGTGCACGTCGAAATACCTGGCCATTCTCCGACCCTAGCGCTAAAGCAGCAGGCTGAGCGCCAGCGTGGTGAGGGCGAAGACGGTGATCAGGATCGGACGGGCGTTCATCAGACACATACTCCAAGCCGTTCCCGGTACTGGGAACGGCTTGGAGTGTAGATCAGGGACAGGTCCGGGGTGCCCCGATGGACTACCTGACCAGCAGCTTCAGGGCCGTCCGGTTGGCCGTGTCACGCCCGGCCGCGAACTCGGCCGGCGTGAAGACCGGGGTCCGCAGGTCCGGCGGGAGGCCGGGTCCGTCGTAGCTCTTCCGGTCCCGGGTGCGGAACTCCTCGTTCGGCACGATGAACTGCCAGCCGTTCGGCAGCGTCCGGACCAGTACGTCGGAGAAGACGCCCTGGGTGTTCTGGCCGATCCGGATCGGTCGCGGCGTGCGGTTGGCCATCGCCTGGGTGAAGGTCTCGCCGGCGCTCATCTGCGAGCCGCTGGTCAGGATCGTGATCGGTCCGGTGTACTTCGTCCGCTCGGACGGGTGGACGAACAGCGGCTGGGCAGTGGTGAACGCGGCCGGGTCGGACGGGTCGTTGCGAGCCCGCTTGCTGTAGGCGAAGAACCGCTTGCCGGTGAGTCGCGACGCCAGGTCGAGGCCGAGCTGGTCGGAGCCGCCACCGTTGATCCGCAGATCGATGATCAGGCCGCGCAGGCTCCTCGCCCGCTGCTCGGTGAGGATCTGGTCGAGCGTGTCGTCGAGGATCTTCCGCTCGGCGTTGTAGTCGGGCACGTCGCCGTAGCCCAGGAACGCGATCACCCGGAGGTAGCCGACGCGGCCCGGCAGATCGGCGTACCCGATCCGGTCGTTCGCGTACGACGTGAAGCGCGCACCCTTCAGCGTCGCCTTCTCGATGTACGGCCGGATCCGCGCCTCGAGTTCCTCCGTCGGCAAGGTGGTGCCCGGCCGGACGCCGGGAAAGCTCCTGGTCTCGCTGCGGAGCGCGGTGTGCGCGTCACCGAGCGGCTTGATCATCGCGGTCAGCAGGTCGAACAACGCGTCCTCGGACATGGTCGGCTTCACCTGTGGCCGATAGGTGGCACGGACCTTGTCCCAGTCGATGCCCTTGGCCCGGAAGAACGGGTAGTTCTCGGCGTACGTCGACCAGAACTGGTCGAAGACGGCGAGCGGCCCGGTGGCGCCGGGCACCGTGCAGAGCCGTGGGAGTTTCGCCAGCCGATGCAGGTGTTTGCTGCCGACGTTGCCCTCGACCCGCATCACCGCGCGGTCCCGGCGGCCGCGGAAGGTGAAGGCCTGCTGCTCGTCGGCGGTGAAGCGATCGCCGGACCGGGTGTACACGGCGGCCGGCGTACAGCTGATCGAGGTGGTCGAGGTGGTCGAGAACAGCCTGGCCTTACCGTTGTCAATAGCAACGACCGTGCCGTAGCCGTCCATCCGCCAGATACCGTCCGTGGAGGTTGCGGCACTGGCTGCCGACGGAACCGACAGCGGCGCCACAGCGAGTCCGGCGACGATCCCGACCGCCACCAGGGCCCTGCGCGCGGGGCGCAACGAGGTGATGTTCATGCGGGCAACTCTGGTCCGTCGCCACGGCCCCGGACAGGGAGCGACCACTACGCCAGGGGTAGGCCTACCTCCACTACTTCGCCAGTCCCAGCGGCGTCGCGCTGACCACCAGGTTCTTCTCGTAGCCGCCCCGAGCCCGATCGTAGGCACCCGTGCACGTGATCAGTACCAGCCGATGGTCACCGGTCTGGTCGAACGCGCCGCTCTCCGTCGCCAGTGCGCCCTTCAGCACCGAGGTCACCGAGTCCACCCGGTACGACGCACTGTGGTCGCCGCCGCGCAGTACGACGACCTCGCCCGGCTTGGCCTTCAGCAGCCGCGCGAAGAACCCGACCCCCTCCTTGGCGGAGTCGACGTGTCCCGCGATCACCACCGAGCCGAACGGATCACCCGCCTGCGCTCCACCGTCCCACCAGCCGACCCGCCGAACGTGCTCCGGTACGACGAGTTGGCCGCCGACCGTAGCCGCGGGCAGGACATCGGCCCGAGCGCCACCCGGCAGGACGAGCTCCGTCGGCACGAACCTGACCCGCTGGCTCGCGGCCGGCGTACCGACTCTGCCCGGCGGCACCTCGCCGGGCAGCACGGACGACGACGGCTCCGGCTGACCTGCAGCCGGAGTACCGCCGTCATTCGCACCAGCACTCGGGACCGCCTCGTTCACTTGCGCGGCGCACCCCTCCAGGGCCACGCAGCCGAACAACAACAGTCCGAGCAAGATCCGCTTCAGCGACGTACCGCCTTGCTGACCGTCACGGTCAGCGCCAGGGCGCCCGCGAGCAGCAGAAGGACCAGCGGCAGCGCCGGGCCCTGCCGTTCCCCGGTCAGGCCGAGCTCGGCGGCCTGGCCGCCGGTGCCGGTGTTGACCAAGCCGGGCTTGTCGCTCCCGGCGCCGGGCAGTTTCAGCGTCGCGACCGCGACATTCATGGTCTTCGAAGTCGGCTCGCCGACCGCGAAAACGCGGGTCAGATATCCGGCCCGGACCGGCAGGTCCAAGGGGCCGAGAACAACCGGCGTGGTCGTGCCGGCCGGCACGATATCGACCTGGTAGGTATCGGCCGGAACGACTACGTCGAGTGATTCCCCGTTCGCCACGTTGGCAAATAGCACCTTGCCGTTCACCCGGATGTCGGCCGGCCCGACCGCGGCGGTGTGCGCGACCCGGACCGCACCCTTGTCCCGCGGCACGGCGGTCAGCTTGTTGACATAGGTGGTGATCACCGGAGCTGCCGTCGGCGACGCCGGACGGTGGATGACGACGTCCAGGTTGTTGTCCACGGCCACCGTCACCTGCCGCTCGAGGACCACCTTTCCGCCTTCCTTCGCAGTGATCCTGCGAGCACCGGCTGCCACGGTCAGCGGGCCGACGACCTCGGTCGCTTTGACGCCCGAGGCAACCGTCCTGCCGTCGACAGCGATGTCGACGGTCCGTCCGGGCAGCCCCTGGATCACGTGCAGTACGCCGGTGCCGGCCGCCTGAGCCGGCACCGCAACCAGCGCGCCGAGGCCTGCGACGGTCACCGCCAGCACGACCGAAATCACTGTGCGAAATCGCGGACCTGGCATTCTCGATAATATTGTCCTGATTTTGTCAGGCCTGAGGACAACTCTTGGAGATTGCCCGGACACGCTGCGTTTCCGCATTTTCCCATCCCTTCGGGGAATGCATAAGTATTTGCCTCGAAAGGCGAATTCCGGCGTATCGTATGCGGAAGTTGATCCGGCCACCAGAGGAAGTGTCCGGGTCCGGTGGGGGGCGGTGCCGCATGTCCGCACGCAGATCGATCCACAGTCCGGTGACGGCCCTGGCCGCACTGGTGCTGGGGCTCGGTGTGATCGCAGGCTGTTCAGCGAACGAACAGGCTGGTACTCCGGTCGCGCCCAGCCCGGGCCCGCTGGCCAACGGTGGCGGGGCAGCACCGGTTCAGCCGGCGCCGACGGCAGAGGGACCAGGGCTGACCGCGCCCGGCATCCACCTGGCCGCCGTACCGCGAGGTGACGGCAGTTTCGACATCACCGAGGACGTCGTACTGCGCTCGGAGGTCACGCTCGTCCGTCTGGAGTTGCCGCCCTCGGCAGAGCGCCTGGTCGGGATGATGCGCAAGACCCGGCCGGTCGCGACCAGCCTGAAGGTGACTGCCGACGATGAGCAGGCACTGGAGACAACGCAACTGGCCGCGGCCCGCGAACTGACGCTGCCGGTCGCCGCGACGCGCTTCCGCCTGGTCTACCGGCTGTCCGGGTCGAGCGTGCGCAGCCTGCCGTCCGAGGCCGGACGCGCATCCGCCGCGATCAGGCCGCTGACGGCCGGTGTCGACGGCACCCTGCCGACGAACTTCCGGATCTCGGGCGGCGGCCTGCTCAACGCGAGCTGCCCCGAGCGGACCGAGACCCGTTGCGCCGTAGGCGAGCCACCCGGCCTCGGCATCCAGCAGGGCATCCCCGCCGACCAGGCTCTCGCAGTACTGCAGCTGAATCTTCCCATGCAACCCTGACCTCCGCTGCGGACCGCTCCGGGCGACTGTTTTGAAGCGCTTAGGCTGTAGCCATGGTGGACGCGCGGCCTGAGGCTCGAATCGCATTCGGTACCGCCCGGGCCCGGTGGGTGCTGGCCGCCACCGCCCTGGGCTCCGGGATGGCCTTCCTGGACGGCACGGTCGTCAATGTCGCACTCCCCTCCATGGGCGAGGACCTCGGTGCCGAGATCTCCGGCCTGCAGTGGATCGTCAACGGCTACCTGCTGATGCTGGCCTCGCTGATCCTGCTCAGCGGCTCGCTCGGCGATCGCCTCGGCCGCCGCCGCACCTACATCGCCGGCGTCGTCTGGTTCGCGATCGCCTCGCTGATCTGCGCGATCGCACCGAACGTGGAGGTGATGATCGCCGGCCGCATCCTGCAGGGCATCGGCGGCGCGCTCCTCACCCCCGGCAGCCTCGCCATCCTGCAGACCAGCTTCCGGCCGTCCGACCGCGCCAAGGCGGTCGGCACCTGGTCCGGCCTCACCTCGGTCGCCGCGGCGGTCGGACCGTTCGTCGGCGGCTCTCTGGTGGACAGCGGCTCCTGGCGCTGGATCTTCGTCATCAACCTGCCGATCGCCGCGGCCACCGTGCTGGTCACCCTGCGGCACGTACCGGAGACCCGCGACGAGACCGCGACCGGCAAGCTCGACGTCGCCGGTGCCGCCCTGGCGACGATCGGCCTGGCCGGATTCACCTTCGGCCTGATCAGCGCCGGCGACCGAGGCTTCGGTGACGCGCTGGTGCTGACCACCTTGGCGATCGGCCTCCTCGGCCTCGTGGCTTTCGTCGAGGTCGAGCGCCGCAGCTCGCACCCGATGCTGCCGCCGGGAATCTTCGGCAACCTGCGGTTCACCGGTGCCAACCTGGTCACCGTCGCCGTCTACAGCGCCCTCGGTACGGCCACCTTCCTGCTGGTCGTCTACCTCCAGACCGCCCTCGGGTACGACGCCCTGACGGCGGGCGCCTCGCTGCTGCCGATGACGCTGCTGATGCTGGGCCTGTCCGGCTACGCCGGCGCCTTGTCGGAGAAGATCGGCGCTCGCATCCACATGACGGTCGGCCCGCTGTTCATGGCCGGTGGTTTCCTGCTGATGATGCGGGTCGAGCCGGGCGCGAAGTACCTCACCGCGGTCCTGCCGTCCGTCGTCGTTCTCGGCATCGGCCTGGTGTGCACGGTGGCTCCCCTGACGGCCACCGTGCTGTCCGCGGTCGAGGACGACCACGCCGGGGTCGCCTCCGGCGTCAACAACGCCATCGCCCGTACCGCGCAACTACTAGCGGTCGCCGCGATCCCGTTGGCGGCAGGCATCACCGGCGACTCGTACCGGGATCCCGCCGCCTTCAGTGACGGGTTCCGGACGGCCATGTGGATCTCCGCCGGTCTCGCCGTGGCCGGCGCGGTACTGGCCTGGGTGACGCTTGCCCCGCGCAAGGATCCGGGTCGGCCGGTGGACCAGCAGAACTACCCGCACTGCTCGCTGGTCTCACCGCCTCCGCCGAGCGCGACTACGACACCGTGAAGGTCCGCGACATCCCGGTGAACGGCGTGATCGTGCCGTTCAGCGCCTTCGAGTCCCCGTGGTGGAGGATCCGGTAAGTACCGGGTTCGGTCGCCTTCCAGGTGATCGTGGCCTTCGAATCGGCCACTCCGGTGCGCGCCCACTGGTAGCGGGTGTCCCAGTCACCATCGTCGGCGACTCGTTGCCACTGGCCACCGACCTGCCGCTGCACCTCGAGGAACGTGCCGTTGCGGTGCAGGTTGTTCTTCGGGTGACCGGTCACGAAGGAGACCGCCACGGTCGCGCCCCGCTGGTACTGCGGTGCGGCGTCGGTCAGCACCTGGCCGAACGACTTGAACAACGGCGGGCTGTCGAACACCACTCCGGTCTGCAGATTGAGCTCCGCGGTGGCCGGCTTCGGGGGATGCGTTCCCGCCGCGACCGGCGTACCGGCTTCGAGTGCTCTGGCCAGCCCCGCGAACTCCTGCTGGTACGCCGGCAGCGTGTACTTGCCGAACAGCGTCGAGCCACCCTCGTACTGCTGGAGCTGGTACTCCTCCGGGGTCGTCACGTACTGGCTGTAGGCGTTCGCGTAGCCCTGGATCAACACGTTCTCCAGCGGTACGCCGACCTCCGCCGCCACCGTACGCCGAAGCCGCAGGCCGGCCACGATGGTCACCTCACCCGGCACCGCGACCAGGTAGAACTGGCCGAGCTTCACCAGCTGGATCGGCACGATGTCGGGCGTGGCCTGCAGCAACCCGGTCGGCACCGCGGCGAGCTTCGGCGACTGGCAGCTGATCAGCCACGGCGGGACGTCGACGTTGAAAGGCTTGAGCAGCTCGAAGAACGGGTTCGTCACGCCCTCGGGGATGATCGCGATCCCGGGCCCGTCCTCGACGCTGCCGGCCAGGGTCGAGGCACCGACCACGCCCGGGCAGGTGCGATGCGGCTGACCGTCCGGCGTGTACTGCGGGGCGACCTGGACAGCCGACATGTCGACATATCGCATCCGGGCGTCGATGCTGCCGGTGATCGTTGCCCGAGGCCCGTTGTAGGCCTGGGCCGCGGCCTGCTGCTGGCGGTCGCCGAGGATCTGCTCGTTCAGCAGCGGGTCCTCGGTCGGGCCGGAACCCGCCCGGAGGTTGAGGTTCGGCGACATGTCACCGGCGTTGGTGTTGGGGAACGCGGCGACGAAGCCCTGGCTCTCGTCGAGGTACCGCACGCCCTTCTCGTCGTGCTCCCAGCGATAGGCGGCGTAGCCCTTGTTGTCCGGGCTGATCAGCGTGTTCTCGTTGGTGATCGAGGTCGCGTGGGTGGCGAACCAGCTGATCGCGCCGATCTCGTTGCCGCCCTGCTGGAAGCGCAGTACGGTCACCGCCGGGTCGATCGCCTGCGGGAACGCGGCCCGGTCGGCGGCCGGGTTCTGCTCGAAGGCGACCCGGGACCTGTTCACGCTCGCGTTGGTCAGGGTCGACCGGCCGAGGCTGATGGTGCCCGGGGCGAGATTCTGGTGCGCCTCGGTGACCGCTTCGACGGTGGCGTCGAAGGCCTGCTTCTGGAAGCCGAGGATGGACAGGTTGTAGGCCAGGTTGTGCGACTGGCCGCCCGGCCCGCTGTGCGTGTGAGTTGCCGAGAGCAACAAGTTGCGGGTGGTGTAGAGCGTGCCGTACTTCGCCTGCAGCTTGGCCAGTACCGCGTCCCGTTGCGCCTGGAAGATCATCCCCAGGTCGGCGTTCACGTAGGCCACCCGCTGACCGCTCGCCTGCTCGACGGTCACGAACGCCCGGGCCCGCAACCGCTGGTGCAGGCCGGTGGTGTTCTGGCCGAACTTCGAGTAGCCCATCATCCCGTTCTCGGCGGCCGGCCCGGTGACGTCGGAGATCCCCCGGCCGACCAGGTACGGCGAGTCGGCCGCCTGGGCGGGAACGGTCCGATCGACGCTCACCACCCCGATGGCGACGAGCGCGAGAGCTAGTACGGCGACGAGCGGGCGGGGGCGGCGCATGGCGTCTCCTTCTGCACGGACGAAAGCTGAGCCAAATTCATCTTCATCGGAGAGTACTGGGCTGCTCGCGCACTGTGAAGACCTGCTATTTAACACACTCGTGTCGTATGGTGCTCCGCATGACCTGGTTGCGAGCCGCTCTCGGCACCCTCGCCATGGCTTTGGCACTCGGCACGGCCTCGACCGCCGGTACTGCGCTTGCGGACGCTCCGACGTGGCTCGAGCGCTTGCTGCCCGCCCTGCTTTGCGCGGCAATCGCAGTACTGCTGATCCGGCCTTGGCGGCGCAGATCGGAGTTGGGCCTGACCGGTGGCCTGCGCCCGTTTCTGATCGGGTTCGCCGTCACCGGCGGCAGCGCGGCCCTGATGCTGGGCAGCGGCACTGCACTTGGCTGGTTCAGATGGGGTTCGTTCGATCTCTCGGCGGTGCTGCTCTTCCTGCTGACCAATGCCGTCATCGCCTTGCTCTTGGAGGCCATCCCCGAAGAGCTGACGTTGCGCGGCCACACCTACAGCACCCTGCGCGCCGTACACCGTCCTTGGATCGCGGCCACCGGCACCACTTTCCTGTTCCTGCTGGCGCCAGGGCTGGCCAGCGTGGTCCAGTCCGTCCTCAGTCGTCTGATCGGCGTCGCCGCGCCGGCTCCCAGCCTCGCGCCACCGGGTGAGGACCCGATCAGCTACTTCGTCCTGCTCACCGTCTTCGGCTTCACCCTGATCGCCGCCCGCACCTGCACCGGCTCCCTGTACGCGAGCATCGCCACTCACCTCACCTTCCTGACCGTCAACCGCCTGACCCTTTTCGGTGCCGACCGCGACGCAGGATGGTCCGCGGAGACGACCACCCCCGATGCGGTCCTGCTCATCCCCGGCTACCTGTTGCTCGCGACGGCCGGCTATCTCGTGATCAAGCGCTCGAACGCGCGTCGCCGGTTTGGCGGGCCGCCGGAACGGTGAAACTGGTAACGATTGCTGTCGAGGCACCGCCCCGTGCCGTCGGCAGCACGTCGCCGTGTGGAGGGGGTCGGGCCTTGGACTTCTCGGTGCTCGCTGCGGACGACTGGGAGACTGTCCGGGACGTCCGGCTCCAAGCCCTCAAGGACTCTCCGGCCGCCTACATCTCCAGCTACGAAGCGACCGCGGCCCGAACGGAGGCCGACTGGCGGCAGACCTTCGCCGACGGCCTCTGGATCGTCGCCCAACGAGGCTGCCGCATCATCGGGCTGGCGAGGTCCTTGCGGGTCGACGACCGGCCACCCGACGAACGGCACCTCGAATCGATCTGGGTCGATCCGCGGTACCGCCGCAGCGGCGTGATGCGGGCGATCCTGCGCTACCTGACCGAACTGGAGCCCGACGTCCACGTCTGGCTGTTGTGGGTGGTCGATCGCAATCTGGACGCACGCACGGTCTACGAGCGGCTGGGCTTCCGCGCCACCGGCGAGCGTCAGCTACTGACCGACGAGTCCGGCCGCACGGAGCTTCGGCTGAAACGGAGCACGCTTCCGGCTCCCTGACGAGCTCCCGTAGCCGCAGCGAATCGGCTGGGCGAGCCCGAGCTCGTCGAAGGCGTCCCGTTCGCTGAGTCCCGTGGCACTTCTGGCCATCAGGTACTGCCAGTCGTGTTCGTCGGCCCGCCAGCGCTGGATGAACTCGACACAGTCGGCCGGTGTGATCTGCTGGAGGTACTTCTCCGCGTAGCGCAGGGATTCGAGCGCCTGCAGTCCCCGCCGGTACTTCGTCGCGTCAGCGGTGGCCTGCAGCTTCTCGAGTTCTTCCGCGGTCTGGGTGATCATCTCGTGGCGTGCTTCGCTGAAGCGTTGCCAGTGGCTGTGGCCCGCCGCCGCCAGCTGCTCGGAGAAACTCAGGCCCTGGGTGCTCTCGAACAACGCATAGAGCCCTTCGGCCAGCAGATCACCGAACTCCTCCCGCGCCGCCCGCAGCGGGTCGGCGAACGGCTTGTACTCGTCCTGCCGGACCTCACCGATCTTCGCCAGCGACCGCTGAGCGGCATAGCGGGAGAAGAAGAACCAGTCCTCGTTGTAGACGTCGGGGAAGTACGGGAAGTCGGGGTGCTGGGTGTTGACCCCGAGCACGGCCCCACTGACGAAGACGTCCTGACTGAAGCCGGCCTCACGGCGGGCGTGGCAGACCACGGAGTTGTCGGGGAACTCCCGGCTCGCCATCGACACCACCGGGTGGCTGTCGAGATAGCCGACCAGCCGATCGACCTGCGGCGTACGGATCTGTGAGATGTCGTCGTCGACGAAGAGGATCTTGCGCCAGCCGCGCAGCCGGGCCAGGCGCAGGCCGAGATTGCGTTTGACGCTGAGATCGCTCGATCGGCCCGCGCTGAGTTCCTTGAACCGCTGGTGGGAGGTCAGCTGGGAGGCCGACGACAGCAACTGGTGGCTGTCGTCGACCTGGACGACCAGCGCCTGGGCGCCGAAGGTCTTGTTCACCCGGTCGGCGATGTTGTCCGCCTTGGCCTGCAGGCTGCAGAGGATGACCAGCGGCACCGAAAGTCTGGCCGACAGGTCGATCGCACTCTGCGGTACGGCGCGGGCGGCCGGGACGACGATCGCGTCGAGGCGGCTGCGCGTCGACGGAACCGATCCGGCCGAGACGTCCCGTAACAGTGAGGCGTGGGACTGGTGATGGCTGAGCTGGCGGCTCACCGGCCGGCCTGCGTCTCGTCCGGAGACCACTGGTACAGCCGGTTCTCGGCGATCTCCAGGTCGGGCGAGATCGCCTCGCCGTTCATCACCGGCACCCGCAGCAGCAGCGCGAACAGTCCGTCGGGGAACTCTCGGGAAAGGAAGGCCTCGTTGCGCTCCCGGACCGCGGCGTCGCTCAGCACCCGCACCGCTCCGAGCACACCCCGGCTGTAGATGCCGTTGCAGATGGTCACCGTGCGGCTGTGGTTGAAGGGGTTCCGGACCCGGGCCAGCAGCGCGACGTCCTCGGCCAGCTCGGTACCGTCGTCGAACTCCTCCCACAAGGGCCGGAAGTCACCGCCGCCGGGGCCGCTGGCTCTGAAGATCTCGCCTTCGTTCAGATCCTCCACCCCGACCTGGGAGACCGGCAGCTCGCTCAGCGTCTTGAGCAGCCGTTTGGTCACCTGGTTCCAGGCGATTCCACCGAGCACGACCACATGGCCGGACATGTCGTCGGCCACCACCTCGGAGGGCAGCCGGTGGTTCACCTTCAGATCCGGGTTGGAGGCGCGGATGTGGCCCCAGAGCTCGATCAGCGCGTCCAGGTCGGCGTACCGGTACATCCGGGTGAAGTTCGCGTGCGTCTCCGCGGCCAGCGGAGAGCGTCCCTCGACCGGCGCCTCGGGACAGATGATCGTGATCGGGCCGCTCTCGAAGTCCCAGGTGTAGGAGCCGCCAGGAGACGAACTCGGCCCGCCGCCCTGGCCCCGCACCGCGTCGCGGAGGGCGATCAGGTCGTGGTGCAGAGCGTGGAAGTTCGTCCGCTCCTCCGGCGTCAACTGGTTCTCGGGGATCAGGTGCGGGGTGCCCTCGGTCGACCGGTCGGTACAGAAGAACAGCGCGTACGAGCGCAGCCGGTCGGCCGGCGGCAGCTTGGGATTGGTCAGCGACTCCCACGAACTGATGGTCGCCACGGCCACCCGGGAGTCGTCGCTGAGCGCCCGCGCGAGCATTGACTGCGTCAGCACGGGCTCTTGGTCGTCCCGCAGACCGCGGAGCCTCTTGGCGAGGCGGACGGCCTCTGACGAGGGGGCCACATTCACTCCCGAAAGTCGGCACCCGCACACGTCGCGGGCGCTGCACCGGTCACGCTACACCTATTTCCACCAGCAAATACCACTTCTACCACTGGTGTACTCAGCTGCGTGTTGGTCCTACCACCGGGAGAATCGGCCCTGTCGACGCCTGCACTGCCTTCGCTCGATCGGAGCTCTCAGTAGCGCAACACCCTCGATAAGTAATCGACGCGCCTTATATTGACCCGATTCCACCGGGGTTCTACCGTAGTACCTGAAACTGCGTGTTGCCAAGTGAAGCCATTCCTGAACCGTATCGCGGAATGGCCTTGGGGTCGCTGTTCACCTGTTGAGGCGTTCAAGCTGTCCCGTCCCTGGCGGGTGCGTTCGACGGAAGCGGGTGCTCATGACCAGGTCAGCTGTCAAGGCGCCGACGTACTCCGACCCGATCCTGCTGCTGGAGGCCGGCAACTGGCGGCACGCCTTCGGGCAGCTCCGTCAGGGCAACCTCTACGACGCCCGGCTGGGAGCCGATCTGCGCACCGTCGCCCGGGCCATGGGCTACCGGGCCGCCGGCAACCACAGCAAGGCATGGACCACGCTGGCCGTCGCGGCGAAAAGCCTTCGCGACCGGCAACGGAACCTGCCTGTCCTGCCCTTCAGGAACTCCGAGGTCGTCCAGCTCGCGCTGCCGCTCCGGCCGGAGCCGGGCCATCCGGCCCAGGCCGCGTTCCGCACCATTCAGCTGATCTGCCGCGAGCAGGGTGAGCTGAGGCTGCTGCGGCGGCGAGCCGGCGACTGCCCGGAGGGCCTGACGGAGGACCAGCACATCCTGGTCCTCGCAACCGTCGAGTACCTCACCTGGGTCGACGCCGACCCGGGGACCTGGCAGCCGCAGACGCCGCCGGACGAAGAGGGCGCGGCGGTCGAGGACCGGATCTCCGAATTCATCGACCGCCGCCGGGAGGCCTTGCTGCGCAGCGCCACCGACGTACGCCGGCTGTCCCGCCCGACTGCGGGCGAGATGACCCGCGCGGTCTGGGACCGGGCCGGCCAGTACCGCGGACTGCGTGGACTGGCCCTGACCGAGCTCTCCCAGCGCGGTCGACCCGCCTGGGTGGAGCCTGCCCTCGCCGACCTGTTGCCCGCGCGGGTCTGGGCCCTGAACGCCTGGATGGCAGCGCAGGCACTTCAGAACAGCGAAGCCTTTACGTGGTCTTTACGAGGCAACGGTTGAGTTCTAACCTTTGGGAACAAACTGCTTGCTTCACAGTGACCGGGCGGCGCGAGAGTGAGGTCCCCATGATTGCCTTCGTGACCGCGCCGGAGAGCACGGACCGCGGCGCCTCGCCCGAAATCCTCGTCACCACAGGGGAATCCGACGATCTGGTCGAGCCGACCTCGATCGGGACCGGGATCAGCGTGAGCGTCGATCTGGCCGGACCACACCACTGGCGCTCCGTCTCGATCGCTCGCTGGGACGAGGCGGACCCGGCCCTGCTGGACTCCCTGATCGGCTCGGCGGCCAGGCAACGACTGGCCGGTCTGCGCGAGGAACTGCGCGCGGCGGGCGGTACTCGTCGCGAGTTCGAGCTGTCGTCGGCGCTCGCGGCGCCGAGTGTCTGGCTCAGGGTCGCGGTCCTCGACGCGCTGGACCGCTGGCTGCATCTCGAACTCGACCAGGCGTTGCTGGACGCCGAGCGCGGAGTCGCCCGGAGCCAGGCCGCGGCGACGCTGCCGCACGGTCCGCTGCGGGCACGACTCGTCGGCGAGGCACTGACGATCGCCCGGGAGGCCGCGATCGGGCTCTCCGCTCAGCTGTCCACGCTGGCCGACACTGCCTCGGCGGTTCCAGCGGATCTGTTCTCCGGCCTCGGGCGTCTGGTCAACGGCTATGCGACGCTGGCGCGAGAGGTTGCCAGCGGCCCCGAAAAGGAGCTGGCGGGTGTGGCGAAGGCCTGGCAGCGACTGAAGGGCCAGGTATCGATCGCCCACCGCCCGGGGGGCAGTTTCCTCAACGGCGCGGCGATCAACGGAGCGGCGACCCGGCCGCCTACCGACAGCCGGGCGCTGACCAGCCTGGTGGATCCGCGGCAGTTGCGGGCCCGACTGGTCGGTCCGGGTGCCGAGATCCGGCAGGAGTTGGTCAGCGGAGAATCCGGGCAAGGGGTGCTCGTCACCGTGCCCGCCTTCGGCCGACGGTTGCCGTCTGCAATCATCACCGACCGGCTGCTCGTTCGTCTCGTGGACAGCAAATCAGGCCAGGTGCACCAACCGGCGCTGCTGAACCTGATGACCGGCCGGGAGGCTGCCCTGCTCGGCTTCGACGTACCGGTCTTCGCTCGGGTGCTGCCGCTGCCTTCGACGTCCCCGGAGCACCTGCGCGCCGACATCTTCGACGCGGACAGCGAGCGAACGCCGGCGCGCGCCGACTCCGACAGCGGACTGCTAGGCGCCCTGCGGGCGGTCTCGACGCTTCGCACCAAGAGGATCGCGGCGGCCGCGGCCGGTCTCGACGGCGGTCCCGGCGAGCCCCTGGTGGCCGAACTGGCCGCCGTTCACGCGCAAGCCGGCTGACCTCGGTTCCGTGGAGGCGATGCCGTCCTGGCATCGTCCGGTGCGGATCCCCTACTGGGTATGGCCTACTGGGGTTTCGCCAGGTAGTGCGCCCGAAGTTCCTTGGGCAGGTGCTCGATCGCGTAGCGGAGCATGGTTCGCGGCATCCTGGCGGCATGCGTGTCGAGGAAGACGAAGAGGTCGTCGGGAGTGGTGCGCTTGGCGGCTTCGCGTAGCATCCAGCCGGAAGCCTTGTGGATCAGGTCCTCCGGGTCGTCCAGGACCAGTTCGGCCAGGGCGAAGGTGTCGGCGGTGCGGCCGGCCATGATCAGCTTGTGCGTCGCGACCAGCGCGATCCGGCGCTCCCAGAGGTTGCTAGAAGCAATCAGTTCGTACAGCGGATCGCGGGGACGGTCGAGCAACCGGGCCCCGACGATCTGCGCGGCGCTGCAGTCGACCAGGTCCCAGTTGTCGACGTACCTCGTGTTGCGGAGGTAGAGCTCGTAGATCGCCTGCAGTTCGGCGGGGTTCGCGGTACGGGGCTTGAGGGATCGGGTGGCGCGGTCGGCCAGCCAGCAGAGGATGGCCAGACGGTGCTCGTGGACAGGGTCGGCCAGCGCCTTCTCCACCTCGGGTAGCGGCAGCTCGAGGCGGAGGTACGGCTTCAGGAGGAGGCGCAGAGTGGACAACTTGACGCCGATCATCCGATCGCCATCACCGTAGCCGCCCGGTTTGACCTGGAAGTAGCGCGCGAGAATCTCGGCGGTCGCCGGATCCGCCGCCCGGTCGATCTCCCGGAGCAGGTCGTCGATCGCGCTCAGGTCAGAGTTCCTTCAGGAGTTGCCGCATCGTGGTGATCTCCTTGGACTGGGTGACGCTGACGTCCTGCGCCACCTCACCGACGCGGAGATCGGAGCCGTTCGCCGCCTGCCGGCCGCTCATCAGCACCGCTCCCTGATGATGCTTGATCATCAGGT
Source organism: Kribbella sp. CA-293567 (assembly GCF_027627575.1). Classification (NCBI taxonomy): domain Bacteria; kingdom Bacillati; phylum Actinomycetota; class Actinomycetes; order Propionibacteriales; family Kribbellaceae; genus Kribbella; species Kribbella sp. CA-293567. Next base: position 7,168,373 of record NZ_CP114065.1, read on the forward strand.
TCAGGAACAGCTCGTCGAAGGCCCGGCCGCGGGTCTGTTGCAGCGTGGTGAGCTCGTCGCGGGTGGCCATCCCCGGCATCTTGGAGTGGTCCTCGTGCTGGACGTGCTCCAGGTCCGGCGGGGTCTGGCCCGCGGAGGTGAGCAGTTGCCGCATCGACTCGATCTCCGGCTTCTGGCCGACCCTGATCCGCTCGGCCAGCGCCTTGACCCGCGCGTTCTTGGCTGCGGTGGGCGCCCAGCCGGCCATCTGCAACGCCTGGGTGTGGTGGATCATCATGTCGCTCAGGAAGCTGGTGTCGTCCGGGTCGACGGTCCGCTCGACCTCCGGCAGGGCAGAGACCGTCCGGTTCGGACCGCCCGGCGTACCGGGCACGATCACCGGTGGGCCGGACGGGGTCGGCGCGGCCTGCGGCTCGGGATCGGAGCTGCAGCCGGCGAGCGGCAGGGCGAGCAGCAGCACGGCCATCGGCCGGCGATAGGCGGAAAAGTTCACCGAGTCCTCACTCCCAGTCGCAAATCGCTTCCGGACCGTGTCTATCACGCTTACCCTGAAGGGCCGAGAGAAATCTTCGAACAACTTCACGAAGGGACCGAGGCATGCGCATGGGCCGCCCCCGCACGCTCGCCAGTCTCACCTTTGGCCTCAGCCTGTTCGCCGTGCTGGTCGCCGGCAGCACCGCGAACGCCGAAGTACCGGCGCCACCGGACACCGGCGCCACGAAGAGCGACAACATCACCCACCTGGCCAGCGTGCCGCTGAGCGGGCCCCTGGCCGACGGGGTCCACACCGACATCGCGTTCGTCGGCAACCTCGCCTACGTCGGCAACTACGCCGGATTCGTGATCTACGACATCGGCAACCCGGCCCGGCCACGGCTGGTCAGCCAGGTGTCCTGCCCCGGCAGCCAGAACGACATCAGCGTCTCCGACGGGCTGCTGTTCCTCAGCACGGACTCCTCCCGCAGCGACAACTCCTGCCAGAGCGTGGCGCAGTCGGCCACGATCAAGGAGTCGTGGGAGGGGATCAAGATCTTCGACGTGAAGGACCCGGCGAACCCCCGGTTCGTCGCCGCCGTCGAGACGAGTTGCGGCTCGCACACGCACACGCTGGTCCCGGACCGGTCCAAGCGGGCGATCTACGTCTACAACTCGTCGTACAACCCGAACGCCACCTTCCCCGACTGTCAGCCGCCGAACGACAAGGTCGACATTGTCAAGGTGCCGATCAAGCACCCGGAGCAGGCAGCCGTGGTGGCTTCGCCGGTGCTGTTCCCGGACGGCGGCTTCCCGGGCGCTCCCAGCCCGGTCCCCGGCGGCCCGAACCGTAGCGCGACCAGTGGCTGCCACGACATCACCGCCTTCCCGTCGAAGGGCATCGCGGCCGCGGCCTGTATGGGCGACGGCGTACTGCTGGACATCTCCAAGCCGGAGCGGCCGAAGGTGCTGGACCGGATCCAGGACCCGAACTTCGCCTTCTGGCACGGTGCCACCTTCAACGCCGACGGCAGCAAGGTCGTCTTCATGGACGAACTCGGCGGCGGAGGCGGCGCGATGTGCAACGCCGAGGTCGGCCCGAACCGCGGGGCGACGGCGATCTTCGACATCAACCGGAAGAAGCTGGAGTTCCGCAGCTACTACAAGATCGACCGGCACCAGGCGGCCGGGGAGAACTGTGTCGCGCACAACGGCTCGCTGATCCCGGTCAAGGGCCGCGACCTGATGGTGCAGGCGTGGTACCAGGGCGGCTTCTCGGTCTGGGACTTCACCGACTCCGCCCACCCGAAGGAGATCGGGTACTTCGACCGTCCGCCGAACGAGCCGGCCTCCTTCGGCGGCTACTGGTCGGCGTACTACTACAACGGCCACATCTACGGCACCGAAACGGTCAAGGCCTTCGACGTCTTCCGGATCGACGACCGGCGGACCGACCCGGCCAAGCGGGTCCGGCTGAAGGAGCTGAACGTCCAGACTCAGCCCGCTTTCCGGTAAGCGGTTCCATCGCGCTCCGGGGTCCACCGGCCAACAACCGTTGTGACCCCGGAGCGTTCGGGCATACGGTGTACCAGGGCTGTTGTCCACCGCGCCAGGACCGACCGGCGTCGCGGGAGCACCCGGGGGAGAACAGCGTGACGAGCCAGCACGACGGCCTCGACGGCGAGATGATCCGGACCACGTTCGGCGCCGTCACCGAGCAGCACCAGCCCGGCGTTCTGGTGGTCCGGCTGTCCGGTGAGATCGACATCGCCACCACCGAGCCCGCGGCCGAGGCGATCCGGGCGGCGATCGCGCCACCGGCCCGGCTGGTGCTGATCGACGTGTCCGCGGTGACGTTCTGCAGTTCGGCGGGGCTGGGCAACCTGGTCGAGGCCCGGCAACTGGCCGGGCAGCATGGCATCGATCTCGCACTGGTCGGGGTCGGCCGGCCGGTGGACCGGCCGCTCACCATCACCGGTCTCGGTCGCGACTTCTCGATCTTCGCCTCGGTGGAAGACGCGCTGCAGAACCGCGAGCGCTGACGCCGCAGCCGGCGTGGTCGCGGCGTCGCGGCGGTACGGGCGGGCGCGGTACGCGGTACGAGCGGGCGCGGTACGCGGTAGAGGCAGGCGCGGTACGGGCGGGCGCGCAGCGGGCGGACGCGGTACGGGCGTAGCGGGCGAGCGCGGTACGGGCGGGCGGTCGCGGACCGTACGCGGTTCGGCGCAGCGGGCGGAGTACGGGGCGCTTGCAGGGTTGACGACGCCCGAGGAGGGGAACGCTGTGTGACTGCTGGTCCCTCACCGCGCGATGGCATCGTTGCCGCACGCGGAGGGTCCGGCAGCCTGGGGAGGGTGAGGTCGATGGGGCGAGGCAGTGCGTTGAAGATCAGGGTCCAGACCGTCGGGGAGGCGGTGCTGGTCAGCCCTTCGGGGACGCTGGAGCTCACCACCGCGCCACAGTTGCGCACGTTCCTGGCCCGGCGGCTGGCCGACCAGCCCGGCGCGGTGATCGTGCTGCTGCAGGACCTGGTGCTGGCCAAGTCGCACTCGCTCAGCGTCTTCACCACTCTGGCCCGGCAGGTCGCCGACTGGTCCGGCGTACCGTTGCTGCTGGTCACCGGCCGGAATCGCAGTCGCGAACTGCAGCGGCACTCGGAGCTGATCTCCCGTTTCATCCCCGTCCATCCCGACCTCGCGTCGGCGCTGGCGGCGATGCACAACCCGCCGGCCCGGCAGCTCAGCCGGCTCCGGCTGGCGCCCGAGCCGCACAGCGCGGCGACCGCGCGCCGGTTCGTCGCCTCGGTCTGTGAGTTGTGGCACTGCGAGGAGGTCGCCGAGGACGCGGTGGCGATCGTGTCCGAGCTGGTCGCCAACGTGGTCCGGCACGCGAAGACCGATGCCGATCTCCGGCTGGAGCTCCGGCGTCAGCGGCTGACCGTCAGCGTCGCCGACGGCAGTCCTCTCCTTCCCGTACGCCGCCCGCCGGGCGTTCGCGAGAACGGCCTCGGCCTCGGCATCGTGACCGCGTTGTCGAGCGCGTGGGGCGCCAGTCCGACCTCGAGCGGCGGGAAGGTCATCTGGGCCACGATCGGCCTGCGATCGCCGAACGCCCGGGTGGCGATCAACAACAGCTGGCGCAACGGTCTGTGACCGGACCCGCACGCTGCGCGGGCAATCGTGGTCCGAGCGGCATGCGTAGTCCAGCGCTCAGTGGTGCGGCGCTTTGCTCACGATGAAAGCCAATGAGGGTCTATTTGCCGATCGTGGCCCTACCATGACGCCTGTGAGCGGGGAAAACAGGAAGCAGCAGAGCCGGCCGACCGTGCAGGACGTCGCCCGGGAGGCCGGCGTTTCGCCGTCGACTGTGTCGCGCGCCCTGCACACCCGGGGGTACGCCTCGCCGGAGGTCCGTGAGCGGGTGCAGCAGGCGGCGCAGCGGCTCGGCTACGTGCCGAACCACATGGCCCGGAACCTGCGCAGCCGGACCTCGACCGCGATCGGCGTCCTGATCTCCGACCTGCGGAACCCGTTCTACGCCGATCTGGCCGCCGGGATCGAGGAGGTGCTGCGGCTCGAGGGGCACCAGATGATCCTGGTGAACGACAACGGCGACCCCGAAGAAGAGATGCACGCGGCCGAGACGCTGCTGGCCATGCAGGTCGCCGGAGTGATCGTCACCCCGGTCGCCGCGGCCTGCCCGAAGATGCTGCAGGACAACGGCATCCACGTCGTCTCCGCGGACCGGCAGCTCGGGCGCGGCGGCGACGCCGTACTGAGTGACAACAAGGCCGGTGCGCGAGAGCTCACCGAGCACCTGCTCGGGCTGGGGCACGAGCGGATCGGCCTGTTGATCGACGAGACCAAGTGGTCGACCGGAGCGGGCCGGCTGGCGGGGTTCCGGGCGGCGTACGAGGCGGCTGGGCTGGAGCTCGACGAAGACCTGATCGTCTTCACCAGCTTCGACGCCGCCGCGGCCAAGGAGACCACCCGCGAACTGCTCGACCAGCACGACGTGACCGCCATCCTGTCGGCGAACAACGTGCTGGCCCAGGGCGCGCTGGCCGAACTGAAGCGCCGGAGACTCCGGATACCGAACAAAATCAGCCTCGCCGCGTACGACGATGTTCCGTGGATGTCACTGGTTCAACCGGGGATCACCACGGTGGATCAGCACACAGTGGATCTGGGCCGTAGCTGTGCGCAACTGTTGCTGGCCAGAATCCGCGACGAACTGCCCGCACGGCGGCGAATTGTCCGGGTCGCGCCGCGTCTGGTGGTCCGCGGATCCACCGGTCCCGCTCCCAGAAACTGACTTTCTGGCGTACCACCGGCCTATGACACAACTCCATGTAGACCGGGTCATCGCCAGGCAGCTCGAACGTCACACCGAGGTCGCCTATGCGATGCACAGCCAGCTGGACGCGATCCAAGCGGTCGCCGACGAGCTCATCCGCCGACTCGACTCGGGCGGAGTGCTCTACACCTACGGCAACGGCGGGTCCGCTGCCGACGCACAACACCTGGTCGGTGAACTCATCGGCCGTTACCTGAGGGAACGGCGGCCGCTGCCGGCCGTCGCACTGGTCGGGGACGCAGCGGTGACGAGCTGCATCGCCAACGACTACGGGTACGAGGACGTCTTCTCCCGGCAGGTCCAGGCGCTGGTCCGGCCGGGAGACATGGTGGTCGGGTTCAGCACGTCCGGGACCTCACCGACCGTGGTGAAGGGTCTGGCCGCGGCTCGTTCGGCCGGGGCCTGCTCGGTGGCGTTCACCTCCCGGCGCGGGATCGGGCTGGCCGCGGCGGCCGACCTCGCGATCGTCGTACCGGCCGAGGAGACCGCCCGGATCCAGGAAATGCACCTCCTCGCCCTGCACATGGTCAGTGAACTCGTCGACCAGTGGGCGGCCGCCTTCTAGACCACCGGAGCCGAGCCGGGTGGAACGCCCCACCCGGCTCGTCCGGCTCGTCCGGCCCGCCCGGACGCCGTACTGCAATCTTCGATCGCGTCACCACCGCGTGTCCGGAACAGTTGATGCGATAGCGTCCTGTGTCCGGTACCGGGCACTTTGTCCGGAGAATGGCCTTTGTGAAGGAATGAGAATGGCTGAGAGCGCCAAGATCATCGTGGTGGTGCCCACCTACAACGAGCGGGAGAACCTGCCCGTCCTGGCGGCGCTGCTGTCCGACCTGAAGCTGCCCGGGCTGCAGATGCTGGTGGTCGACGACAACTCCCCCGACGGCACCGGCGACGTGGCCGACGAGCTGGCCAAGGCGTCCCCCGAGCAGGTCTCGGTGCTGCACCGGACGGAGAAGGACGGCCTCGGCCGCGCCTACATCGCCGGCATCAGCCGCGCGCTGGACGAGAACGCCGACATCGTCATCCAGATGGACGCCGACCTGTCCCACCCCGCCTCCGTGCTGCCGATCATGGTGGAAACCCTGCAGACCACCGACGCCGCCGTGGTGATCGGCTCCCGCTACGTCGAAGGCGGCTCCGCCGCGGCCGAATGGGCCTGGCACCGCCGCCTGCTGTCGGCCTTCGCGAACGTCTACGTGAACACGATCCTGCGCCTGCACGTCAAGGACGCCACCGCCGGCTTCAAGGCCTGGAAGGCCGACACCCTGCGGGCCATCGACGTCTCCACGATCCGCAGCAACGGCTACTCGTTCCAGGTCGAGATGAACTACCGCGCCGTCCGCCAGGGCAAGCGAATCGCGGAGGTTCCGATCCGCTTCGAAGAGCGGACTGTGGGGGCGTCGAAGATGAGCTTGAAGGTGCAGCTCGAGTCGGCGCTGATGCCGTGGAAGTTGCTGTTCAAGCGGTCTTGAGCTGAGGGTGGTTTCAGCCGCTCGGGCTTGGCGGGGCGGGTTCTCGCCGGGCGGGTTTTGGTGGGCAGCTTCTCGCCGGGCGGGTTTTGGTGGGCGCGTTCTCGCCGGGCGCGTTGTGGCCGGACGGATTGTTGGCGTGCGCGGCAGGCAGGCGGCTTGGCGGGCGCTCTAGCTCAGTAGGCGACCGGCTCAGAAGCTTACTGGCGGCCGCCTGACGGGCGTGCGGCCCGGCTGTGGCTTCGCTGGCGTGCATTGCAGCGATCCCTGGCGCGCTTCGCGGCTACTGGCCTACCGGCGCTCCTCTACGCCTGCCTGAGCGCTTACTGGTTCGTCTGCGTGACTTAACCGCCTGCCTGAGCGCCTACTGGCTCACCGGCGTGACTTAACCGCCTGCCTGAGCGCCTGGCTCGCATGCGTGACTTAACCGCCTGCTACGCGCGGCTCGGCGGGCGCGGCTCAGCACGGCTGAACCCTCCAGCTCCACCCCATACGCCGTGGCGGCCTCGCCGGGATCCCTCGACAGGCAGCTTGGTGGCGCGGCCACGTGCGTGAGTAAGTGCGACTCGGCGGGTTGGTGAGCGTGCGGCTCGGCGGCCTGCGGGTTCATTGGCGTGCATTCCAGCGATCCCCGACGTGCTTCGCGACTGCCGGCTCACCGGCGCTCCTCTGCGCCTGCCTGAGCGCCTACTGGCTCGCCTGCGTGACTCACGGCCTGCTGCGGCTGCTAACCGCCGTGAGCAGCGGCGTACCGGCGTACCGGCTCAGCCGTAACCCAACTCATGCAACCGCGCATCATCGATCCCGAAGTGATGCGCGATCTCATGCACCACGGTGATGTTCACCTCATCAACGACATCCTCGACCGTCTCGCAGATCTCCAACGTCGGATTGCGGTAAACGGTGATCCGATCCGGCAGCACCCCGCCGTAGTAGTGCCCGCGCTCGGTCAACGGAATGCCCTCGTAGATCCCGAGCAGATGCGGATCGCTCGCCGGCGCATCGTCCTCGACGAACACAGCCACATTGTCGATCAGCGCGGCCAACTCCGGCGGCACCTGATCCAGCGCCTCCGACACCAGCACCTCGAAATCAGCCCGGCTCATCTCGATCACCGCCCCAGCGTAGTGATGCGCTCCACACCACCTTCCGCCCACCACGTCCCGCCGTATGACGAAGCGCACATCCACGTCACCCACACCCTCCCCGCCCGCCTACATCCATCCCACCTACCCCCTCCCCACCCGCCTACGCCCACCCTCACGACGCCGCCTTTTCACCACCCCACAAGGCGATCCAACCCCTCCCTCCCCCGCCTGCAGCCCCCCACTTCCCCGCTCCCCAAGAACTCGTTTTGGACCTCAGCGAACTCTCCTCTATGCTTACGGCTGTCCCTAGGAGCTTCGGCTCCCGCGGTCCGAGTCCCCATCGTCTAGTGGCCTAGGACGCTGCCCTTTCAAGGCGGTAACGCGGGTTCGAATCCCGTTGGGGATACGGTCGAAAGACCAAAGTGAACAAGCTCGAATGATGGTGTAGCATCATCGAGTTGCTAGGCCCAGTAGCGCAGTTGGTTAGCGTGCCGCCCTGTCACGGCGGAGGTCGCGGGTTCGAGTCCCGTCTGGGTCGCCAGGAGAGTGGCGGCAGGTGTCCACACACCGCCGCCATTATTTCTCTCCCGGTCAGGTAGCTCAGCTGGTAGAGCGTCCGCCTGAAAAGCGGAAGGTCGGCGGTTCGAGACCGCCCCTGACCACACATCTCATCACCACCCTCTCCGTCGTTCGGAGAGGGTTTTTCTTTCCCACGCGCACTTCGCAGCCGACCTCCGTCGCTCCGCTCCTCCGGCCACCCGCTGCGCCTGCTCCCGCCCACCCTCCGGCTAGCGCCGGCGGAGGCTTTGGCTGGCGCCGGGTCTATTAGCCGACGCCGGATTCTGCGGCTGCGCCGCGCTGCGCGCTCTGGGCCTGACGGTCCGCTTGCTTGGGACACGCCAGAGCAGCGCACGTCAGGTGTCGAGCTTGCGCCCATGGAGATGCGAGCGCTCTTGATGTAGGTCGTCACGGCCGGACCATCGAATGGGCAGTGAACGGTGCTAGCCAGCCGTCGGATGCCTGAATCAGGCTGGCTGCTCGTTCATGTCCGGGGTCTCCGGTGTCAGTTCGGGCCGGCGGTCGTGATCCAGAAGGCTCATTCGGCAAACTCAACTGGCTGGCGTGTTCTGTGCTTAGCGACCTGCGCCTCGCAATGGCTCCTCTGCCGCCGCGGTTAGCCTTCGGTTCATGAACGACACCAGCGAGGACATCCAGTGGTCGGATGCGGCGCGCGAGCGTTACGTGCAGAGCGCGGAAGAGTTGATTGCGGCGCTCAGAGCACACGTCGCGCTCACGATCGAGCGCAGTGGTCGCGAGCGCGAGCTTGGTCCGTACTTTTCCTCTAGCGAGTCACTTGAGGAGGCTGCTGAGGCCTTTAATGAGTCCGAGCTCGATTGGTGCGGCTCCTTCCCGTTGAGCCTTTCGGGTGAAGACCTCGATGAGTTTGACGATGAGGATGACGAGTCCGATGACGTTGTTGGCCCGCGGTCGGTTCTGTCTGGCTTCGTTCGTTGGGATTTCACGGTCACTGATGAGGCGGCCGTGATCGGGGCTGGAAGGGACGCCTATCGGAGTTTGTGGCCCTCAGGTACCGACGAAGACGTAGTCCTAGCTGTCCCGGATATTGTGCGGGCTGCCGCTGAGATCGTTCATGTCGATGAGTGGGCGGGGCTCGAGAACGCTCCTGGTCTGGATCGGCGGGCGGAGTGGTGGACTTTTGTCTGGCATGACGGCGAGTCCGATGCCTCGGATGAGGAGGATCCCTTCGCGATCGTGCGCGCGACCTGACTTGGTGACTCCCCACGCCGGTGAGGCAGGCCGACTGCGGAGAGTGATCGTAGGCTGACAGGTAGGACCCGTCCGTCCATGCCTGGGGAGGCCTTGTTATGCCGAAACTTCGTCGTACTGCGTTGCTGATCGCGTTGACCACCGCGCTTGTCGGTTTGACCGCGTCGCCGGCTGCCGCCGCGCCGGTGTTGGCCAGCGGGTTTGAGGATCCGCTGATTTCGGGCGGTTACAAGGAGTACGTCGCGGGTCAGCAGTTCGGGGGCTGGACTGTGGCCTCGGGGACCGTCGACTCCGTTTCGTACTGGCAGAACGCCGAAGGGCGGCAATCGCTTGATATGAACGGGACGTCAGCCGGGTCGGTTGCGCGTACGTTGCCGGCGCAGCTGCTCACGACGTACAAGGTCACCTATGCCGTGGCCGGTAATCCGGAGGGTCTGCCGACCATCAAGAGCGGCAAGGTGTCCGTCAACGGGCAGCAGGTGGATACCTTTACCGTCAGTGTGGCGGGGAAGAACATCGGCAACATGGGGTGGGTCTACCGCAGCTTCTACTTCACCAATCTGCTGTCGAGTTCGACGGTGCTGCAGTTCACCAGTACCACCGCGCCGACCAGGTGGGGGCCGGTGCTCGATGACGTCAAGGTGGAGAGTTGTCTGCTGATTCTCTGCCCGGCCTCGGCTTCCACGGTGAACAAGATCCGCTGACGAAGCGTCCACCTGCCGGAGTACTCGTGAGAATTTCATCGAGTACTCCGCTGATCAGCCAGACCACGCGCCTCTGTGACTAGCGCGAGCGGCCGCACAACGCCTTACTTACAAGGGAACAATGACTGACCAACCGATCACCCTCCGCCCGGTCGCCCACGTTATCGGCGGCCGAGCGGAGCCCACCGACGACTACTGGGGCGGCACCCAAGCCATCATCCGCATCGACGACCCACGCCTTGACACCGACTCCACCAGAGGCCTCGAAGACTTCTCCCACCTCGAAATCGTCTTCCACTTCCACCTGACCGACCAGTCCGATCTCCACCTCGGCGCCCGCTCCGCTCGCAACAACCCCGACTGGCCAGCGGCAGGCACCTTCGCACACCGCAACATGCGCCGCCTCAACTGGCTAGGCGTCTCCCGCTGCCGCCTCCTCAAAGTCGACGGCCTCGACCTCCACGTCGAAGACCTCGACGCCGTCGACGGCACCCCGATTCTCGACATCAAGCCTTGGTTCAACGAGTTCGGTCCCCGCGGCACCACCCACCAGCCGAGCTGGCCAACCGAAATGCTCACCAGCTACTTCGCCCCACACGAATAATTCGAAATGCGGATAAAGCCGCCGGCGACCATCACCGGCCGTCGAGTCAGCCTGTTCCCGTGTCGGAGGTTGGAGAGGGTGAAATCTCTCGTAGTTGGTGGAGGAGGTCTTTTCCGGATTGCCTGCCGTTGGGGAACTGGTCGCCGAGTTCCCAGCGCCAGGCTGCGACTATGGCCAGGACGAGTTGTCTGCAGTCGTTGAGCAGGTCTTGGTTGATGTGGGGGTAATGCTTGCCGACTTCTTCGGGGGCGTGGGCCAGGTCGAACTCGATCGGGCCGTGGCAGGACGTTTCGAGGTCGATGAACAATGGGCCGCTTTTGGTGGTGAGCAGGTTGCCTGGGTGTGGTTCGCCGTGGAGTAGTTGTTCCGGGGCGCCGTGGTGCTCGATTGCTTGTCGCAGGGCGGCCAGCTTGCTGCTGAGGAACTCGCGGTCTGCATTGGGAAGCTCTGGTGAGCGATGCGGGGTGGCAACTACTGCTTGTGCTTCGGCGATTCGATCCGTGAACCGTGGGCTCGCGATCTCGACTTTGCGCATGCCTGTGTGCAGGCGTTCCAGCGCTTTGGCGTAGTCGGCTGGTGAGACTTCAGGTGTCACAGGATCGTAGTACGTCCAGAGCGTCACGGCGAAGCCGTCGCGTGTGTGGACGAGTGGGTCTACTCGGGGCTCTAGTTCGCCTACTGGGCAGCCGACCTCGGCGAGGCGTTGAGCGAGTTCGACTTCGAGTTGTGCGACCTCTTGTCCTACATGGGCTACTCGGGCGAAGACGTTGCAGGGCGTCAGGTGCAGCGCGAGCTTGTTCGAGTTGTGGAGGACGGTGGCGTCGTTGGTCGGCAGGTTGAGCGATGCGGCGATCGAGGTCGCAGCTGCGATCGCGCGCGTGCGGTCGGAGGTCTCCATGGTCTGGTCAGGCTACGTTCGCGAACTTGATCGGTCGCCTTGATTTCGGTGAGCGACGGGAGCTTGTCCGTCTCGACGCCGCGGCGGTGATTGACGGCCGGGTCGGGGATCGGGAAGGATGGGGATCCGGCGCGGCCCGCGCCTCACCTTCGTCGACCGGCCCCAGCCTGGTCCTCTTCAGAAGGCAAAGGGATCTCGGATCTCGGGTCGCTCGTCCTGGTCAGCTGCCCCGGGCGAGATCGCTGGGGGATCGCGTGCGGGTGCGTGGAAGGCCAGATGACAGCGCACAGGAGCTTCAAGCGACGGGTTCGTGCCCGCGCCGCCAAGACGGGCGAGTCCTACACTGCTGCCCTTCGGCACTTCCGTCCGACTCCTTCAGGAGAAGACATGCCGGAAGAAATCCCTCAGACCAGCCTGCGGATCGCCGTTGCCCAGTCGACGGTTCGCGAGGATCCCACCGACGTCGCGGGACTGCATGCGAGCGCGGAGGAAGTACGGCGGTTCATGACCGAAGCGGCCGAGGCGGGTGCCCGTCTGGTGCACTTCAGTGAGGGCGCGCTCTGCTTTCCCAGCAAAGTCGTGATGTCCGAGCTCGGACCGGACGAGGTCGGGCCGTCCGACTGGAGCAAGGCCGAGTGGGCCGTGCTGCAGGAGGAGCTGGACCGGATCGTCGCGCTCTCGGGTGAGCTCGGGATCTGGACCGTGATCCCGTCGGTGCACCAACTGCCGGCGCCGGCTCGGCCGTACAACAGCATGTACGTCGTATCGGATCAGGGGAAGCTCATCAGCCGGTACGACGAACGCCGGTTGTCGACCACCAAGGTCAGCTTCATGTACAGCGAGGGCGACCAACCGGTCACCTTCGACGTCGAAGGCTGGCGGTTCGGTCTCGCACTGGGACTGGACATGCTGTTCCCGGAGATCTTCACCGAGTACGACCGACTTGAGGTCGACGCCGTCCTGGCCTCCTACGCATCCGTCGGCGTTTCGCGGAACGCGCAGGTGGGCGTGCAGGCTCGGGGCGCCGCCGCGAACACCACCTGCTGGGTGAGCATCGCAACGGCGGCCAATCCCGGTTCCGGTCTGGAGTCCGGGGTGATCGATCCCCGCGGTGACTGGGTTGCCGAAGGCCCCGCCTCGGGTACGCCGGCGCTCGTGATGGCCGAACTGCAGCGTGACGACACGACCCAGCTCGGCCGGGACTTCCGGCGCAGGACCCGGGAACGCGTCAGCTCCTAGCGATCGCCGTGCACAACGACAGGAAGTAGTCCCGGCCGGCCGCTGGGCCCACGCTCAGCGGCTGGTCCGGGATCGCGATTCAGCGCACTACTTCCTGTCGTTGTGTCCGCAGACAGCCTCGTCCAGGAAGGCCTTCACGGCGTCGTCCACATCACCGTCATGGTTGGGCGTGAGCGCGAGGGTGGCCTGACGACGCCCGTCTTCGGTCGAGAACGACCAGACGTTGTAGGCCAGGGCGTCACCGTCGTTGCCGTAGACACGGACACCGCACTCGGTGTCCCGCCAGGCCAGCCCGAGTCCGTACTTCTTGGTCTCCGTGCCCGGTGTCTTCATCTCGTCGAGCAGGTGCCGCGGCAGCAGGTCGCCGGCGAGCAGCGCGGCAAAGAACTTGTTGAGGTCCTGGTTCGTGGAGATCATCTCGCCACCCGCGCCCATCACCGACGGGTTCATCTCCGTGTAGTCGACCAGACGGACGCCATCGGCGTACTCGATCGGCACGTAGCCCCGCGGATGCGGCCCTCGGATCCACGGCGAGGTGCCCGGCAGTTCGGTGTCCCGCAGCTTCAGAGGCCGGATGATCCGGCGCTCGATCGCTTTGGCGTAGGGCTTCCCGGTCACCTTCTCGATCACCTGGCCGAGCAGCAGGTAGCCGGTGTTCGAGTACGCGTACGTCGTACCGGGTGTCTCGGAGGTCGGCGGGTGCACCAACGCCTGCCGGATCTGCTCCTCGGGGTTCCAGGTGCGCCACCGGTTGGCCAGGAACGCCTGGCTCGGCGGGAACGGGATCGTGTAGAGGTAGTCGTACAGCCCGCTCGTGTGGTTGAGCAGCTGGCGCAGGGTGATGTTCTGGCCGTTGGGCACGACTCCCGGCAGCCACTTCTCCACGGGGTCATCCAGCCGCAAGCGCCGCTCGTCGGCCAACTGCAGCACGACAGTGGCGACAAACGTCTTGGTGACACTCCCGATCCGGTACCGCCCGTCGACCGGCACCGCGCGCGTCGTCCCCAGTACGGCGGCCCCGCTGGTTCCTCGCCAGACGCGGTCCCCGGTGCGCACCTCGGCCAGCGCGCCCACCGAGCCCGCGGCAACCACCTGGTCCAACCGTTGCTGCAGCTCCCCTTGCGCCGGCTTGGCACTGCTACTGGCATTGGCGACTCCTGGCACGGCAACCACCACCATCGCAGTGGCCAGTATCTTCAGTACTCGCTTCATCTCGGGCCTTCCTCTGAACAGTTCGTCGGTCCACCCTGCGGCGAAGAACTCGGCGGTCACATCGGGGAGCGCCCCTGAGAGTCCCGGAGGTCACCAGTAGGGCGTGAGAGGATCGCGCGGTGAGAGTGCGAGCGGGTTTGCTGCGCTGGGGATACCGGGCGCTGCGCCTGTGGTGGAAGGTGCGGCAGCCGTCGTCGTACGGCGTCAAAGTTCTGCTGGTCCACCCCGATGATCCGTCGCGCTGCCTGGTCGTGCGGCACTCGTACGTCGATCGCCAGTGGTGGGCGCTGCCCGGCGGCGGCTACAACCCGAAGCGTGAGACCGCGGAGGCGGCCGCGATCCGTGAGGTGGCCGAGGAGCTGTCGCTGACCATCACCCGGACTCCAGTGGTGCTGAACACCCTGATCACGGACCGCGAAGGCAAGATCGACAGCCTGACGATCTTCCTCGCCGAGCCGACGTCGGCGAAGTTCCGCCTCAACCCGGAATTGTCCGAGGCTCGCTGGGTCTCCATGACGCTGGCCGAGCTACCGCCGGATTCCTCTGTGTCGCGCTGGCTCAAGCTGGCCCTGGCCGCCAAGACCTAGGGTTGGGGTATGCCGAGGAAACTGCGTAAGGGTCAGACAGCCGAGCTGTACGTCGTAGAAGTTGCCAGCGGCAAGCGAACGCTGGTGTTCTCCTCCACCGAGTTGTTGTTCGAGGCCCCTAACTGGACCGGTCACGAGTTGATCGTCAACGGGGACGGCGGATTGTTCCGGTTGTTGGTGAGTGGCGGTGAGCTCGAGCGGATCGAGCTCGGTGGGGTGCCGGAGATCAACAACGACCATGTGGTCAGCCCGGACGGCTCGACGGTTTACGTGTCGGCGGAGGACGGACACCTGTACGCCGTACCGCTGGCCGGCGGCACGGGCCGGCGGGTGAGCAACGAGCACGGCGTTCACCATTACCTGCATGGGGTTTCGCCCGATGGGGAGCGGCTGGCCTATATCGGGCTGAAGAGCCGGGACGAGCTGCGGATCACCAACGTCTACACGGTTCCGGTGGCCGGCGGGGTGGATGTCCAGGTCACCGACGACGAGTTCGCGGACGACGGCGCGGAGTACGGGCCTGACGGGGAGTGGATCTACTTCAACTCCGAGCGGGCGGGGCACGCGCAGTTGTTCAGGATCAAGGGCGAAACCGTCGAGCAGTTGACCTTCGACGAGCGGGTGAACTGGTTCCCGCATCCTTCCCCGGATGGTTCGTGCATCGCTTACGTCAGCTTTCCCCCTGGCACAGAAGGCCATCCGGCCGACGTGGCGGACGTCCGGGTCCGGGTGCTGGAGAACGGACAGATCCGGGAAGTGGCCCAGCTCTCCGGCGGCCAAGGCACGATGAACGTGCCGAGCTGGTCGCCGGACAGCCGGTACTTCGCGTACGTCGCCTACCCGATCAGCTAGCCGAGCGCCCTGGTACTCCGAACGGCTCCTGTGGATGAGCAGAAACGTCAGGCGGCTTCTACCGAGTAGTCTTCGGACTGTGACCGCGCAGCCGCATCAGGAGTCGCCGGAGGACCCGGCGGAGATTCTGCGTGTGCTGCCCTCGAAGTGGCATCCACAGTTCCTGGCGGAGTACCACGGGGCGCTCGATGCGGCGCACGAGGTCTGGCGCTTCCAGCAACTGCGCGAGGTACTGCAGTTGTGGCACCTCCGAGCCGCGGCCTACTCGAGACCTGGGTTCGAGGAAGCCGCGCAAGCCGCCCGCGAAGGGCGCGACGACGAGTTCACGTCCGCGGACCAAGTCATCCCCGGCTGGGCCGAACGACAATGACCTACCGCGTGGACTTCCACGCGGCCGCCTTCGCACAGCTGGACGGACTACCGTCCGAGGCGTTCGACGCCTTGGTGGACCACGTCGTCAAGCTCGTGGACGCCCCGTGGGACGCTCAGTTGCTGTCACCGGACGAACCCCAGTTCCGCCAGAGTCAGTTCGGCGGGTCCGGGCTGATCTCGTTCCATCTCGATGATCACCGGCGACTTCTCCGGATCTTCGACGTGACCTGGGTCGGTTAGACCACGTTCAACGCCCCCGCCTGCTGGGCGAGGGCGATGAACATCAGGCCGCGGCGGCGGCTTCGGTCAGTTGTTCTGAGGTGGGTTGCAGTTGGGGAGAGGCCAGGGTCAGGAAGACGTTGGCTACGGCGAAGCCGGCGGCTACCAGGAGGCCGCGTTGGAAGCCGTCAACCAGGGCCTGTTGCTGGGGGACGCCGGCGGCGAGGGATTCAGTCGTGCGGGTGATCGAGAGGGTGGTGACGATCGCGAGGCCCAGGGCGCCGCCTACCTGGTACATCGCGTTCACGACGCCTGACGCGGCGCCGGCCTCGTGGTTCTCCACCTCTGAGACGGCGGTGATCTGACCCGGTACGCCGACGCCGAGGATGCCGAAGCCGAAGATGAGCAGGCCGGGCAGGATCTGCGTCGCGTAGCTACCGGTCGCGTCGGCCTGGGAGAGCAGCAGGAGACCGATCACGCTGAGTACGGCGCCCGACAGTTGCACGGTGCGGGTGCCGACCGTCTGGACGAGCTGCGAAGCCAGTACTGCGGCGACGATCGCCGCGCCGCCCATCGGCAGGAAGTGCACGCCGGCCTCGAGCGCGGAGTCGCCGCGCACCTGCTGCAGGAAGATCGCGGTCAGGAAGAACATCGACAGGAAGCCCGCGCCGTTCAGGGCCAGCGCTCCGCTCGACACGCTCAACGCCCTCGACCGGAACAGCCGCAGCGGCACCAGCGGGGCCTTCGACCGCGCCTCGACCAGCACGAAGGCGGCCAGCAGAACGACCCCGCCGGCCAGGAAGAAGATGACCTCGCCCGAACCCCAGCCCTTCGGCTCGGACCGGACGACGCCGTACACGACGGCCAGCAGACCCGAAGTAGCCAGTACTGCGCCCGCCGTGTCGAAGGCGCGGGTGCCGTTCTCGTTGTGCCGCGTGTCGCGGACGTAGATCGGGATGAGCGCGACCAGCAGGGCCACGATCGGCACGTTCACGAAGAAGATCCACTGCCAGCTCAGCGAGTCGACCAGCAGTCCGCCGGCCACCACTCCGAGTGTGCCGCCGAGGCCGGCCAGACCGCCCCAGACGCCCATCGCGATGTTGCGCTCCCGGCCGTGCGCGAAGGTGACGGTCAGGATCGCCAGCGCCGCGGGTGACAGCAACGCGCCGCCGAGCCCCTGGACCGCGCGGGCGCCGATCAGGAACTCGGGCGAGTTCGCGAACCCCGCCACCAGCGAGGTGATGCCGAACAGCACCAGTCCGGCGACGAAGACCCGGCGCGGCCCGAGCAGGTCGGCCATCCGGCCGCCGAGCAGCAGGAAGCCGCCGAACAGCAGCGTGTAGGCGTTGATCACCCACTGCAGGGAGTCGGCGGAGAAGTTCAGGTCCTTCTGGATGTCGGGCAGCGCGACGTTCACGATCGTCACGTCGAGCACCACGATGAACTGCGCTAGGGCCAGCACCGCAAGGGTGGCCCAGGGACTGCGTCGCATGTCTTCCTCACAGGTCTACGGCGTATGTATACGTTGTATGTGTACGTCGTAAACCGTAGGTCTACGTTGTAAACTTGTCAACGTGACTCCCACCAGCAGCCAGACCAGCAAGCGGCTCGACCCGGCCCTGCTCGCCACCAACGCGCTGGCGATCGCCGACGCCGAAGGACTGGAGGCGCTCACCATCCGCCGGCTGGCGCAGGCGCACGACGTCACGCCGATGGCGCTCTACCGGCATTTCAGCGACAAGGACGACCTGCTCGCGGCGGTCGGCGACCGGATCCTGGCCGACCTCGCGCTGCCCGAACCGACCGATCAGCCCTGGGATGCGCAGCTGCGCGGCGTACTGGATGCGTTCGTCGCCGCCCTCCGACCACACCCGAAGGCAGCCGGGCTGACTCTGTTCCGCATTCTCGTCTCACCGGCCGGCCTGGCGATGGCCGAGCGGACGATGGAACTGCTGACCCAGGGCGGCTTCTCCGCCGACGACGCCGCGGAGGTCGGCCGGCAGTCGATCTGCTCGCTGATCACCCTGGTCACCACCGAGCCCGGCGCCAACGAGGACACCGACCCCGTCACCCGCGAGGACGCCCTTCGCGGCAAGCGCGCCGCCCTCGCCGCCCTGTCACCGCACCGCTATCCGCTGATCACCGCGGCGGCGGACACGCTGATCTGCCCGACCTCCACCGACCGGTACTACGCCCTCGGCATCGATCTCGTGGTCGCCGGCATTCGCGGCGTGCTGACGGTCCGGGAAGCCTGAACCCCGGTACGCTCCGGAGCGGAGTCAGTCCATTACACGGAGGGTTCAGCCATGGCGGCCAAGTTCGAGCTGTACGAAGACAAGTCGGGCGGATTCCGGTTCCGCCTCAAGGCCGGCAACGGCGAGGTGATCGCGGTCAGCGAGAGCTACAAGACCAAGGACGGCGCGCTGAACGGGATCGAGTCCGTGAAGAAGAACGCCGGCGACGCGAACCTCGACGACCAGACTTCCTAGTCCTCGGTAGTAGTACGGAACAGAACGGCAGGAACTCCCCGAAGCGGAGCTCCTGCCGTTCTGTCGTTCTGCCGTCGCCGGCCGGGATCAGAGGCCCAGCTCGTGGACTACCTCCCGGACCTCGACACCGAGCCCCTCGATCGAGGCGTCCGGGATCATCGCGGCCAGCTCGTGTGCCCGTTCCGCGGTGGCACAGTCGAGTAGGTAGTACCCGGCGAGAAACTCCTTCGCCTCCAGGAACGGCCCATCCGTCACCGCCGGTACGCCGCCGCGCACCTTGACCACCGCGGTCTTGGCCGGCTCGGCGAGAGCGACCGTGCTGTGGAACTCCCCGGACTCCTGCACCGTCTGCAGGAACTTCTCGTGCCCACTGAAGATCGCCTGCTGCTCGTCCTCGGTCAGCGCGTTCAGGACGTCGGGGTTGATGTTCAGTACCACCAGGTATTTCACGAAGCTCTCCTTCACCGGCGGCTCCCGAACGGAAGCCTCTCGCCATCAGTACGGAGCGGGCGCTGCCACCTTGACATAGCGTCGTGTCATGACTGAGCTGACTTTCGCGGACGTGCAGGCCGCGGCCGGACGGATCGAAGGCGTCGCCCACCGTACGCCGGTGCTGACCTCGCGCACGCTGAACGAGCGGGTGGGCGCGGAGGTCTATCTCAAGGCCGAGAACTTCCAGCGGATCGGCGCCTTCAAGTTCCGCGGCGCCTTCAACGCGATCAGCCGGCTCTCCCCCGAGCAGCTCGCCAGGGGCGTCGCGGCGTACTCGTCGGGCAATCACGCCCAGGCGGTCGCGCTGGCCGCCAGGCTGGCCGGGACCACCGCGGTGATGCTGATGCCGAAGGACGCGCCGCCGACCAAGATCGCGGCCACGCGCGGGTACGGCGCAGAAGTGGTGACCTACGACCGCTACACCCAGGACCGGACCGCGCTGGGCAAGCAGTTGTCGGCGGAACGCGGCTTGACCCTCATCCCGCCGTACGACCACTACGACGTGATGGCCGGTCAGGGCACGGTCGCACTGGAGCTGATCGAGGAGGTCGGGCCGCTCGGCGCGCTGCTGGTACCGATCGGTGGCGGCGGGCTGATCGCCGGCTGCGCGACCGCGGCGACCGCGCTGTCGCCGGGGATCCGGGTGATCGGCGTCGAACCGGAAGCCGGCGATGACACGGCCCGGTCGCTGAAGGCCGGCGAGCGGGTGCAGATCGACATCCCGCGAACGATCGCCGACGGCCAGGCGATCGCGACGCCGGGCGAGCTGACCTTCCCGATCGTGCAGCGACTGGTCGACAGCATCGAACTGGTCAGCGACGACGAGATCCGGGCCGCGATGACGTTCGTCTTCGAACGGCTGAAGATCGTTGTGGAGCCCAGCGGCGCCTGCGCCCTGGCGGCCCTGCTGGCCGGCCGGATCAAGAACCTTCCCGACCGCGTCGGCGTGGTGGTTTCAGGCGGCAACGTGGGCCTGGAGCGCTGGCTGCAGGTGCTCGGAAAGCGCTGAGCCAAGGGCAGCCTGAGTACTCACTGTGCTCACCGTCACAGACCGCCACCACGGGTTGTGACCGGGGTCACACGAATCTACTCAGTGGCCGCCTGAGACACGCTCAAACGGGCTCAGGACACCTGGTGTTCACCACAGGTCCCTGAGCCGTCAGAGAGCTGTTCAGGGCCGTTCGGGAGGGTCTCTGCCGATTTGAGGGTTTGCGTCGTGATCGTTCTGTTATACAGTCGTCGGCGGTTCGACAAATGCGCCGAACTGCGAGTGTGTCAACGCCGAGTCCTGCCAGGCACACCCGCTCCCCTCGAACAACCATGGCAGGAGTGGGGGACCCAGGAAGTTGGGGTCCGACCGTGAGTGGTCGGGTCCCTGGGGTGAAGTCCGCGGGAGCGGACCGGGCTATTGACTCTCAGCCCGAACCCGACAGCTAACTTCACAGGCGTCGGGAGACAACCATGCCCGTCACTGCCCGACGGACAGCGCTTCAGGGCGCCGTCAGTCAGTCCAGCGATGCCAGCACCCGGCCCACCGGCCGCACCCTGGCGAAGCACCGCAAGACCAACAAGTCCGCGGCCGCCCCTCGCGCCGCGGCAGCCGTCCTCTCGGTCGGCCTCGCAGTCGGTGGTGGAGCCGCGATCAGCGTGGTCACCGCTCCGACGACCGCCTCCGCGGCGACCACCGCCAAGCTCACGGCCGGCCAGGTCCGCGGCAGCACGACCATCGCCAGTCGCCCCCTGATTCGCTTCCGCGACTCGGGCTCCACGGTCAAGTACATCCAGAAGACCCTGCGCCTTCCGCAGGACCGGTACTTCGGCAACAGCACTGTCGCCGCGGTGAAGAAGTTCCAGCGTTCCTGGGGCATCAGCGCCACCGGCTACATGAGCAAGCCGACCTGGAACCGCCTCACCTGGGCCGCCAAGCACGGCGTGCTCTACGGCAAGAAGGGCGCCGTCAGCAGCACCACGACGACGTTCCGCGCGAAGGTTCTGCGTGAGGCCGCGAAGCTCAAGGGCACGCCGTACCGCTACGGCGGCACGACCACCCGCGGTTTCGACTGCTCCGGTTACACCGGTTACGTGTACAAGAAGGCCGGGAAGAAGCTGCCCCGTACGTCGCGTCAGCAGTACAGCGCGACGAAGCACATCAGCAAGGCCGCCGCGAAGCCGGGCGACCTGGTGTTCTTCCGCAGTGGCGGTGGCGGCGTCTACCACGTCGGCATCTACGCGGGTAAGGGGCTGCTCTGGCACGCCTCCAAGCCGGGCAAGCCGATTGCCAAGGCGAAGATCTGGACCAGCAGCGTGGCCTACGGCCGCGCCTGAGTTCCAGCCCGTCAGCGGCACCGGCTCCCCCCTCGGTCCGCTGACCTGACAACCGGTCGTGCGTCGCCACCCCCACCCCTCCCGGCGGCGCCCGACCGGTTGTCCACGTCCGGACGACGTCAGAGATCCAGCAGCCCCGCGTCGTGCGCGAGGATCGCGACCTGGACCCGGTTGGTCGCGTCGAGCTTCACCAGCACCCGCGAGACATGCGCCTTCACGGTCGCCTCGCTCATGAACAGGGCCCGCCCGATGTCGGCGTTCGACAGGCCGCGCGCGATCGAGGCCAGGACTTCGCGTTCCCGGTCGGTGAGCGCGGTCAGCCGCTCCCGGGCGCTGCGCTGCCGGTCGGTCCGCGGATCCGCCGCGAAGTGCCCGATCAGCCGCCGCGTCACCGTGGGCGACAGCATCGCGTCGCCACCGGCCACCACCCGCACGGCCTGGACCAGCTCCCGCGGCGGAGTGTCCTTGAGCAGGAACCCGCTCGCGCCGGCCTGCAGCGCGCGGAACACGTAGTCGTCCAGATCGAACGTCGTCAGCACGATGACCTTCGGCGGATCGGTCAGCGCCTGAACCTGCCGGGTCGCGGCCAGCCCGTCCAGCCGCGGCATCCGGATGTCCATCAGCACCACGTCGGGCCGGTGCTCGCGAACCATCGCGGCAGCGTCCGCGCCGTCCTCGGCCTCCGCCACCACCTCGAGGTCGTCGGCCGACTCCAGGATCATCTTCAGCCCGGCCCGGACCAGCGCCTCGTCGTCCACGATCAACAGCCGCGTCATCGCTCTCCATTTCCCTTGGCTCTACGAACTCCGACCGCACCCCGGTCAGTAGGGCAACCAGGCCTCGACCTGCCACCCGCCACCCTGGGTCGGCCCGGCTTCCAGCCGCCCGCCGGACAGCGTCACGCGCTCGCGCAGCCCGACCAGCCCCGCACCCGAGCCCGGCAACAGTGAATCAGCCGCCACCGGCCGCACGTTGGTCACCCGCACGGTCACGCCGGTCCCGGGCGCGCCGTCCACCAGTACTTCGGTGGAGACACCCCGCGCGTGCTTGTGCACATTGGTCAGACCCTCCTGCACGACCCGATAGACCGTCCGCCCGACCAGAGCCGGTACGTCGTCCGGCAGCGTCAGCGAGCTCGTCACCTGTACGCCGGCCGCGCGCGACGCCTCGACCAGCCTGGCCAGGTCGGCGGCGCGTGGTATCGGCGCCAGGTCGGCGCCGGTCTGGCTCAGGTCGGTTCGCAGTACGCCGAGAACCTCGCGGAGATCCTCCATCGCCTGCCGGGCGGTCTCGCGGATCAGGCCGGCCGAGCTCTCCACCTTCTCGGGGCCGACCCCCGGGTTCACCTCGAGCCCGCCGGCGTGCAGCGCGATCAGCGACACCTTGTGCGCCAGCACGTCGTGCATCTCCTGGGCGATCCGGGCCCGTTCACCCAGCCGGGCCTGGTCGGCGCGCAGTTCGCGCTCCGACTCGGCCCGCTCGGCCCGGTCCCGCAGCGACGCCATCAGGTCGCGCCGGGCGCCGATGTAGGCACCGATCGCCACCCAGATACCTAGCGCGAACGGCCCGGTGAGGAGCGGGACGGTGGGATCGTTGTCGGCCGGCAGGCTCGAGACGACGTACGCGACATACGCCGCGAAGGTCAGGGCCCCCAGCACCAGGTCGCGCCGCCGGATCGCCAGCGTCAGCAACGCCAGGCCGACCGGCGCGCTGACGGTGGCGACGCCGAGCGCGACCACGGCGATCACCGTGACCACGACCGGGAACCTCCGGCGCCACCACAGCGCCAGCGAGGCGACGGTGCCGAGGCCGACCACCAGCCAGTTGCTGGGCTGCCAGCCCGACTGGCCGGAGGAGGCCTGGGCGACGATCGTCAGCAGGCTGATCCCGACGAACATCAGGTCACGGAAGCGCGGGGCACGCCGGACGAACCAGGCGTACCAGCGCTTCAGCCGTTGCATTGCGTCAGCCTAGTCCGGTCAGGTCAGGACTTACGTCCGTCTTCCGTTGACGACGTGTCTCCCCCTTCCGGTGGGGGTCCGGGGACCGCCGCGACGACTTAAGTAGGGGGTCACACAGGACGGTCGGTCGATGTGAGGAGAGGGCCGGAAACGGTTGAGTAGTGGACATGATCACCGTCGAGAACCTGAGCAAGCGCTACGGCAGCGCCACGGCCGTCAACAACGTCTCCTTCACCGTCGAGCCCGGCAGCATCACCGGCTTCCTCGGCCCGAACGGCGCCGGCAAGTCCACCACGCTGCGGATGCTGACGGGGCTGACCCCGCCGAGCGCGGGTCACGCCACGATCGCGGGCAAGAAGTACTCCGACCTGCCGAACCCGGGGCGCGTCGTCGGCGTCATGCTGGACGCCGCGGCGCAGCACCCGGGCCGCACCGGCCGCGAGACGCTGCAGCTCAACGCGTCGCTGCTCGGCGTACCGAAAAGCCGGGCGGACGAGATGCTGGACGCCGTCGGTCTCACGCCGGCCGCCAAGCGCCGGGTCGGTCAGTACTCGCTGGGCATGCGGCAGCGGCTCGGCATCGCGGCCGCGCTGCTCGGTGACCCGGCCGCGCTGATCCTGGACGAGCCGGCCAACGGGATGGACCCCGAGGGCATCCGCTGGATGCGTGGGCTGCTGCAGGACTTCGCTTCCCGCGGCGGCACGGTGATCCTGTCCAGCCACCTGCTCGGCGAGGTCCAGGCGACCGTCGACCGGCTGGTCGTCATCGGCGGCGGCAAGATCGTTGCCGACGGCTCCCTGGAGGAGCTGCTGGCCGGCAGCGGCACGCTCGTTCGTGGTCTCGACCCGATCGGCCTGAACCAGGCGCTGACCGCCGCCGGACTGAACCTCGAGCCGCTGCACGACGGCGCGCTCCGCGTCGACGCCTCCGCCGAGCAGGTCGGCCGTGCCGCCGCTGCCGCCGGCCAGGTCCTGCTCGAACTCCGCGAGAGCGACGGCGCCGGCCTGGAGGAGCTCTTCTTCCAGCTCACCGCCGCCCCCACCGCCGTCGCTGCCTGACCCCCAACTTCTTCTTCCTAGACCTTCTGGAGCTTTCCACCATGGCTGTTTCCGAAATCACTTCTCCGGTCGTCGCGGCGGCTCCGGGCAAGCACCGCGCGGCGGTCGCCACCTCGCTGCCGCCCGCCCGCGGCCAGTCGTTCCTCAAGCTCGTCACGATCGAACTGCGCAAGTCCGTGAACACCCGCAGTGGCCGGTTCCTGATCCTGGGCATCCTGGCCTTGGCGCTGGCCGCGCTGACCTGGCAGCTCACCCACATGGAAGACGGCAAACAGGCGTTCGAGAGCTATCTCGGCGCCGCCGCGACCGGTGTCCTGCTGCTGCTGCCCGTGATCGGCGTGATGGCGATGACGAGTGAGTGGACCCAGCGCACCGCGCTGACCACGTTCACGTTGTCGCCGCGCCGGATCCGGGTGCAGCTCGCCAAGTTCGCCTCGGCGATCGTGCTCAGCGTCGTGGTTCTGAGCGCCACGGTCGTGCTTTCCCTGGCCGGCACCGCCCTCGGCGGCTCGCTGAGCGGCGACGGAGCGTCGTACGCCGGCATCGGGGGTTCCCTGGCCGGCGCCTACCTGACCACCGCGCTGAACGTCGTGATGGGTGCCGCCTTCGGTGCGGTGATCGCCCAGACCGCGGTCGCGATCCTGGTCTTCTTCGTCGCTCCGACCGCCTGGTCGCTGGCCGGGCCGGCGCTGTTCAAGAGCAACGCCGACTACCTGGACGTGTTCGGCGCCTTCGGCCGGATCTCCGAGCGCGAGCTGAACGGGATGGTGCCGCAGACGCTCACCGCACTCGCGATCTGGATCGTCCTGCCGACCATCGTCGGACTGTGGGCAAGCTCACGTCGTGAGGTGAAGTAGCAGCCCCGTCAGGGGCGAAAGACGCGGGAGGCCTGGCCGGTTTGAGGGGACCGGCTGGGCCTCCCGGCCCTGTTGCCGGACCTCTTCGGGGGTCCAGTCAGGGGGCGGTGCGTGTGTCGGACACCGGCTCCGGGTAACCTAGAACCACGATTACTGACGACTGATCCGTGGACGCCACGCTGCGTACCCGGTTGACTTGTGCGAGGGGGTCGACGCTATGGGGCGCGGCCGTGCAAAGGCCAAGCAGACGAAGGTCGCACGCGACCTGAAGTACCGCACCTGGGACACCGACTTGGACCAGCTCAAAAAAGAGCTGTCCGGCGGGGACGAGGGCGGTACCTCTGCGAACGGCAACAACGACGCTGACGTCGGCGATGACGCCGACGACTACCACCCCCGTCGGTAAAGCTGCAGCACTTCGACCTGCCCGGCGCCTCGGGGCGCTTGGGCAGGTTGATTGCGCTTAGCCGACGTAGTTCCACCACACGGCAGGTCAGGTCTTCCCAGCCTGCCCTTTTCCGAAGCATTGGCAGTCCGGATCGTCCTTCGGCGCCCTGAGCCCAGCCCAGGCACCGAAGGACCTTTCGCGTGCCCGCCACTGACGAGCACCTCGCGGCTACCTGCGCTACATCAGCCCGCGGTAGGCCAACACATCGCCGCTACCCAGCACTGCTGCTGATCTCCATCGCCTCAGCCCGCACTGCCGCTCGCCGGAGTTGCGCCAGCCCGTACTGCGGTTGCCGCCGCTGTGCCAGCCTGTACTGCAGCTGCCCACAGCATCCGACCGCTTCGGCACCTGCTGTTGCCAACACCGCCGCTACCAGCGCTGCTGCCGATCGCCATCGCCTCAGCCCGCACTGCCGATCGCCGGAGTTGGGCCAGCCCGTACTGCGATCGGCTGCGCTGCAACTGCCCACAGCATCCACCCGCTTCGGCACCTGCTGTTGCCAACACCGCCGCTACCAGCGCTGCTGCCGATCTCCATCGCCTCAGCCCGCATTGCCACTAGCCAGCGATGCGCCAGCCGGTACTGCGTGGCCGCCACTGCACCAGCCGGACCGCGGCCTGCGCCGACCCGTACGTACTGTGATTAGGCCGCCGCCAAGTCAGGTGACGCTGCGGCGGCCTCGGGGACTTCAGTTGGCGTAGTCGCCCTGGAGCTCGACGCCTGCCTTGGCGTCGGTTGCCGTGCTGACCTCGCCGCACACCCAGGCGGTGATGTCGCGCTCGGCGAGTGTCGCGATCGCGCGGTCGGCGGCGGCGGGGTCCAGGACGGCGACCATGCCGACGCCCATGTTCAGCGTCTTCTCGAGTTCGAGCTGGGGGACGCCGCCCAGCTGACCGACCAGGCCGAAGATCGGGGCCGGGGTCCAGCTGGAGCGGTCGATCCGGACCGCGAGGTCCTCGGGGATGACGCGGGCCAGGTTGGCCGCGAATCCACCACCAGTGATGTGCGACATGGCATGCAGCGGCTTCTCATCAGCAGCGTTCAGCTCGCGGATCAGCTCGAGGCAGTGCTTGGCGTAGACCCGGGTCGGGATCAGCAGCGTCTCGCCGAGCGTGCCGCCGAGCTCGGGGACCTCGCGGTCGAGCTGCCAGCCGGCCCGGTCGAAGAACACGTGCCGGACCAGGCTGTACCCGTTGGAGTGCAGCCCGGAGGACGCCATCGCGACCACCACGTCACCCGCGCGGACCCGGTCCGCGCCGATCACCTCGTCGGCTTCGACGACTCCGGTGGCCGCGCCGGCCACGTCGTACTCGCCGGCCTCCAGCAGCCCCGGGTGCTCGGCCGTCTCGCCGCCGACGAGCGCAGTACCGGCCTCGACACAGGCCTCCGCGATGCCCTTGACGATCTGCGCGATCGTCTCCGGCACCACCTTGCCGGTGCAGATGTAGTCGGTCATGAACAACGGCTCGGCACCGCAGACCACCAGGTCGTCGACAACCATGCCGACCAGGTCGAAGCCGATCGTGTCGTGCCGGTCCAGCTTCTGCGCGATCGCGACCTTGGTGCCGACCCCGTCGGTGGAGGTGGCCAGCAACGGCCGCCGGTACGCCGTCAGCGCACTCGCGTCGAACAGCCCGGCGAATCCGCCGAGCCCACCGACCACCTCGGGACGGGTCGCCTTGGCCACCCATTCCTTCATCAGTTCGACGGCCCGGTCACCGGCCTCGATGTCGACACCGGCGGCCGCGTAGCTCGCGCCCTCGCTCACTGTGGTTCTCCTTCTTGGGGGCTTGCGGGCTCTACGGCCGCGACAGGGCGTCGGCGGCACCGGCGCCACCGGACACGGTGGCGAGGCCGTCGACGTCGGTGCTGACCGGTATCTCGAGCAGGTGCTTGCCCAGCTGCTCCGGTTCGGGCAGCGCGACCGGGTAGACCCCGTCGAAGCAGGCCCGGCAGAGCTGGTCCTTCGGCACCGTGGTGGCGTCGATCAGCCCGTCCAGGCTGACGTACCCGAGGGAGTCCGCGCCGATCGAGCGGCAGATCTCCTCGGTGTTCAGGCCGTTCGCGATCAGCTCGGCGCGGCTGGCGAAGTCGATGCCGTAGAAACACGGCCACTTCACCGGCGGCGACGAGATCCGGACGTGGATCTCCTTCGCGCCCGACTCGCGCAGCATCTTGATCACCGCGCGCTGGGTGTTGCCGCGGACGATCGAGTCGTCGACGACGACCAGGCGCTTGCCCTCGATCACCTCGCGCAGCGGGTTCAGCTTCAGCCGGATGCCCAGCTGGCGGATGGTCTGGCTGGGCTGGATGAAGGTCCGGCCGACATAGGCGTTCTTGACCAGCCCGGAACCGTAGGGGATGCCCGACTCCTCGGCGTACCCGATGGCGCCCGGCGTACCGGACTCCGGGGTGGCGATCACCAGGTCGGCCTCGACCGGGTGCTCCCGGGCGAGCCGGCGGCCCACCTCGACGCGGGTGGAGTGGATCCGCTGACCGGAGATCTGGGTGTCCGGGCGGGCCAGGTAGACGAACTCGAACAGGCAGCCCTTGGGCTCCGGCTCGGCGAACTTGGTGGAGCGCAGGCCGTCCTCGTCGATCGCGACGATCTCGCCCGGCTCGACCTCACGGATGAAGCTGGCGCCGACGATGTCGAGGGCGGCGGTCTCGCTGGCCACCACCCAGCCCCGCTCCAGCCGGCCGAGCACCAGCGGACGGATGCCCTGCGGGTCGCGGGCGGCGTACAGGGTGGTTTCGTCCATGAAGACCAGGCTGTAGGCGCCCTTGACCTTCGGCAGCACCTTGGCGGCCGCCTGCTCGATGGTCAGGTCCGGGTAGCCGGCCAGCATCGAGGTGAGCAGATCGGTGTCGGAGGAGGCGCCGTGTTTGGCGTTCGCCTTCGCGTGCTCGACCTCCAGGTCCAGCCCGAGATCGAGGTCGTCGCGCCCGCTCAGCGTCGCGGCCAGCTCACCGGTGTTGGTGAGGTTGCCGTTGTGCCCGAGCGCGATCGAACCGGTCGCGGTGGACCGGAAGGTCGGCTGGGCGTTGGCCCAGACACTCGACCCGGTGGTCGAGTACCGGCAGTGACCGACCGCTATGTATCCCTTCAGCGAGGCGAGCGTCGCCTCGTCGAAGGCCTGGCTGACCAGACCCATGTCCTTGTAGACCAGGATCTGACTGCCGTTGCTGACCGCGATGCCAGCCGACTCCTGCCCCCGGTGCTGCAGAGCGAAGAGTCCGAAATAGGAGAGTTTGGCGACCTCTTCCCCCGGTGCCCAGACCCCGAAGACGCCACAAGCGTCCTGAGGGCCCAGATCCTGCGGGTCAAGATCATGAGTGAGCCGACCATCGCCACGAGCCACGCCCGGCAGTCTACGGGACTAGAACTGCCAGCAGTTCACGCCGGGTGCGCACTGGGTGGTCCCAGGGTCCCCGGCCGCCCGGCCGCCCGGACTCGGCAATACCGAAAATGTGGCGACCAGCGCCAGAGCGCCGACTACAGTAAGCCACTTCTTGATCACGACTCGGCCCTCCGAATAATCTGAAACAACCAATATCAAGCGCTCAATGTCGACGCACTCTGTATATGGTCGGTTCCGAACAGACACTGGAGGAGTGAACAACGTGCTGGAACCGCTGGGTGTGGATGACGCCACCTTCGCGGTCTACCATGCCCTGCTCAGCCGCCCGGACAGTACTCCGGAGCAGATCGCGGCGCTGCTGAACCGGTCCCTGAGCGACGTGCTGGACACGATGAACCAGCTGCGGAAGCTCGAACTGCTGGTCCCGACCTGGACCGACCCGGGCGCCGAGCACGCGGTCCACCCCCGGGTGGGCCTGTCCGGGCTGGCCGAGCGCCGCCGCGGTGAACTGACCCAGATGCTCAACGAGCTGAACCAGGCCGAGTCCTCGGCCGACGTGATCGCGGAGCAGTACAACGAGCTCCTCACCTCCCGCAGCAGCGGTGACATCGAGGTACTGAAGGGCCGCGCGAACGCGTCCCGGCGGATCGAGGAGCTCGGTCTGAAGGCGAAGAACTCCTTCTGGGGGATGGTGCCGGCCCACATCGACGACGCGCTGCACCCGGTCGAAGGGTCGCCGGACGCGCCGTTGCTCGAGCGCGGGCTGAAGATGCGCACCATCTACCTGCAGAGCATGACGGTCTCCAAGCCCGGTCTCGACTACGCGGCGATGCTGCACCGCCTCGGCGGCGAGGTCCGGGCGACCCCGACCCTGCCGATGCGGCTGCTCATCCTCGACCACGAGATCGCGATCATGGCGATGGACCCGGAGAACCCGACCGCCGGCGCGGTGATCCACCGCAGCCCCTCGGTGGTCGCACTCGCGCTCGCCCTCTTCGACGCCTACTGGTCCCGCGCCTCGGAGCTCTTCTCCCCCGAGGACCGCGACGACAACAACCCGCTCACCCCGCACGAGGCCGAGGTACTGCGCCTGCTGGCCGGCGGCGCCAAGGACGAGCAGGTGGCCCGGCTGCTCGGCATCTCGCTGCGCACCGCCCGGCGGATCACCGCCAACCTCTCCGAGAGGCTGGATGCCACCAGCCGGTTCGAACTCGGAGTGGCCGCCGCGAAACGCGGCTGGGTCTGATCGCCGAAAAGCACACCGGAAATGGCGGCGAATTACTTCGCCGGGACTGGTTGCGGGCCGAGATCGACAATTTCAATTCGCAGAACGGGACTACTCGGTTCCGGTATTTGTGAGTTGCCGTCACAGCATGCGGAATTCCGCAGGTACGACAACGGCGAGAGCTGCCTGCAGGGGCGTCCCGCCAGGAGAGCTGGGGATGACGGCACCGCGGACCAGGCCGGTCCGGCGACCTGCGGACTAGACCAATCAGGCCAGGAATTGCGATCCGATCGAAATGCGGACTGGACCAGGATTCTGCCGGGGATGGCGCCACAACTGAGCGAAGTGGCCCGGTTCGCTCAGTTGTGGACCGATTTCCGGTTGCCGCGGGGTCAGACGGTCTTGACGGCGGCGAGCAGTTTGGTGAGGGACTCGCGGGCGTCGCCGAAGAGCAGGGTGGTCTTCGGGTCGTAGAGCAGTTCGTTCTCGATGCCGGCGAAGCCCGGCCGCATGGAGCGCTTCAGGAAGATGACGCGTTGCGCCTCGTCGGCGTTCAGGATCGGCATGCCGTAGATCGGCGCGCTCGGCGTGGTGCGGGCGGCCGGGTTGACGACGTCGTTGGCGCCGACGACCAGGACCACGTCGGTGGACTTGAAGTCGCCGTTGATCTCTTCCATCTCGCGCAGCTGGTCGTAGGGGACCGAGGCCTCGGCGAGCAGGACGTTCATGTGGCCGGGCATCCGGCCGGCCACCGGATGGATCGCGTAGTCGACCTTGACGCCGCGGCCCTGCAGTTCCTCGACCAGGTCGCGCAGGGTGTGCTGGGCCTGGGCGACGGCGAGACCGTAGCCGGGGACGATGACGACCCGCTGGGCGTAGCCGAGCAGGATCGCGACGTCGGTCGGCGTACCGGAGATGACCGGCCGCTCGGACGCCGTACCGCCGCCGAGGGTGGAGCCACCCTTGACCGCGCCGAACAGGATGTTGAAGACCGAGCGGCCCATCGCGTCGGCCATCATCTTGGTCAGCAGCGTGCCGGCCGCGCCGACCAGCGTTCCGGCGACCAGCAGCATCGTGTTGCCGAGGACGTAACCACCGGCGGCCACGGTCAGTCCGGTGAACGCGTTCAGCAGCGAGATGACGATCGGTACGTCGGCACCGCCCACCGGCAGCACCAGCATGACGCCGAGCGCGAGGCCGACCAGGCAGAGCAGTACGCCGACCCAGACGCGCGGGTCCGACACCAGCCAGACCGACAGCGCGAGCCCACCGAGGATGCCGGCCACGAACAGCACCGGCAGGCCCGGGAAGGTCACCGGCCGGCTCGTCATCAGCTCCTGCAGCTTGGCGAACGTCACGATCGAACCGGAGAAGCTGATCGCGCCGACCAGGACGGTGAAGGCGGTCGCGATCGCGGCGATCGTCTCGCCGTCGTGCACCTCGCCGAGCTCCATCAGCGCGACCAGGGCGGCCGCGCCACCCCCGACGCCGTTGAACAGCGCCACCAGTTGCGGCATGTGCGTCATCTGCACCCGGCGGGAGCCGACCACCCCGGCGACCGTGCCGATCACCAGCGCGACCAGGATCGCGGCCAGGTGGTCCGGCTTGTAGGCGGCGAAGGTGATGATCACCGCGAGCGTGGCGCCGGCCGCGCCGATCAGGTTGCCGGTGCGTGCCGACTTCGGCGACGACAGGGCCTTCAGCGCGACGATGAAGCAGACCGCCGAGATCAGGTAGCCGATCTGGGCCCAGGTGGCGATCACTTGTGCAGCTCCTTCTTGCGCGCCGCCGGACCGCGGAACATCTGCAGCATCCGGTCGGTGACGACGAATCCGCCGACCATGTTCACCGTCGCCAGTACGACGGCCAGCAACCCGACGATCACCACGCCGGTGGACTCGGCCTGGCCGGTGACGATGATGGCGCCGACCAGGATGACGCCGTGGATCGCGTTCGCGCCCGACATCAACGGGGTGTGCAGGGTCGAGGAGACCTTGCTGATCACCTCGACGCCGACGAACGCCGCGAGCACGAAGATCGTCAGCAAAGCGATGGTCTCGGTCATGCCATCGGTCCTTCCAGCAACTCGCGGGTCGGCTCGTGCAGCACGGTGCCGTCATGGGTGAGGCAGCAACCGCGGACGATCTCGTCGGAGAAGTCGGGGTTGAACTCGGCGTCGCGGGTCATCAGCGTGATCAGGTTCGCGATGTTCTGCCCGTAGAGCCGGCTGGCCGGGCCGGCCATCTGGCTGGGCACGTTCGCGCCGCCCCAGACCAGTGCGTTGCCGATCATCAGTTCGGTCCCGGCCACCGAGCCCTCGACGTTGCCGCCGGACTCCGAGGCCAGGTCGACGACGACCGAGCCGGGCTTCATCTGCTCGACCATCGAGCGCGACACCAGCATCGGCGCCGTCCGGCCGGGCACCGCGGCGGTGGTGATCAGCGCGTCCGCGCCCGCGATGTACGGCGTCAGCAGGTCACGCTGCAGCTGCGCGCGCTCCTCGGTCATCTCGCGGGCGTAGCCACCCGGCCCGTCCAGCGTGCCGAGCTCCAGCTCGATCGGCTGGGCGCCCATCGACGCGATCTCCTCGGCGGCGGCGGTGCGGACGTCGTACGCCTTCACCACCGCGCCGAGGCGCTTCGCGGTCGCGATCGCCTGCAGTCCGGCGACACCGGCGCCCAGCACCAGCACCTGGGCCGGCGGCACCGTGCCGGCGGCGGTCATGTTCAGCGGGAAGAACCGCGGCAGCCGCTCGGCGGCGACGATGGCCGCCCGGTAGCCGGCCACCAGGGCCTGCGAGGAGAGTGCGTCCATCGACTGCGCCCGGGAGATCCGCGGGATCATCTCCATCGCGAACGCCGTCAGCTTGGCCCGGGTCGCGGCCCGGACCACGTCCGGCGGGTTGGTCGGCAGGAAGGACATCAACGCCGTACCGGCGTGCAGCCGCTGCAGCCGCTCGCGCTCGAGCGGCTGCACCGACACCACCACCGTCGCGGCATGGTCGGCCCCCCAGGCCACCTCGGCTCCCGCCTCGCGGTAGGCGTCGTCGGAGTACAGCGCGCGCTCGCCGGCCGCGGGCTCGACCGCGACCTCGTAGCCGAGCTGGACGAGCTTGACGACTTGTTCCGGCACCAGGGCCACCCGGCGCTCGGCCGGTCTGGTCTCTCGCACTACTGCGATCTTCACTCGCCGAAACCTATGCCAAACACACGGTATGCGGAAAGCCCGGTGCCACCGATCAGGCCAAGTTCCGCAGAAGATGCGCTTCGGCCAGACAGACCTTGGCGAACTCCTCCAGGTGCAGACCCTCGTCGATGCCGTGGGCCCGGGTGTCGGGGTCCTCCACCCCGGTGACCAGGACGGCGGCGTTCGGGAAGGCCTGCTGGAACTCCGCGATGAACGGGATCGAGCCGCCCATCCCGGTGTCGACCGGCTCCACGCCCCAGGCCGCGGCGAAGGCCGAACGGGCCGCGTCGTACGCCGTTCCGTTGGCGTTGATCGAGCACGGCTGGCCGAGATCGCCTTCCGTCACAGTGACCTGGGCTCCCCACGGCGCGTTCTGCTCGAGGTGGTTGCGCAGGGCTTCCATCGCCTTGACCGCGTCGTCGCCGGGGGCCACCCGCAGGCTGACCTTGGCCCGCGCGACCGGCACCAGGGTGTTGCTCGCGTCGGCGACCCGCGGCGCGTCGATGGCCAGTACGGCGATCGCCGGGCGGGTCCACAACCGGTCGACCAGCGTCCCCGAGCCGATCAGCTTGACCGAGTCCAGCACGCTCGACTCGGCACGGAACCGGTCCTCGGGATACTCCAGCGCGGCCGCGCGTGTCGCGTGCAGGCCGTCGACCGCGACGTCACCTTCGTCGTTGTGCAAGGTGGCGAGCAGCCGGCACAACGCGGTCAGCGCGTCCGGTACGGCGCCGCCGAACAGGCCGGAGTGCACCGCGTGCTTCAGTGTCCGCACCTCGACGAAGCAGTCGACCAGGCCCCGCAGCGAGACGGTCAGCGCGGGCTGGCCGATCGCCCAGTTGCCCGAGTCGGCGATCACGATCGCGTCCGCGGTCAGCTCGTCGGCGTACTCGTCGAGCAACTGCAGCAGGGTCGGCGAGCCGATCTCCTCCTCGCCCTCGACGAAGACCGTCACGCCCACCGGCAGATCGTTGCCGAAGGCCCGTACAGCGGCGAGGTGGGCGGCGATCCCGGCCTTGTCGTCGGCCGCGCCGCGCGCGTACAGCCGGCCGTCGCGCTCGGTCGGCTCGAACGGCTCCGACGTCCACTCCTCGAGCTTGCCGGTCGGCTGCACGTCGTGGTGGGCGTAGAGCAGCACGGTCGGCTTGCCGGCCGGCGCCGGCTTCTTCGCGATCACCGCGGGCGCGCCGTCCCCGGCGCGCACGATCCGCACCGCGAAGCCCTCGGCCTCGAACAGCGCGGCGGTCGCCTCGGCGGACCGCTGGACGTCGGCCGCACGGGCCGGGTCCGCACTGACCGAGGGAATCCGGATGAGGTCCTCGAGGTCGGCACGAACACTGGGCAGAACGCGGTCGATCGCCGCGGCTAGATCGGTCATGCGCCCTACCGTACTGCGGGTCAATCATTTACTTTCTACCGAGAAGATCCCGAAGGTTACCGCCCGAACCCCGGAGGACATGATGACCCGCCCCTTCGCCATCGTCACCGCCTTCGTCACCACCGCGGCCGCGC
Organism: Kribbella sp. CA-293567; assembly: GCF_027627575.1. Taxonomy (NCBI): domain Bacteria; kingdom Bacillati; phylum Actinomycetota; class Actinomycetes; order Propionibacteriales; family Kribbellaceae; genus Kribbella; species Kribbella sp. CA-293567. Next base: position 7,203,156 of record NZ_CP114065.1, read on the forward strand.
TGACCGCCCTCGGTACGCCGGCCAGTGCCGCGATCACCTGCGACACCGCGGCCAACACCGGCAGCCCCTTCTACGACGGCCCGTCGGCCTCCAAGAAGTACGACGCCAGGTTCAGCAACAGCGCGAGCATTCCCAACCTCGGCACGCACACCCCACAGGGCGCGGGCACTTGGTACAACTGGGACGGCTCCGGCAAGAACCTGCTGCTGGTCACGTCGTACCGCGCGGGCGCCGACTCGCAGATCTACGGCATCGACCCGGCCACCGGCTCCACGGTCGGCGTGGTGGCCATCGCCGAGGCACACGTCGGCGGGATCACCACCACCAAGGGCTGGGCCTTCGTCGCCGGTGCGGGCAGCTCCATCCGCAAGTACCGGCTGACCGAGCTCCGCGACGCTCTGAAAGCCGCCGGTACGCCGTACCTGGCGCAGGTGGGCACAGCGCGAAACGTGGCCGGCTCCTCGTTCCTGACCAGCTACGGCGACTCGGTCTTCTCCGGCAGCTTCAACGAGACCGGTCGCGGCACCATGTACGAGTACAAGGTCGCCACCGACGGCACGCTCACCACTCAGGCCGGTGCCTGGGAGGTCCCCACCAAGACGCAGGGCCTGATGGTGACGGCCAACCACTTCGTCTACAGCACGTCGTACGGGCGGGGTAACCGCAGCAACCTGTACGTCGTACGGCGTGGCCAGAAGGATCTGGACGCGGCTCAGCTGAGCTGCTTCCGGGCGCCGAGCATGACCGAGGGCATCACCGAGTACAACGGCACGGCGTACCTGGTCTACGAGTCGGGCTCACACCTCTACAGCGGCGACTCGGCCACGCTCAACGTCATCCCGCGGATGCACAAGGCCACGGCCTCGTCGCTGACCTCGCTGGTGCCCTAGGGCCGCTTGTAGGAGGACGAACCCAGGACGTCGTTGACCTCGTCCTTGCTGCCGGCCCTGACCTGGGTCCGCAGCACTCCTACGCCGTTGACCAGTTGGTAGCGCTCACCCACGACCGGCTGGCCGCCGTTGCACTTGTAGAGGTAGATCGCGTTCTGCTCGGTGTAACCCGGGCCACCGTCCGCTACACAGTTCTCCGTCGGCTTGCCGGCCTTCGGGACCGTGACGCCCTTCTGCAGCTCGAGATAGACACCTGGTACGTCGCTGCTCTGCCGCCACTGACCGGTGTCGGTGGTGATCAAGAGGGCGGTGCCGTCGGCATTGGTCGACTGCTGGTTCCAGCTGCGGTCGACTGTCACCGACAACGAGTTCTCGCTGACGGTCACTGGAAGGCTCAAGACGAGCCGATAGCCGCCATAGCCACCACCCGCGGCCAGTAGCAGAGCAAGGACGATCGTGACTGCCCATGCCCGGCCGGAGCGCCGTGAGCCCGTCCCAGCCGCCGACACCAGTGCCGCCGGAGCGGTCGCGGCATCCCCAGCGGCCTCACTGACCGGTGGGACTGTCGGCGCGTTGGCCGCTGAGAGCGCCGTCGGCTGGTCGATTCCGCCCGGCCCCGCCGGGACCGGCAGTTCCTCGGCCGGAACCAGCCCGGCCGGGATCTCGCCGGTCTCGTGTGCCTCTCGCAAGGCGTCGAGAAAGCTGTCGAGGTCCGGCCAGCGCTTGTCGCGGTCCGGCTCCAGGGCCCGCCGTACGACGGCGTCGATCGCGTCCGGTACGTCGTCGCGCAGCGTGCTCATCCAGGGCGGCGGCTTCTCGATCCGCATCACCGCGCCCAGGCTGATCACGCCGTGCGGTGCCTGGCCGGTGAAGGCCGCGTAGGCGACGGCGCCGAGCGAGTAGAGGTCGGCGCGATGGTCGAGCCGGTCGCCCATCACCTGCTCGGGCGCGACGTAGGCCGGCGTACCGCCGGGCATGGTCAGCTGGGACACGGTCTCCAGCGACTTGCCCAGTCCGAGGTCGCCGAGCATCGCGCGCTGGCCCGACTCGTCGGTGCGGAACAGCACGTTGGCCGGCTTCACGTCGCGGTGCAGGACGCCGCGGGCGTGCAGCTGCTTCAGCCCGAGGCCGACCTGGCCGATGACGTCGACGACGTCGTCGATCGACACCGGTCCGGCCTTGATCCGGTCCGCCAGCGAGCCGCCGTCGGCATAGGTCAGGACGAGATAGGGCCGGCCGTCCTCGGTCTCGCCGACATCGTGCACGCCGACCACATGTGGTGAGTCGACCCGGCGCAGGAACCGGCCCTCGGCCAGGAAGCGGCGCCGGACGTCGTCCTCGTCGATCCAGTTGTCGGACAGGATCTTGACCGCGACCTCGGCGTCGAGCTGCTCGTCGCGGGCCAGCCAGACGGTCGCGAAACCCCCGGCACCCACCCGGCGGACCAGGGAGTACCGGCCGATCCGCGGTGGCTGGTCCATCCCCGCATTATGCTCGATCGCAGGTGCGACCAGGTCGCCGGAGTGCGCGTCCGGGACCGGTACGAGGCTCCCGAGGTACCCGTCGGCCGCCGGCCCGTTGTTGTGGGGACCTGTCGAACAAAACCGCTGCCGGCGGCGTCCTATCCCGGACGGGGACGAATCGATGGGACGACCGAACGTGAGATCTGGCAACGGCGTGCTGGCCGCGGCGATGGCTGCGGTCGCAGTAGTGGCTGTGGCTGGCGGCGGGGCCCTTGCGGCCGGCCGCAAGTCCGTCACGTCCAACTCGGCGCTGGTAGGACCGCTCGCCGTGGGCCCGACAGCTACCCCGACCCCTCGCCCCGGCACCACCTCCCCCACGGCCCGCGCGACCCCGTCGACAGTGGCCACGACGCCGCCGCCGGCGACTCCGCCCCCGCCGGGCACCCCCACGCCGACCCTGCCGACGGTGAAGGTGGAGCTCGCCCGTCTGCCACAGGGCCGCGCTCCTCAGGTGGTCTACCTCGACGGGCGGGTGGTCAAGGGTGGCCTCGGCAGCGACGTCCCGGTGCCCGGCCGGCAGCAGATCCTGCGAGCCGCCCGGTACGACGGTGACGCGCTGGTCGTCCTCGAGGTCGGTCTGGGGGGCAGCGAGCTCGTCCGCGTCGACAGTCACAGCGGCATCGAGCCCGAGCGCGTTGCCGATGTCGCCAGCCTGGTCAGCAACGCCGACGAGGACACGGTCGCCTTCGGGACGGCCCGCAGCAACCCGGACCACACCCGGCGCAAGGGCAATGTCGTCCACTGGCGCAACAACTACGAGGACCGCAAGCTCGATCGCCCCGGCGACTGGGAGTCGAAGGTGCTGGCGGTGGTCGGCGAGACCGTCTACTTCGCCGCGCTGACCGATCGGGACGGCCCGGCCGCGACGCTGAACAGCTGGCACACCCGGAGCGGCAAGGTGGAGAAGCTGCGGTCCTTCAAGACCCCCGCGGGGGTGGACTTCCAGGGCGCGAACGGCGTCGACGAACTGGAGGGCGCCGACCAGACCTTCTGCTCGGCGATCCGTGAGCTCGGCAGTGGGAAGCAGCTCTGGCGGACCTGCGAGCACTCGCTGGACGGCTTCACCCCGGACGGCCGGACCGTCTTCGCGACCCCTGACTTCCACGCCGGTGGATCCGACCCGTGGACCAGCGCGATCGACACCGCGACCGGCACGGTACGGCGCCAGTGGACCGGCGTGCAGTTCCTCAGCGCCACCGCCGAGGACGACAACCACCTGCTGATGGTCGTCGCCAACGGTGAGCGGACGCCTGGTGCGATCATCAGGTGCAGCATCGACTCCGGCGCCTGTGAGCTGGCGACGAAACCCGCGCGGACGGCCGAACGGGACCGGCTCCGGCTGATGGGAGGGTGGGGATGAAGCAGCAGAACGCCCTACTGGCCATCATCGTCGCCGCTGTGACGGTCGCCGCGGTCGTCGCGGGTGGCGTCCTGGCCTCCCGCCAGGTGCCGCGAGCCGAGGCCGTCGCCGACGCCGTACCGCTGCCGGCGCTTGCCACGACGCCACGGCCGACCACTCCGCCGGTCCCTCCGCCTGCGACCGGTACTCCGCCCGCCGCGCCGTCCACAACACCGCGACCGCCCTCGACCGCACCGTCGGTTCCCTCGTCCGTTCCGGTGGCGACTCCTGGGAAGACGGCGACCTCGACCGGACCGACCAAGATCACCCTGGCCGTCGACAAGCTCGTCCGTGGACGGCTGCCGCAGATTCCCTACCTGGTCGGCCGGGAAGTTCGCGGAGGCGCCGGAGCTCCGCTCAGAATCCCCGGTACGGCGGACATCCTCGAGATCGCGCGAGTGAACGGCGCCGTACTGGCCCTGACCACCGATGTGAACGGCAGCAGAGTTCTGCGACTCGGCGGCGACGATCCGAAGAGCGTCCCGAACGTCAACCGGATGAAGATCAACGAGGAGCAGACCGGCGCCGCCTACGCGGCCTCAGGCCCGAGCGGGTCCCCGGTGGAGGGTGGCACGCTCTATGCCGACTCCGGCGACCAGTTGAGGTCGCTCAAGGTGACCACCGGCTGGAACTTCCAGGTCCTCGCCTATGTGAAGGGGAAGGTCTACTTCCAGTCCGCCAGTCACCTCGGCACGGGCGGCACGACGAGCACGTACCAATGGACTCCCGGCGCGGCCGAGGCCGAATCGGTCCCGACCGTTCCGCGGCTGACGACGCTCAGCGCGGACGCCGAGGTGGCCGCCACGATGGTGCTGCTCAACGACGCCGGCAGTTGCTCGGCGATCACCGAGGTCGCGACCGGCAAGCGGCTCTGGAAGACCTGCGACTACTACCTCAACGGCTTCACGCCCGACGGCGCCACCACGTTCGGCGTCCAGTCGGGCGACGAAGGTTATTGCAGCCTCTCCCAGGTAGCCCTGGACGCGAAGACCGGCCGGCTGATCCGCGAGTGGAAGGGTTGCTTCCAGCAGGTCACGGCCGAGGACGACGAGCACCTGCTGATGGTCGCGGTCGCGGCGGGCGGTGGCGGGGATGACGCGGACCTGGCGATCATCCGGTGCGCGATCAGTACCGGCGACTGCGAGCTGGCCGTTCCCGTCAGCCCGAAGACCCGACTGAGGCTCGCCAAATGACGCAGGTCCCCCCGACGGTCCGGAGGCCGGAGATGAAGAACAAGAACGGCCGGCTGGTCGCGCTGATCGCCTCGGTCGCGGTGGCGGCGGTAGCCATCGGCGGCGGCCTCGCCTACAGCAAGGGCCCGAGCGACGGTGCCGGCGCCGCGGTTCCGCTGGCGGCACCGACCACTCCGGCCCCGACGCCGGGCCCGACTTCGGCGCCGACTCCGAGCACTCCCCCGGTCCCGGGCAGCAAGACCCCTACGCCGTCGGGGACCCCGGTCAAGCCCGCCGGACCGGTCAAGATCACGCTCGACCTCGCCAAGCTGTCCAAGGGCCGCGATCCGCAGGTGCCGTATCTGGTCGGCCGGGTGGTGCGCGGCGGCGCGGGCGGCGAGCGGACCATCCCCGGCAAGGCAGCCATTCACGCGGTGGCCCGGGCCAGGGACCAGGTGTTCGCGATCGTCGAGAAGGGGCTGGGAACCGAGCTGGTGAAGCTCGGACCGGGCGACGGTCAGGCCGTGCGGGTGCCGGATGTCACCGCGCTGGTGTCGAGCGCCGACGGCGCCGCGGCGGCGTACTCCACGACCCGGATCGGCGAGCAGGGCGAGGAGCTCCAAGGCGCCACGGTGTACGCCGAGGACGTCGACGGAACACAGAAGCTCGCCCTGCCGAAGGCGTGGGGCGTCCGGGTCCTCTCCGTGGTGAACGGCAACGTGTTTTACGAAGCCAACGACACGCAGGGCGGCGCGTCCGAGCTGCACTCCTGGACGCCTGGTGAGCCGAAAGCCCAGCAGATCAAGGCCAGTTCGCCCACCGGTGTCTCTCCCGACGGCCGGCTGGTCGCTTCGATGGGTCTGATCAGCGACGGTGGCTCGTGCACCGACGTCGCCGAGATCGCCACCGGCAAACGGCTCTGGAAGACCTGTGAGAGCAGCATCTCGGGCTTCACCCCCGACGGCCGGACCGCATTCGGAGGCGATGCGTACGCCGACGGCTACTGCTCCGGGACCACATCGGCACTCGATGCGACGACCGGGGTGAAACTGCGCGAATGGACCAGCTGCTTCTTCCAGACCGTGCCTGAGGACGACCAGCACCTGCTGCTCGTCGTCGATGCCGAGAACGGCGGCGGCGCCGACGGCAACGGGCAGCGCGCGATCATCCGCTGTGACATCACCACCGGGACCTGTGAGCTGGCGACCCCGCTGAGCCGGTCCGGAGTGCGCATCGGCGAGTGACGGCGTCTGCTCGCAGCTAACGAGCGCCCTGCCAGGAGTGATCGGCGGCAGACTGCTCCTATGGAGCGAGTGGTGGTGCTGGCGGACATTCACGGCGTACTGCCTGCGTTGGAGGCGGTACTGGCCGAACCGGACGTGGCAGCGGCCGATGTGGTGGTGCTGGCTGGGGACCTCGCCAGTGGGCCGCAGCCGGTGGAGACGCTGGATCTCCTGCTGGGGCTGGGCGAGCGGGCCGTGTGGGTGCGCGGCAACGCCGACCGAGAGCTGGTGGAGCTGGCTCGCGGCTCGTACGCCGCGGAGCCACCTGACGAGGTCAGCCCCTGGGCGGCGAGGCAGCTCCGGCCGGACCAGGTGGAGCTACTGGCCAGCCTGCCGACCACTGTGACGATCGGCGACACCCTGTTTTGCCATGCGACCCCTCGCGACGACGAGGAGGTAGTGCTGATCGACAGTCCGATCTCCCGGTGGGCAGCGGTGCTCAGCGGCGTACCGGAAGAAGTCAGGACGATCGTCTGCGGGCACACGCACATGCCGTTCGCCCGGCAGGTCGACCGGCGGCTGGTGGTCAACGCAGGCAGCGTCGGCATGCCGTACGGCGCTCCTGGCGCCAGCTGGGCTCTGCTGAGTCCGGCCGGCGTCCAGCTACGCCGTACTGCGCTGGACCCGGCTGTCGCCGACAGGCTCGCCAGAGAGTCGTCGTACCCGGGGGTCGAGGAGTGGCTGGACGCGTACCTGCGCTCCAACTACTCCGACACCGAGGCACTTGAGGCGTTCAGAGCACGCTCCGAGGTCTGAGCGGCTACCGTCGGGGCATGTTTGCCCGGCGACGGAAGCACTTCGGCACCTCGGCCGACAAGGCGACGTACGCGACCCTGCACACCGCCTCACTGGCGACGCCGAGTCTGCGCGAAGGCCTGACTCCCGAGGCGGCGACCAAGGCGAGCAAGCACCTCCGTGACCTGCTCGGTACTGCGGCCATCGCGATCTGCGACTCGACCAGTGTGCTGGCCTGGGACGGTGTCGGCGGCGCGTACGAGGACTATCACCGTGGCGTGGCAAGGACAATCGCTGCAGCTACCCTGCGCACCGGCCGGACCGCAGTTCTAGGTGCTCATGATGTCGCCTGCGGTGATCCCCAGTGCCCGATCCGTACTGCGGTGGTCGCGCCGATCGTCACCGAAGATCGCGTAGTAGCCGTCCTGCTCGCCTACAGCCCACGCTCGTCGGCAGCGCTTGTTCGGGCCACCGAAGAGGTCGCCAGGTGGGTTTCCGGCCAGGTCGAGCTCGCTGAGCTCAACAAGGAGCGCACCCGGGCCATGGAGGCCGAACTGCGGGCACTGCGGGCGCAGATCAGCCCCCACTTCATCTACAACGCGCTGGCCGCGATCGCGTCCTTCGTCCGGACCGACCCGGAGCGCGCCCGCGAACTGCTGCTCGAGTTCGCCGACTTCTCCCGCTACGCGTTGCGCCGCGGCGGCGAGTTCACCACGTTGTCCGACGAGTTGCGCAACGTCGAGCGGTACCTCGTGCTGGAGCAGGCCCGGTTCGGCGACCGGCTCAAGGTCTCGCTGCTGATCGCCCCCGAGGTGCTGTCGGTGGCGATCCCGTACCTGGTCGTGCAGCCGTTGGTGGAGAACGCCGTCCGGCACGGACTCGACGGCACGACCGGGATCGGCAAGATCACCATCCGGGCCCAGGACCGCGGACTGGAGGCGGAGATCAGCGTCGAGGACGACGGCTCGGGCAGCGACCCCGAGGTGATCCGCGCTGCCCTCGCGGGCGAGTCGGCCGGCGACTCGGTCGGCCTCGGCAACGTCGACGCCCGGCTCCGCCAGGTCTACGGCGACGCCTACGGCCTGGTGGTCGAGACCGCTCCGGGAGCGGGCACAAAGGTCAGCTTCCGGGTGCCCAAATACTCCTCAGGCGTGCATGCGTCCGCTTAGTCTGTCGCCCATGACCGACTCTCCTTTGCGTGCCCTCGTCGCCGACGACGAGGAGCCGGCGCTCGCCGAGCTGGTCTACCTGTTGTCCCAGGACGCCCGGATCGGCCCGGTCAGGACCGCCTCGAACGGGCCCGAGGCGCTGAAGATCCTGCAGGCCGCCGAGCTGGACGTGGTGTTCTGCGACATCAAGATGCCCGGCCTGGACGGGCTCGACCTGGCCCGGGTGCTGTCCAACTTCAAGCGCCCGCCGCAGATCGTCTTCGTCACGGCGTACGACGAGCACGCGGTGGCCGCCTTCGAGCTGCACGCCACCGACTACGTGATGAAGCCGGTCCGCGCCGAGCGGCTGGCCGAGGCGGTGCGCCGGGTGATCAACGCCCGGACCCCCACCGCCGCGCCGCCGCAGGAGGACTCCGAGGACGAGACGATCCCGGTCGAGCTGGCCGGCGTCACCCGGTTCGTGCAACGCTCCACCGTCCGGTACGTCGAAGCGCAGGGCGACTACGCCCGGCTGCACACCGGGCAGAACTCGCACCTGGTCCGGATCCCGCTCAGCACCCTGGAGGAGCGCTGGCGCGAGGCGGGCTTCACCCGGATCCATCGCAGCACCCTGGTCGCGCTCGCCCATGTCGACGAGATGCGCGTCGACGGCGGCCGCTGCGCCGTCCGGGTCGGCGACGACTGGCTGCCGGTCAGCCGCCGGCACACCCGCGAGCTCCGCGACCTGCTGGTCCGCTCGACCACCTTGCGGGGCTGAGATGAGTACGCCGGAGCCACCGCGGCGGGTTCGCGTCACGAGCCCAAGGACGAGCGCGGCCCGGCGTACCACCGCGCACGCCGGCACCCGGGAGATCGACGAGCAGACCCGGGTCGGCGAGGTCTACATGAATTCGCTGATCCAGTCGCAGCTGCGGCTCGCGCTCGCGGTGATCGGCAGCGCCGCGGTCTTCCTCGGCGGCCTGCCCCTGCTCTTCGTCCTCGTCCCGGCCACCCGCACCCTCTCCGTCTTCGGCCTCCCCCTGCCCTGGCTGCTGCTCGGCGTCGCCGTCTATCCGGTCGTCTATGTTGCCGCCCGCATCTACGTCCGGCAGGCCGAGCGGATCGAAGCCGAGTTCACCGAGTTCGTCGGGCGTAAATAGATGAACTCGGCGATGAGCTTGACCGCGATCGGGTTGGTGATCGCGGCGACCATCGGGATCGGTCTGTTCGGACTGCGGATCTCCCGCACCACCAGCGATTTCTACGTCGCCAGCCGGGCGGTCAGCCCACGCTGGAACGCCTCCGCGATCAGCGGCGAGTACTTGTCGGCGGCATCTTTCCTCGGTATCGCCGGCCTGGTGCTGGTGAACGGCGCCGACATGCTGTGGTTCTCGGTCGGCTACACCGCGGGCTATCTGATGCTGCTGGTACTGATCGCCGCGCCCCTGCGGCGTTCTGGTGCCTACACCCTGCCGGACTTCGCCGAGACCCGCTTCGAGTCCGCCGTCGTACGGCGAATCTGTTCCTGCCTCGTCGTCGGAATCGGCACTCTCTACCTGCTGCCCCAGTTGCGCGGCGCCGGGCTGACCGTCCACACGGTGACCGGCGCACCGCCCGCGATGGGAGCAGCGCTGGTCGCGGTGATCGTGGTGATCAACGTCGCCGCCGGCGGAATGCGCTCGATCACCTTCGTGCAGGCCTTCCAGTACTGGCTCAAGCTCTTCGCGCTGGCCGCCCCGATCTTCGTCATCCTGGTCGCCTGGCGTTCGTCCGGCCACCCGATCGGCGTCCTGGAGTCCCTGCAGGGCGCGGGGGCCGAGTGGGCCGAGCCGTTGTCGACAGCGGGGGGCCGCGACCACCCCCTCTACGCCACCTATTCGTTGCTCTTGGCCCTTTGTTTCGGCACCATGGGCCTGCCGCACGTGCTGGTCCGGTTCTACACCAACCCCGACGGCCGCGCGGCCCGGCGTACGACGGTCGTGGTGCTCGCGCTGCTCAGCGCGTTCTACCTCTTCCCGCCCCTGTACGCGATCCTGGGCCGCAGCTTCGCCCCCGAACTGATCGGCAGCGGCGCGGAGACCGTGGTCCTCCAACTGCCCGGCCGCATCTTCCCCGGCACGGTCGGCGATCTCCTCGGCGCGCTGGTCGCCGCCGGAGCCTTCGCGGCGTTCCTGTCCACCTCCTCCGGCCTGACCGTCGCGATCGCCGGGGTGATCGACCAGGACCTGCTGCGCAACCGGCTGCACCGCCTGACCGGCGGCGACTACCTGGCCGTCAACAGCTTCCGGATCGCCGCCCTGCTGGCCATCGCGATCCCGTACCTGTTCTTCAACCTGACCGGAGCGTTGAGCCTGGCCGACACGGTCGGCCTGGCCTTCGCCGTGGCCGCCTCGACCTTCTGCCCACTGCTGGTGCTGGGGATCTGGTGGCGCAGGATGTCGGTCGTCGGCGCCGCGGCCGGCCTGGTGGTCGGCGGAGTGGCCGCGATCGCCGCGGTCCTGATCAACGTGATCGATCCGCCGCGGTCCGGCTGGCCCAAGGCGCTGATCGCCCAGCCCGCCGCCTGGACCATGCCGCTGGCCTTTCTCACCGTGATCGTGGTCTCCAAGCTCACCCCGCGCAAGATCCCCCGCGGCACCGCCCGCAGCATGGTCCGCCTGCACACCCCCGAAGCCGTCGACGTCGACCGGGGACTGCCACCGGGCTGAACCGGTTCGCAGGCCCGGCGGGCGACCGTTCGTCGTACGGTTCCGACCGTTCACCGTGGCCGGGTTCACCGCCGGTCGAGAGGTGGGCGCCGCTGGGCGCTCGATGCTGTCCGGTGCTGTCGGCGCGACAGTGACCTGGACCACAGTACGGACCAGCAACCCTGCGTGCCGGTTTCCGCCCGGCCTGATCCTGTCTGGAGGTCCCGCGATGAGCGATACCAGCCGCGCGGCCGGCGATCCGGAACTGACGACGTACCGAGACGTCCAGCTGTCACCGGACTTCTCCGAACTGCGTCGCCGGTTCCGGCGCTTCGTTTTCCCGATGACCGGCCTGTTCCTGGCCTGGTACTTCCTCTACGTCCTGCTCGCCGACTACGCGCCCGGCTTCATGTCGCACAAGGTGGCCGGCAACATCAACATCGCGCTGATCATGGGGCTGGGTCAGTTCGTCTCCACCTTCGCGATCACCCTGCTCTACGTCCGCTGGGCCGACCAGAAGTTCGACCCGGATGCCAAGAACCTGCGGGAGCAGATCGAGGGAGAGACCCCGTGAGCGCGCCACTATTGTTGCCGCAAGCAACCACTGTCGGTGACCCCAAGGTCAACATCGCGATCTTCGCGCTGTTCGTGGTGGCCACCCTGGCGATCGTCATCCGGGCCTCCCGCAACAACAAGAGCGCGGCCGACTTCTACGCCGGTGGCCGCTCCTTCACCGGTCCGCAGAACGGCATCGCGATCGCCGGCGACTACCTGTCCGCCGCGTCGTTCCTCGGTATCGCCGGCGCCATCGCGCTGAACGGCTACGACGGCTTCCTGTACTCGATCGGCTTCCTGGTCGCCTGGCTGGTCGCCCTGCTGCTGGTCGCCGAACTGCTGCGCAACACCGGCCGGTTCACGATGGCCGACGTGCTGTCCTTCCGGCTCAAGCAGCGCCCGGTCCGGATGGCCGCGGCCATCTCGACCCTGGGTGTCTGCTTCTTCTACCTGCTGGCCCAGATGGCCGGTGCGGGTGGTCTGGTGGCGCTGCTGCTGGGCATCGACAACCGGGCCGGCCAGAGCCTGGTGATCGCCGTCGTCGGCATCATCATGATCACCTACGTGCTGGTCGGTGGCATGAAGGGCACCACCTGGGTGCAGATCGTCAAGGCGGTCCTGCTGGTGATCGGCGCCGGCATCATGACGCTGTGGGTGCTGGCGAAGTACACCTTCAACCTGTCCAGCCTGCTGGGCGCCGCTGTCGACAAGAGCCCGGCCGTGGGCGAGAAGATTCTCAACCCGGGCCTGCAGTACGGCGCAACGGGGATCAGCAAGCTCGACTTCATCTCGCTCGGCCTGGCCCTGGTGCTCGGTACGGCGGGGCTGCCGCACGTCCTGATGCGCTTCTACACCGTGCCGAACTCGCGCGAGGCCCGTCGCAGCGTGAGCTGGGCGATCTGGATCATCGGCATCTTCTACCTGTTCACCCTCGTCCTCGGGTACGGCGCCGCCGCGCTGGTCGGCCCCGACGCGATCCGGGCGGCCCCGGGCAAGGCGAACTCGGCCGCGCCACTGCTGGCCTACGAACTCGGCGGCGAGATCCTGCTGGGCGTGATCTCGGCGGTCGCCTTCGCCACCATCCTCGCGGTGGTGGCCGGTCTGACCATCACCGCGAGCGCGTCGTTCGCCCACGACATCTACGGCCAGGTGATCAAGAAGGGCCAGGTCAGCGGCGACGGCGAGGTCCGGGTGGCCCGGATCACCGTGCTGGTGATCGGCGCGGTCGCGATCATCGGCGGCATCTTCGCCAACGGCCAGAACATCGCGTTCCTGGTGGCGCTCGCCTTCGCGGTGGCCGCCAGCGCCAACCTGCCGACCATCCTGTACTCGCTGTTCTGGCGGCGCTTCAACACCCGCGGCGCGCTGTGGAGCATCTACGGCGGCCTCGGCTCGGCGATCTTCCTGATCATCTTCAGCCCGGTCGTCTCGGGCAAGGTCGACGCCAAGACCGGCGCCAGCCTGTCGATGATCACCGACACCGGGATCGACTTCCACTGGTTCCCGCTGGACAACCCCGGCATCGTCTCGATCCCGCTGGCGTTCGTGCTCGGCATCGTCGGAACGCTGACCAGCAAGGAAGGCACCAACGTCGACAAGTTCGCCGAGATGGAGGTCCGCTCCCTCACCGGCGCGGGCGCCGAGAAGGCGTCCGAGCACTGATCGGCACCCCTCCGAGACCTGTCAGGCAGGCCCTGCGCACCACTGGCGAACCTGCCTGACAGCTTCACCCCGAGACGGGGGACCCGGCAGCCGGCCGGGTCCCCCGATTCTCATTTGAGGGTCGGCCACAGCTCCAGGAAGGCGAGCCGGGAGGCCTCACCGCGCTGCTCCTCGGCCGCGTGCAGGCGGCCGAACGTGAAGGCGTTGCCGCCGTCCAGATACACCTGGACCGCGAGGTCGCGCAGCAGGTTACGCGCCACCACGCTGTCCTGGTGGTCGCCCAGCACCTCCTGTACCTCCTTCGCCCGCGTGACCAGCCCGTCGGCCTGGTCATCCAGCGCGGGGATCGCCGACTCGGCGGCGTACCGGAGTCGCTTGGAGGCCTTGCGGACCTCGTGCAGCTCGTGGTCGCGGGTGGCGGCGTCCTCGGCGTTCTCCATCCGGCGGACCGCCTTGCTCATCCGCTTCCAGTCATGATCCAGCAGCTCGGGCAGCTGCTTGGTGGCCTTGCGCGTCTCGCCGACCAGCGGCGGGTCGACGAGCAGCTCGTCCAGCGCGTCCAGCAGGCGGAAGTACCGCTCGCTCTCCAGCGCGGCCAGTGCCTTGACCCGGCCGGACTTGTAGACCGACCGCAGATGCGTGTCGATGAAGCCACCGACCTTGCCCATCACCAGCTCGACCGGCTGCGCGTCGACCGCCGTACTGAAGTGCTCGCGCAGTACTTCGGCGTCACGCGCGTCGCCCAGCTCGCCGGCGAGCCATTTCAGCTCGGCGCGGAGCTCGTCGCCCGCAGCACGGTCGACCACCGGCCGGTACGTCGCCAGCGCGGATCGCAGCCGGCGGGTCGCCACCCGCATCTTGTGGACCGAGTCAGCCAGGTCACGCCGTACCTCGGGGTCGCGCTGCTGGATCGCCTTGACCTGCTCTGCGGCGTAGAGGCGGAACAGGTCGGCCGTCGACGGCTTCTTCGGCAGCTCCCACTTCTCCCGCACCGGCACCCGGTCACCGAGCGCCCGCGCGAGCTTGCTCGGCCCCGAGGCCGGCTCGGCGCCCGCGGCACGCAGTACGGGTTCGGTGGCTTCGAGCAACGACATGTCACCGTTGACGAGCTCGGCCTCCCACTCGCGCCAGGTCTGCGACTCGCCGTCGACCGTCGCGGTGACCTGGTCGTCGGCGATCTCGGCGAGCACCTCGCCGTCGGCGTCCAGCAGCCGGTGCACGATCCGCCGGGTCGCCAGGGTCACCACCGGCACCAGCTCCCGGTCGCGAACGTGCACGCGGATACTCCGGACCACCTGGAGCGGCACCTTGTGCACCGACTTGCTGAGCGGATGCTGGATCTCCAGCCGCTCACCCGACGACACCGGCAGCTTCACGTGCCAGCCGTCGTCCTCACCGCCCGTCCGGCGCCGCAGCGTCACCTTGGCCGCGGCCAGGTCGAGGGCGACGGTGTCGAAGTACACGGCCTCGAGGTGCAGCTCGATCGGCTGGGCGACGCTCGCCACCCCGGGCAGTTCGTGCAACGCGGGCAGCATCGCGTGTTCGTCGACGTCGTACTTGGTCTCGATCTCGAGTTGCTCAGTCGGCGACATGCCTCTTGTTTACCAGTCCGGGGCAATTCGGCGTACTCGATCCTGGGTCACGGCTGCCGTCGGTGCGGTGACAATGGTCCGGTGAGCCGATCCGAACCAGGTGCCGACGGGAGAGCCGAAACCGCAGGCACGGACTTTCTCCAGCTGCGACCGGAAGAAGCCCCGGCCGGCGGGCTGGCCGAGTGGCTGGCCGGAGAGTTCCGGGCGGCGATCGCGGACGGCCGGCTCCCCCTCGGCAGCCGCCTCCCGGCGACACGTCAGCTCGCCGCGGAACTCCAGGTGTCCCGCGGAGTGGTGACCGAGGCCTACCAGCGCCTCAGCGAGGACGGCCACGTCACCGGCCGAGGACGGGCCGGGACGATCGTCGTCGCGACACCGATCGGGACCACCCGATCAGGCTCGGCGGGCAGCGGCGGATCGCCGAACCGGGCACCCAGCGCCGATGGCCGACCCAATACGCGACAGCGCCGCGAGCCGGCGCCGCTCCGGCCGCTGCCTGCGCTGGACGCACCGGGCCAGGAGATCTTCGACGCGATGCGGGCGGCCGAGGCGCGAATCGACCTGACTCCCGGCGTACCGGATCTGGCTGCGTTTCCTCGCGCCGCCTGGCTCAGGGCAGAACGTGCCGTCCTGAGCGACCTGTCGGCCTCGGCCTTCGGCTACGGAGACCCAGCCGGTACGCCGGCCCTGCGGCTGGCCGTCGCGAACTGGCTCGCCCGCAACCGCGGCATCAAGGCCGACCCCGCCGACTTGATCATCGTCGCCGGAGTCTCGCAGGCCCTGGCCCTGATCGCGCAGGTCTTCACCCGAGCGGGGATCACCGAACTGGCCGTCGAGGACCCCGGCTCGCTGGGCACCCGTCAGCACCTGCAGCTCTGGGGCATGCGCACCCCTCCCGTCGCGGTCGACGCCGACGGCCTACGGATCGACGTACTGCGAGGCAGCGGTGCACCCGCCGTCCTGGTCACTCCTGCCCATCAGTTCCCCACCGGCGTCGTGCTGGGCGGAGAACGCCGTCGCGAACTGATGCAGTGGGCAACCGATGGCGGGCTGATCGTCGAAGACGACTACGACGCCGAGCACCGCTACGACCGGCCGCCGGTGCCGGCCCTCCGGGCCATGCTCACCGAGCAGGTGATCTACACCGGCAGCATCTCCAAACTGCTCGCCCCGGCGCTGCGGATCGGCTGGATGCTGCCGCCACCGCGCTTCCATCGCGATCTGGTCGCCGCGAAACGCCAGGCAGATCTCGGCAACGCCGGCCTGCCGCAGCTGACCGTCGCCCACCTGATGAAGTCCGGCGACCTCGAACGCCAGCTCCGCTTCGTCCGCCGTCGCCACCGGGCCCGCCGCGACGCGATGATCACCGCGATCGCCAATCATTTGCCGACAGCAACGGTTCATGGAGCTGCCGCCGGCTTGCACCTCACCATCACCTTCGACGAGGCGAACCTGTCCGACCTGGACCTCGTCACCGCGGCCCTGGAGCTGGGGGTCAAGACCCAGCCCTTGTCCTGGCACTGTCAGCGGCCACTGCAGCCTGGCCTGGTCCTCGGCTACGCCGCCCGCACACCCACCGAGGTCGCCGCGGCCGTCGCCACCATCGGCGAAGCCCTGGCAACCCTGTCCTGACCATCAGCAATCAACGGCCGACTGAACACAACGACAGGCAGTAGTCCTGCTGCTGCGTTCTCCGCCCGCCTGCTGCTGCCTGCGCCAAGCCTTCGGAGGCAACTACTGCCTGTCGTTGTGTACGGGCCGGCCCGCCTGCGCTGCCCGTTGTCTAGAGTCGGCGAGGACGCGGCAGTACCAGCGGCGTACCGGTGAGCGGGTCGGCGATGACTTCGCAGGACAGGCCGAAGACCTCCTCGACCACCGCGGCCGTGACCACCTCAGCAGGGTTGCCTGAAGCAACTACCTTGCCGTGCTTCAGCGCGATCAGGTGATGCGCGTACCGCGCGGCCAGGTTGAGATCGTGCAGGACGAGCACGATCGTCTTGCCGCGGTCGCGGTTGAGGTCGTGCACCAGGTCGAGGATCTCCAGCTGGTGCGCCAGATCCAGGAACGTCGTCGGCTCGTCGAGCAGCATCGTCTCCGCGTCCTGCGCCAGCGCGAGCGCGATCCACACGCGTTGCCGCTGACCACCGGACAACTCGTCGAGGGAACGGTTCGCCAGATCCTCGGTGCCGGTGGCCTGCAACGCCGCCGCGACCACCCGCTCGTCCTCCTTCGACCACTGCCGGAACCACCGCTGGTGCGGATGCCGCCCACGACCGACCAGGTCGGAGACCGTGATCCCGTCCGGTGCCACCGGCTGCTGCGGCAGCATGCCGAGCCTGGCCGCCAGCGCTCCGCCGGAGAGCTGAGCCAGGTCGGCGTCGTCCAGGTAGACGGCTCCGCCCTTCGGGGTGAGCAGCCGCGCCAGCCCCCGCAGCAAGGTGGACTTGCCGCAGGCGTTCGCGCCGACGATGACGGTGATCCGGCCGGCCGGGATCTCGACGGACAGCTCCGAGACCACCGGCGTTCCGCCGTACGCCAGGGTCAGGTTCTCGGTCCGGAGTACGGGCATGTCAGCCTCCTCGCCCGACGCGGTTCGCGCGGGCCATCAGGATCAACAGGTATGGCGCACCGAGGAACGCGGTGACGATCCCCACCGGCAACGCGGTCGGCGCGAAGATCTCCCGGGCGACCAGATCCGCGGCCACCACCAGCAGCCCACCGATCGCTCCGGCCGCGAGCAGTCCCGCGACCCGCTCGGCGACCAGCCGCCGGGCGATCTGCGGGGCCACCAGCGCGACAAAGGCGATCGGGCCCGCCGCTGCGGTCGCCAGGGCGGCCAGGCCGACACCGATGGCGATCAGCAGTCCCCGCGACAGCTCCACCCGGCCGGCCAGAGTGCGCGCCAGGTCGTCGCCCAGTTCCAGCAATCGAAGTTGCCGCGACGAGGCCAGCGCAGCCGGGACCAGCACCAGCAGGCTGACGCCGATCAAGGTCGCGTGCGGCCAGCTCCTGCCTGCCAGGCTGCCGGCCAGCCACATCGTGGCGCTCCTGGCGGTGTAGATGTCGGCGAGGGTCAGCAGGTAGACAGTGATCGAACTGACCATCGCGGTGATCCCGATCCCGACCAGCACCAACCGGTAGCCGGTGATGCCCTTCTTGTACGCGAGCAGATAGATGACGACGGCGGTCAGCACCGCTCCGATCAGCGCTCCGGCCGGCAGCCAGCCGGAGCCGGCGCCGATCACGGTGATCACCAGCACCGCGGCCAGCGCGGCACCGGAGTTGATCCCGATCAGGTCGGGGCTGACCAGCGGGTTGCGCGCCAGCCGCTGGAAGACGGCACCGGAGACACCGAACGCGACGCCCACTCCGATTGCCACCAGCACTCGTGGCAGCCGGTTGTTGACCACGACGTCGGTCAGGATCAGCGATCCGTTGCCGGCCAGCGTGTCCAGCACCTTCGGCAGCGGGATCTCGTAGTCGCCGATCGTCAGCGACACCGCGCCGATCGCCGCCGTCGCCGTCAGCGCGACCACGGTCACCACGATGCTGGTCAGGTCGATCCGGGTGGAGACCGGCCCGATCCGCAGCGCCTTCACAGCTCGGCCAGCTTCCGTCGGCGGACCAGCGCGATGAACAGCGGCGCACCGATCAGCGCGGTGACGATGCCGACCTGCAGCTCGTCCGGCCGGGCGACGAACCGGCCGGCCACGTCGGCGAGCAGCAGCATCGTCGGAGCGAGGACCAGCGACCATGGCAGGATCCAGCGGTAGTCGGCGCCGACCAGCGCCCGAGCGACGTGCGGTACGGCGAGGCCGACGAACGCGATCGGTCCGGCCATCGCGGTCGCCGTACCGGCAAGCAGCACGATCGCCAGAGCGGCCAGGACGCGGACCACACCGACGCGGGTGCCGAGGCCGGCTGCCAGTTCCTCCCCGAGTGCGATCTGGTTCAGCGAACGGCCCAGCAACAGCGCCAAAACGGTGCCTATGGCAACGAATGGCAGGCTCTGGACGACGATCCCACCGGTCGCCAGGGTGAGTGACCCGACCACCCAGAACCGGAACTCGTTCAGCGCGGTGAGATCCAGCAGGGTGATCGCCGAGGTGACCGATCCGAGCAGCGCCGAGAACGCGGCACCGGCCAGTGCGAGCTTGACCGGAGTCGCGCCGCCCCGGCCGGCCGAACCGACCAGGTAGACCACGACCGTGGCCACCAGCGCGCCACCCATCGCGAACCAGACATAGCCGGTCAACGACTGGACGCCGAGCAGCCCGATCGCCGCCACGATCGCCAGTGCCGCTCCGGCGTTGACGCCGAGGATGCCCGGATCGGCCAGCGGATTGCGGGTGATGCCCTGCATCACGGCACCGGCCAGGCCCAGCGCCATTCCGGCCAGCACGCCGACGGCGGTCCGCGGGAACCGCAGGTAGCGGATCACCCGGTCCGTGTCGGAGCCGGTGAAGTCGGCTGCCGCGACATACACGTCGTGAGGCCCGAACCACTGGTTGCCGGCCAGCATCGACAGCAGCACGGCGACCAGCAGCACGGCGACCGCCACCAGCAGACCGGCGGTTCGGGAGCCACCGTGCCGCAGCAGGGCCGGCTCGGACCTCACTTGACCAGATCGGGGTGAATGATCCTGGCGATCAGCTCGGTCGACCCGGCGCCACGGACGCCGGCCGAGTGGTGGGCGAACAGCCACGGCACGACGCGCTTGTTCCGCACCGACTTCAAGTTGGCGAAGGCAGGGTTGGCCAGCAGTTTCTGTACGTCGGGCTGCACCTTCGCCTCGGTCAGGTCGGCCTCACAGCAGCCGCTGATCAGGACGTAGTCGGGATCACGCTTGATGAACTCCTCGACGCTGATCTTCACGTTCCGCTTCGAGGTGAGGTCGGCGAACGCGTTCACCCCACCGGCCTGTCGGATCAGCACCGTGCCGAAGTCCGGGCCGCCGGACACCGTCAGGCCACCGCCCTCGAGGCCGGGCCGGAGGATCGCCACGGTCGGCCGGTCCGCGCCCTTCACCTTCGCCTCCACCGCCGCGATCCGCTGCTGCTGGTCGGCGATCACGGCCTCGGCCTTCTCGCCGGCACCGAACAGCCTGCCGAGGTCGCGCAGATCGGCGTACACGTTGTCCATCGAGACCGTCGCCGGGTCGATCGCCTCGTCGCCCTTGCCGTCCGCGGTCGGGCAGAGCGGGCCGAAGATCCAGGTCTGGACACCGAGGTCCGCCAGGCTCTTGCGGGTGCCGAAACTGCCGTCGCTGCCGGCGCTGGCGAAGACGTCGTTGAAGCCGGAGAGCACGAAGTCCGGCTCCTGGCTGAGCAGTTCCTCGCGACTCGGCAGGTTCTGGTAGTACTTGCGGTCGCGCTGCGCCGCGGCGTACGCCGGCAGCACCTCCGCGTCCAGGTACGCCGTACCGACCAGGCGGTCGGAGATCCCCAGCGCGTGCGCCATCTCGATGGCCGGCTGGTACGCCGCGAACACCCGCTTCGGCGGGCCGTCGACGGTGACGTCGACCCCGCAGTTCTTCACCGTCACCGCATCGGCGGCAGGCCCCGCTTGCGCGGCAGCTCCGCTACAGCCGGTGACCAGGGACAGTACGACAACAGCAGCAGCCAGCGTTTTCACGCGCGCCTCCAGCACCTCGTGGACGGTGTGACACGCCGTGGCCGGTCTCCTGGCTGACGGGTACCGCATCCCTGGGCCTGACCTTCCCAGCCGACTTAGGCCAGTGGTCTCCGTCTCCGGATCACCCAGGAACATCCCGATCACAGTGGCGAGGGCCGCACCGGCATCACACCGGTTTCCCGAACACCACGACGCGGTAAAGGTAACCCACCTGCAACCTCGTCGCAGGAAGCGGCCCTGTCGTCCAGCCGGCACGGCTGCCGGCCGGGGCGCATCAGCGGGTGTAGAGGCCGGACATGGCGAGGGCGAAGGCGACCATGTCGTCCTTGTCGGCGGTGCCGGCCGGGAGGGGGACGAGGTCGACGATCTTGTCGGCGCCGACGCGGATGACGCCGCGGCCGCTGGCGGTGTCGATGTAACCCTCGTCGCCCAGCGGGACCGACTGGGAGGTCGCGGCCTTGCGGGTGGGGGCGATGACGGCTTCGGCGTCGGCCACTCGACGGACCGTGGAGTAGAGGACGCGGGTCCTGGTGATCCAGCCGCAGACGATGTCGCCCGCCTCGGTCTCACCGTCGCGGCGGATGGCCGCCTCGACGCCCATCGCGATCGCGGCGGACTTGGTGCCTCGCTCGCACTCCGGCCGGATGATCAGCGGCTCGCTGTCCGGCAACCCGTCGGCCTGCTGAGCCGCTTCCTCCCCCAGTACGACGTACTTCGCCAGCGTCGCGGGCGGTCCGCTGACCTTGAACAACTTGCCCTCCAGCAGGAACACCACGAACCGGCTGGTCCCGAAACCACCCTGGCCGATCGTCACCACCTTGGCAGCCTCGCCCTTGGTCGCCTCGTAGGCCTTCCGCGCCGCAGCGAGGTCTGCCGGGGTCGACGGGAAGACAGAGGTGCCGACTCGCAGTACGGGACCGCTGGCACTCGTGCTGAGCCTCAACTGGCACACGTCGTACGACGGGAACCCGAACTCCGCGGGCGCCGGCTTCAGCTGAATCTGTACGGCGGGGGCGGCCAGGGCGCTCTGCACGAGCGTCTGGTCCATTCGCGTGCACAGGGTGTCTGCCACCTTCGCGGTGGGCGGGCTGCTGGGCGTCTCGCTCGGCGTAGGTGTGGTCTCGGTCGGAGTCGTGCTGATGGAGACGAGTGGCGGCACGCTAGGAGCGGTCTCGCCGCCAGGACCGCCGCAGCCGGCCAGGAGCGCAGTACTGCCGAGCAGAGCTACTACCGAGCGGGTACGCATGGTGACAGAGCCTACGTCTTGGACCCAGGTCCTGGCTCGGTGCGAAGTTCGCGCTCGCGGACGGCGTGCTCGTCGGTGCGGGAGTCGTAACGCCAGAACTCGTTCAGCCAGACCGCCGTGCCGACCACCCCCACGACGCAGAGCGCTCCACCGCTGACGATCGCCGTCCGGACGCTGGTGGCGTCGGCCACCAGACCGGAGCGGGCCTGACCGCCGAGCGGCCCGAGGGAGTAGCCGAGCATCTCGATCCCGGCCAGCCGGCCGCGCATCTCGTCGGGGATGGTCTGGTTCCAGATCACCGACCGGAACAGCACCGAGATCATGTCGGCGCCCCCGGCGATCGCGAAGAAGCCGACCGCGAACCAGATGTTCGGCGCCAGCCCCGCGATGCCGACCGACGCGCCCCAGACCATGGTCGCGATCACCACCGCCCGGCCCTGGTGGTGCACGCGTCTGGCCCAGCCGCTGGTCAGGCTGGCGCACATCGCGCCGATCGCCTCGGCGCTGTAGAGCAGCCCCAGCAGCTTCGGTTCCTTCAGGATCTCGGTCGCGAAGGCCGGGAACAGCACGATCGGCATCGCCAGGAACATCCCGACCATGTCGACCAGATAGGTGGCCAGCAGGTCCTTGCGGCGATAGGCGTAGCTGATCCCCTCGCCGATCCCGCGCAGGCTCGGCGGTCTGCTGTGCTCACTGGTCTTGTACGACCCCAGCCCGGCGTACAGGACGGTCGCGATCACCAGGCCGGCCAGCTCGATCGCGAACGCCCAGGTCACCCCCGCCGTGCCGACCAGTACGCCGCCCAGCGCGGGGCCGGCCAGCTGGCCGACCTGCATCGTCACCGAGGTCAGCGCGACCGCGGCGGCCATCTCGTCGTGCTTGACCACTCGCGGGAACAACGCCTCGCGGCTCGGCCGCTGCAGCGAGGTGGCGATCGCGTTGAGAGCGCCACAGACGTAGATCAGCCAGATCTGCGGGTTGGACAGCAGCGAGTTGGCCAGCATCAGCGAGCAGATCGCCGCCTGCGCGACGCCGGTCGCGATCAGCATCTTGCGGCGATCGACGTGATCGGCCAGCGCACCGCCGTACAGGCCGAAGACGACCAGCGGGACGATCGTCACCAGCCCCATCGCGCCGACCGCGAAGTTGGAGCCGGTCAACTGATAGAGCTGGTACGGCAACGCCACGTAACCGACCATGCCGCCGAGGAAGAAGACCGAGCCCGAGATCACCAGGATCCGGAAGTCCCGCGACCCGCGCCACGGGGTCAGATCGATCTTCAGCCGGTCCAGCCGGGTCCGGAAACTTGTTGCCACTGGCACATGGTGACACTCGAAGTGACCCTTGGACGAACCTGTTTCGCCTCTACTGTCACCAACCGCAAGGCCTCGACCATCGTCATGCAGAAGGACGGCAACCTGGCCGTCATCTCCGGCCGTACGCCGGTCTGGGCGATTGGCACCGGCGGCCGCTGACCCTGCCGCGGCCGGCGGCCACTGTTGCAGGTAGCTGCAATAGTGGCTGCCGACCCAACGCGGGACCCCCTTTCTTGTGTCTAACTCATAGAGAGCTTTCTTCGACCAAAGGGGACCCACCCGCATGATCAAGACCACACTGCGCTCCGTCGCCACACTCGCTGCGGCCGTGGCCACCGTCGCCACCGGCACTGCGCTGACGACCGCGCCGGCGCAGGCAGCCACCACCTCCAGCGTCTCCAGCGCCGCAACCACGGCGATCTCCAACACTCTGCTGCCCGGCCAGCGGCTGCTGTCGGGGCAGTACATCCGCTCCACGGATCGCCAGTGGACACTGGTGATGCGCGCGACCGGCAACGTCGAACTGGTCAGGACCGGGACCGGCAGGGTGTGGGAGACCGGCACCGCCCGCGCGGGGTCCGTCCTGGTGATGGAGAAGGACGGTGGCCTCAGCATCGTCCACGGCCGGACGAAGTACTGGATCGGTGGCGCGAAGGCCAGCCCGAACGCCAAGCTCGTGCTGCCGACCGACGGCCTGCTGACGATCCAGAACACGGCCGGCCGATCGGTCTGGAACTACAAGATGATCATCGAGACGATGTCACCGGGCAGCCGGATCTACTCCCCGGGCGGCAGTTGGGGCCCGGTGGTGCTGTTCTCCCGCAGCCGGGTCTACTCGCTGCAGATGCGCCCGACCGGCGCTCTGCAACTGCTGCAGAACAACAAGACCGTACTGTGGACGGCGCCGTACAAGCCGTTCGTGGACTACTGGGCCTTCCTCTCCCCGGCCGGCACCTTCGGCGTCGAGGAGACCTTCGGCTCACCCTGGGCGATCGTCACCAAGAAGCCCGGTACCGTCCTGCAGCTCCGCGACGACGGCAAGCTGCTGCTGATCCACGGCCGTACCGTGGTCAAGGCCCTGCACTGACCCTCGGTGGTTCTCTCAGTGCTCGAAGAGCGGAAGTAGTTCGGTCAGGTCCGTGCGTTCCCCCGACGCGCGGACCTTTCCGGTGGCGCGGGCGGCCGCCCAGGTGATCCGTCCCAGCGCGAGGTCGATCCACATCTCGGCGGGCATCTCGATCACCGCCTTCGGCGTACCGCGGGTGTGGCGTGGACCCTCGATGCACTGCACCGCGCCGTACGGCGGGACGCGTACCTCCACCGCGTGGCCGGGCGCCTTGGCGACCAGAAGCTTCAGCAGCTCCTTCACCAGCAGCTTGAGTTCCGCCCGGCCGGCCTCGCCGTCGTCGTACGAGCGCAGCGCTTCGTCCATCTCCACAGGCGGAAAGGGTACGCGGGTTTCGCCGACGCCCCCTTCGTACCCGATAATCGAGAAGCGCACCGAGACGCGGAAGTGAGGTCGGGATGCTCACGCCCAGGCACCAGGCGCTGCTGGCGACACTTGCGGGAATGACCGTCGGGGTGGCCGTCTTCGGCACCGTTCTGGCGATCAACGGCAACTTCTCCGGCGACGACCCAGCCGCCACCAAGGTGGTCGCCAGTCAGCCGACTCAGACCCCCACCAGTGGCGACGGTCTGCAGGCCGATTCGCTCCAGTTCTCCTCCCAGCCCTTCGGGGCCGACAACGCGCCGGCGACCGCCGAGGTGCCGTCGACCTGGAAGAGCAGCAGCGGCGGCACCAGACCGAGGTACGTCGATCCGACCGGGGTCTGGCAGATCCGGTTCGACACCCGGGGCAGCAGCCAGTCGCCGGACCAGCTGGTCGACAACCGCGCCCGCAGCATCGAGGAGCGCGACCTCAAGGTGATCAGCCGCGACAACGGCACCCTGATCTACACCTACACGGACCAGACCCGCGGTCCGCGGATGGGGCTTTCCAGCTTCCGGCCCAGCGAGGACGGCAAGCGCACGCTGGTCGAGATCACCGTCGGCGGCCGCCCGCAGGACGAGGCCGGCCTCCGGACCGTCCTCCAGCGCGCCACCGACAGCCTGCAGCTCAGTGCGGGCGCGGGCGACACGAGGCCCAACTAGCGCGCGGTACCGCGGCGCCGGCGCGGGGCCGGCGTACCGATCAGCACTTGATGTCGGACGCCGGCGCCGTACCCTTCAGCAGGTAGGTCTCGATGGCGTCGTCGACGCACTGGTTTCCTTCGTTGTACCCGGTGTGACCGTCGCCGTCGCGGGTGATCAGGACGCCGCTGTCCAGCTGGCCGGCGAGCCCGACGGCCCAGTCGTACGGCGTCGCCGGGTCGCGGGTGGTGCCGACCACGACGATCGGCTTCGCACCGGTCGCCTTGATCGTGTGCGGCTTGTCCACCGGCTTCACCGGCCAGTTCGCGCACGGCAGCGAGCCCCAGAGCAGGAACGAGCCGAACCGCGGCGAGGCGGCCTTGTACTTCGGCTCGTCGGCCTTCGCCTCGGCGACCGAGGTGAGGTCCGGGCGGTCGATGCAGTTGACCGCGTAGATCGCCTCGTTCTGGTTGTTGCCGTAGCCGCGCGGCGTACGGTCGGTGTACTCGTTGGCGAGCGCCAGCAGCCGGGCGCCCTTGCCGGCCAGCCCGTCGACCACCGCGTCCTCGAGCCGCGGCCAGTAGTCCTTCACGTAGAGCGGGAAGATGACGCCCAGTACGACCAGCGCCTGGGTCACCTCCCGATCGCCGTCGCCCGGCAGCGGCTTGGCGTCGGACTCGGTGATCAGCTTGTCGACATTGGCGAGCACCTCGGCCTTGGAGCTGCCCAGCCGGCAGGACCGCTGCGCGCAGTCCTCGGCGAAGGCCTCCAGCGCGGTGTCGAAGCCCTTCGCCTGGGCCATGTTGTTCTCTTGGGCCGAGTTCGACGGGTCGACCGCGCCGTCGAGCACCAGCCGGCCGACGTTCTTCGGGAACAGCTCCGCGTAGGTGGCGCCGAGCATCGTCCCGTAGGACATCCCGAGGTAGTAGAGCTCGGAGTCACCGACGATGCCCCGCAGTACGTCGATGTCGCGGGCGGAGTCCTTGGTGGAGACGTGCGGCAACAGCTCGCCGGAGCGCTGCTGACAGCCGTCGGCCAGGGTCTTGGCCTGGGTGTTCAGCGCCTCGATCTCGGCCTCGTCGTCCGGGCTGCCGTCCGCCTCGATGAACTTGTCCAGCTGCTCGGCGTCGAGACAGCGCACCGGCGTCGAGTCGGCCACCCCTCGTGGGTCCCAGCCGATCACGTCGAACTTCCGCAGCAGCGGAGCGCCGAGCACGAACCCGGCCGAGGCCGCGAACTGCTGCCCGGAGGCACCCGGCCCGCCCGGGTTGATGAACAGCGTGCCGATCTTGCCGGCCCGGTCCCGCGCCGGCACCTTGCGGGCCCGCAGTTCGATCGTCTTGCCGTCCGGCTTGCTGTAGTCGAGCGGCACGTTGATGGTGGCGCACTGGTTGCCCTGCCCGCAGCGCTCCCAGTTCGGCTGCTGGCTGTAGATCTTCTCCAGCCCCGCCGGCACCGGCCCGGCCGGTCCTGTCGGCCCGGCGCTCGGTTGTGTCCCACCCGGCCCTTCGGCATCCTGCGCCCGGCTGGCCACCCCGCATCCACCGGCCAGGAGCGCGAAGCCCGTCACCACCACGGTCGTCCTGCGCATCTTCACAGCGAGCCGTCCCCCGTACCGTCGTCCAACCCGTCCCGTACCGCGCTGTCCTGCGAGTTGTCGCCTTCACCCTGACTCAGCCTGCGGCGGCGTCGCGGCTTGCGGCGGCGCCTGGCCGACGCGGCTGACTCCTCGTCCGCCTCGTCCGTCTTGCCGGCCTCGTCCTGCGACACCGCGTCAACTGTCGGCGCCGGAGCTAGCTCTGCCTCGACAGGGGTCACAGCTGCCTGCGGTACGACCGGCAGCGGCAACTCCACCGGAACGACGGGCGGGGCGTCCGGGGTAGTGGTGTCGGATGCTTCGTACTGCTGGCGTGGGGAGCAGACGTCCGCTCGGCTGCAGGCGCAGCGGCGACCGGAGGCGGCAAGGCGGACCACCACGGTATCGCTGGGGACGTTGTGCCCGACGACCACGCCGTCACCCGCCGGCGTTTCGACCGGCGTACCGGTGGCGGGGGCTTTGGCGTTGAACTCCTGGTAGAGCGGGTGCTCGTACTTCAGGCAGCACATCAGCCGCCCGCACGCGCCGGAGATCTTCAGCGGGTTGAGCGGCAGATCCTGGTCCTTCGCCATCCGCACGCTGACCGGCTCGAAGTCCTTCAGGAACGTCGCGCAGCACAGGTCGCGCCCGCACGGCCCGATCCCGCCCTGCAGCCGGGCCTCGTCGCGGGCACCCACCTGGCGCAGCTCGATCCGCGCCCGCAGTCCGCGGGCCAGATCCCGGACCAGCTCCCGGAAGTCCACCCGGTGCGGCGCGGAGAAGTAGATGATCACCAACTGGTCGACGTCCGGCCGGCGATCCACGAAATCGATCCCGACCACCTTCATCGGCAGCTTGTGCTCGCGGACCAGCCGCTTGGCGATCAGCCGCGCGTCGGCCCGGCGCTGACGGTTCTGCTCGTCGCGGTCCAGGTCGGCCGTGGTCGCGACACCCTCGCACAGCGGCAGCCCACCGATCTCCTCGGTGACGTACTGCGGGGCCCAGACGCACTCGGCCACCTCCGGACCGTCATCGGTCGGGACCAGCACCTTGTCCCCGACTCGCGGTCTGTGCGAACCGGGGTCGAGGTAGTACAGCCGCCCGTAGCGCTCGAACGACACCGCCATCACCATGCCCACCGCGCCAGACTACGTGCACAACCCACACGGCACTCGCTTTCGCGCCTCCTGGGCGGCGCTTCGACCAGTGCCCGGCGTGCCTCGCTACCGCTTGCTGTCCTTGACGGTCCCGGTCAGCGCGTCGTCGTCGGGGCCGTAGACGGCACAGATGACCAGGCGGTCACCGTGGTCCCAGTTGTCCTCCGACGGCACCCAGTAGTCGGACTGCAGTTCCGACTTCTGCACCGTGGTGCCGACGTACTTGCCGAACTCGATGTCGCAGCGGTTGCGGGCCAGGTCCTCCAGCGGTCGTTCACCGGGGTAGGGAGTGGCCGGCAGGGTGACGTTCGAGATCAGTTCGCCGTCGTGCGGTGTGGCGCAGGACCGCCGGTGCACCTCGTCCTCCTCCCACGCGTCGTCGTAGCACTCGCCGACCGCCAGCGAGTCGACGTACGTGGTCTGTCCCGAACGGTCGCCGGATCCCTGGTAGTCGTCGGAGTTGGCGCCGATGATGATCAGGATCGTCAGCAGCGCGACTCCGAAGAGGGTGAGCAGCCCACCGATCACGATGCCCGCGATCGCCTGACCCTTGCCGGACTCGCCGCTCTTCTTGATCTGCGCCAGCGCGGCGATCCCCAGCGCGACGCCGACCGGTGCGCTCAGGCCGATCACCAAACCACCCAGCGCGCAGATCAGCGCCGCGATCGCGAGGCCGTTCGTCTTGGTCTGCTGGTGCCCTGGATACCCGTAGCCGTAGCCGTAGGCCGCCGGATACTGCGGCTGGCCGTACTGAGGTTGCCCGTACTGGGTTTGCCCGTACTGCGGCTGCTGCGGTTGCCCGTACGGCGCCTGCTGCTGCGGGTACGGCGGCAACTGCTGCGGCGGCTGCCCGTACTGCGGCACCTGTTGCCCGAACTGCGGCTCGTAGGAACTCGCCGACTCAGGCGGCCGCCCGTACGTCGGCAGTCCCGGAGCCGGATCCCGCGGCACGTCCTGCGGCCGATTCGGGTCTGACCCCGGTGGATAACTCACAGCTGCCTCCCCCTGACACGGCGCACTAGCGCTGAGATCCGCGCATGGAGCCCGCCAACTGCTCTCCGGGCTTCCCGACCATGCACAGGATGTTGCCGTCAGCAACGGCACGATCTTCCAGCACCACGTAGTACATGTCCAGTTCCGACCGCTCGTACGGCTTGCCGACGAAGGTCTGGAAAGCCGTCGCGCACTGCTGCGTCGCGGCCGTGCCCTTCTGCTCGGTGGACAGCCCGGTCAGCATCGCCCGGACCTTCGCGTACGCCTCACCGGTGTGCGGCGTGGCACAGTCCGCGATCTTCACCTGGCGCAGCGTGTCCACGTCCAGGTCGGCGTCGAAGCACTGCTGGACCCGCACCTCCGAGATCACCGTCGTACGGCCGATCCCCGCGCGCTGCTCACCCCGCAGGTTGAGCGCGGCGGCGACCCCGATCGCGATCAGCCAGCACCCGCAGATCACCAGCGCGCCGATCGCCAACCTCCGCCCCCGTACTCCGGACCGCCGGGTCCGTGGCAGCGCGATCAGTCCGAGCACCGCCGCGATCGGCACCAACCCCGGCAGGCTGGTCACGAACGCCGCGACGGCATAGCGATCCAGCCGACGTTGCGCGGGCGTCGGCACGCCCTCCAGCCAGGACTCTGCCGACGGGAGCGGCGTCCGCACAGGCTGGATCGGCGGAGGTTGGGTCAAGGAGCGTCCTTACGAAGCAGTACGCCGGCCTGGCGGGCCAGCCACCCACGTATCGGCAGGGCCCTGGCCTTCGTTACAGCCGCGTCCGCACCCCAGACGCGCGTCTCAGCCCTCGAACAGGGAGATCGTCATCGCCTCGAGGGCGAGCAGCGGCGCGACGTTGCCCTCGATCGCCTCGCGGCAACCGGTGAGCGCGTCGATCCGGCGTACCGTCGACTCGGGGCTGGTCCGGCCGGCCAGCCGCTCGATCTCCTGCCGCAGTTCGGCGTTGATCAGTTCTGCTCCCGCACCGGTCTGCACGACCAGAACATCGCGATACAAGGCCATCAGGTCGACCAGTGACCGGTCCAGCACGTCGCGCTCCCAGCGTTTCGCCCGCGCCTTCTGCTGGTCCTCCAGCTCCTTCAGCGCCGCGCCGGCTTCCCGGGGTCTGGCGCCCTTGGTGCCGACGCCGAGCGCCTGCTCGAGATTGGTCCGTTCCTGCTCGTCGACCTTCGCGGCGCTCGCCTTCGACTCGATCTTCGCCGCCTCGACCAGCCGCTGCGCCGCGTTCAGGCAGGCGCCGATGTCGTGCAGCTCGAACGGGACCTCCAGCACCTTGCTCCGCCGGCCGCGGACCTCCTCGTCCCGGGCCAGCGCCTTCGCCCGGCCGATGTGTCCCTGGGCCGCCCGAGCAGCGAAACCGGCCAGCTCCGGCTCGATCCCGGACTGCCGGGTCAGCATCTCGGCGACCGCGGCCACCGGCGGAGTTCGCAGTACCAGCAGACGGCAGCGCGACCGGATCGTCGGCACGACGTCCTCGACCGTCGGCGCGCAGAGCACCCACACCGTGCGTGCCGCCGGCTCCTCGATGCTCTTCAGCAGCGCGTCCGCGGCCTGGTCGGTCAGCCGGTCGGCGTCCTCGATCAGCATCACCTGCCAACGGCCCTGGGTCGGGCTCATCGCGGCCCGGCGTACCAGTTCGCGGATCTCGCTGACCCGGATCGACAGCAGCTCCGTGCGGATCAGCGTCACGTCGGGGTGCGCGCCGTTGAGCGCGGTGGCGCAGACCGCGCACTCGCCGCAGCCCTCGGTCAGGCACTGCAGCGCGGCGGCGAAAGCCCTGCCCGCATTGGACCGGCCGGACCCGGGCGGGCCGGTGATCAGCCAGGCGTGCGTCATCCCGTTGGTGGCCGTGCCGCCCTCGCCCCGCAGGCGCGCCGACGCGCCCGACACGGCCTTGCGCAGTACGGCGACCGCGGGCTCCTGGCCGACCAGGTCGTCCCAAACCGTCATCGGACCTGTCTCCTCATTCCGTGCCGTCGCGAACGGGTGCTCGGCGGCGCAGCTCGATCCGGCACGACCTACCCCACCTTCGGCAGCAGCGGCAGCAGGCGAGCCCGGATCTGCGCCGCGATCTCGGCCCGGTCCTGGCTGCCGTCGAGGACCAGGTAGTGCTGCGGCTCGGCCGCCGCGAGCTCCAGGAACGCCGTCCGGACCCGTTCGTGAAACTCGGCGGACTGGGCCTCGATCCGGTCTCGCTCCTCGAATCGGCCGAGCCCACTCTTGGGGGGCAGGTCCAGCAGGATCGTCAGGTTGGGCCGCAGGTCGTCGGTCGCCCAGCGGTTCACCCGCTCGACCTCGTCCAGCTTCAGGTCCCGCCCGGAGCCTTGGTAGGCCAGCGCGGAGTCGACGTACCGGTCGGTGATGACGACGGCGCCGGACTTGAGCGCCGGTTTGATCACCTTGTCGACGTGCTCCGCCTTGTCGGCGGCGTACAGGAGGGCTTCGGCGCGGTGCGAGATGTCGCCGGTCGCCGGGTCGAGCACGATCTGGCGCAGCGTCCTCCCCAGGTCGGTGGCGCCCGGCTCGCGGGTGAGCAGCACCTCCTGGCCCTGCTCGGTCAACCACTCGACCAGCAGGGCGGACTGCGTCGACTTGCCCGCGCCTTCGCCACCCTCGAGCGCGATGAACAGGCCGGTGGTCGGATAGACCCCGGGAGTCTTGCCGAAGCTGCGGCGCAGGTCGCGCCAGAACGGTACGCCGGGACGGTCGTCCATCTGCCGCCAGGCGACCACCCCGATCACGGTGGCCAGCACCGCGGCGATCAGCATCGTCATCGCGGCGCCGTTGTAGCTGATCGAGCGGCCACCGGCCGACACCGTCCGGCGCCCGATCGCGCCCGCGACGAACGGCGCGATCGCCAGCGTGACCGCGAGCACCGTCCGGACCGCGGACTGCACGAACGCGAAGGTCCGGCCACGCACCGCGTCCGGCACCTCGAGCCCGAGCAGCGTGTAGCCGGAGACCCAGGAGGCGCCGGCGCAGAAGCCGAGCAGGATCGCGATCATGGTGGCGATCTCGATCTGCTGGATCAGCGCCAGGCCGGCCAGCCCGATCCCCGACCCGACCAGGCCGGCGGAGAACAGCCGGCGGCGCGACAGGCCGGAGAAGATCCGCGGCGCGAACCCCATCCCCAGCGCGAGACCGCCGAAGACGGCGCCGAAGAGCACGCCGTACCCGGGATCGCCCGCGTCCAGGTCCTCGACGTAGGTCCGGCCGAGGCCGATCACGACCGCGCCGGCCGCGAAGGCGCCCGAGATGCCGACCACCAGGCCACGCACCACCGGCGTACCGGTGACGTAGGACCAGCCCTCGACCATCGTGCGCCACAGGGTCGGATGGCCCTCGTGGTCGTGGCGGCCGGAGCGGCCGATCTCCGCGACCGAGATGATCGCCAGGCCGGAGATGAAGAAGGTGGCCGCGTTCACGTAGACGGCCAGGTTGATCGAGAAGTTGCCGCCCAGACCGCGGGTGGCCAGCGTGATCGCGGTGAAGATCGCGGCCGCCGGCAGCGCCGACCCGTAGGTGGTGATCAGGCTCAGCTGGTTGGCCGCCTCCAGCCGGTGCCGGGGCACCAGGTTGGGCACGCTGGCGTCCTTGGCCGGGCCCCAGATCAGGCTGACGATCTCGATCAGCACGGTCGCCACCAGCACCCAGGTGAGGGTGCCGACGATCGGGATGCTGACGAAGAACGCCGCCCGGACGAAGTCGCCGATGATCATCGTCGCGCGCCGGTCCAGCCGGTCGGCGACCCAGCCGGCCACCGGTCCCATCACCAGCGCGGGCAGCACCCGCAGGAACAGCACGCCACCGATCGCGAAGTTGGCCGCCTGGTAGTCGTCGCCGGCGAAGGACTTCGCCATCGCGGTCAGCGCCAGCAGCCCGATCCAGTCGCCCAGGCTGGACAGCCCGAACCCGATCCAGAGCCGCCGGAACGCCTTGATCCGCAACACCGCGCGCACGTCGTGCGCCGGTGCAGGATCAGTCAGCGGGTCGTATACCTCCGGCACACCCAGAAGCCTAGTCGGGCGCATCGACAACCTCGTACTTGCGTACACAACGACAGGCAGTGGTCACCCGGTCGGCTGCCCGCCAGGCGTAGGCCAGGGCCGGGTCAGCTGTCTGAGCCGACCACTGCCTGTCGTTGTGTTCGCGTCAGCCGGTGGTGAAGCGGAGCGACAACGAGGCTGCCGCCGTGTGGAGCTGGTACCGGTCGGGGAGGGCCGGGCCACAGGAGTTGGAGCCGATACCTGCCTGCGCCAGGTCGAGAGTGACGTAGGTGGTGTCGCCGGCGACCAGGTCGGGCGCGTGCTTCGCGTTGGCCAGGTCGGCTGTGGTCCAGTCCCGGACGGTCAGGCCGAAGAGGTCGGGAGCAGCCTCCACCCGCAACGAGTCCAGCTGAGCCCAGCGGGTGTCGATGCGATGACCGTTCTCCTGCGGGCGCACGTAGGGCGTCTGCAGTTGTGCGATCGTGCCGGAGTACTTACCGACCGCCGCGGCGGCGCGGGTGTCGACGTACGCCTCGCTGGGGCCGGTGCCGAACCACTCGACCTGACCGACCTTCGGCAGCTCGAAGGTGATGCCCAATCGTGGCAAGGTCGCCGGGACCTGGCCGTCGGGCTCTACAGAGAGGTCGAGCACGACTGACCCGTTCTGCCCGTGAGTCCAGCGCCAGGTAGCGACCAGACCCCACTGCAGCGCCGGCGGCGCCGTCCTGGTGACAACCTCCCAAGCACCGTCGACCAGCCCAGCCGACACCACCCGGTGCTGCACCCGATGCAGCCCGGCTTCTCTCCAGGCGTCTGAAACCCCCGGGATCACGTCGTTGTCGATCGGAGCTCGCCAGACATCCAGCCGCAGGTTGCTGATTCCCAGCGAGGCAACGCCGATGCCGTGAACTCCGGCGGTGACGTCCTCCCCCGCGTTACTCCGCGCGTGCCGCGCCTCGCCGCCTCCGGCGACCTCGGCACCGGACGAAGAAGAGGTGGAGGCAGTTGCCGTCTCGGCAAGCGAAGCTCCCCCAGCGCTTGCACCGCCGCCAGCTGCGGCGTCCGCACCGGTCGCGGTGTTGCTTACGTCGGCCATCACGCCGCCTTCAGGCGCAGCCGCCGCGATGTGGCGCGGCCCAGTCGGCTGGTCCAGCCGAATCTGGCCCCATGCGATCCGGTGCCCGGCCTCGGCCCAGCTGGTCGGCTCCGTCAGCTCTGCCGTGATGGTGACCCAGGTTTCCGGGAGCCCCGCCTCGGCCTGAGCGATGATGCCCGGCGGCAGCTCCAGCACGGCAGTCTCGCCCGGGCCGATCAGCGGGACCGGAAGATTCCCGCTGCCGACCATTTCGCCCGCGATCTCGGTGACCACTCGGAGGGTCAGGTGGCTGGTGTCCAGCACCTCGTACCGGTTGGTGATGGTGATCCCGGTGGCATCACCGCCGATCACCAGCGGCTCGATCACCTTGACGTACTCCAGCATCCCCGGCGTCGGCGTCCGGTCCGGGAACAGCAGCCCGTCGCAGACGAAGTTGCCGTCGTGGATCTCCTCGCCGAAGTCACCGCCGTACGCGTAGAACTCCTTGCCGTCCACCGACGTCCGCAACCCGTGGTCGATGAACTCCCAGATGAACCCGCCCTGGCACCGCGGGTACTTCTCGAACAGCGCGTGGTAGTCGGCCAGCCCGCCCGGCCCGTTGCCCATCGCGTGCCCGTACTCGCACAGGATGAACGGCAACCCCCGGTACGACGAAGGGTCCTCGCCGATCCGCGCGACGTCCTCCGGCGACGTGTACATCTGCGAGTACACGTCCACGAACTCCGCCTGCGTGTCCCGCTCGTAGTGCACCGGCCGCGACGGATCGCGATCACGGGTGAACGCGTACATCGAACGAAGGTTCTCGCCCATCCCGCACTCGTTGCCGAGCGACCAGATGACGATGCTCGGGTGGTTCTTGTCCCGCTCGACCATCCGCCGCATCCGGTCGACCAGGTCGGCCTCGAAGCGCGGATCCATCACTGGGTTCGGCAGCTTCGGCGGCTCGGGCTCGTAGCCGAAACCGTGGGTCTCCAGGTCGCACTCGTCGACGACGTACAGGCCGTACTGGTCGCACAGGTCGAGGAAGTGCGGGTGCGGCGGGTAGTGGCTGGTGCGGACCGCGTTGATCCCGGCCCGCTTCATGATCAGCACGTCGTCGAGCATGTCCTGTTCGGTCAGCGCCCGGCCACGATCGGGGTGGAACTCGTGCCGGTTGACCCCGTTGAAGAGCACCCGGTTGCCGTTCACCGTCAGTACGCCGTCCACGATCGCCACCGTCCGGAAGCCGACCTTGAGGCGGACCTCGCCGCCCGCGGTCCGCAGTACGGCGCCGTAGAGGCGTGGGCTCTCGGCACTCCACGGCTCGACCGCCGGAACCGGCGTCTCGAACCCGGTCGGGAACTCCAGCCCGAGCTCCTCGACGACCACGGTGCCCGGCACGTCGGAGTCGACCTTCAGCGTGCCGGCGCCATCGGCGTACGAGGCGTGCACGAACACATCGGTCGGAGCCTGCGGCGCGAGTCCGAGCAGGTTGACCTCACGGAAGATCCCGGACAACCACCACATGTCCTGGTCCTCGACGTAGGACCCGGCCGACCACTGGTGCACCCGGACCGCGATCCGCACCTCTTTGCCGGGGGCAACCAGTTCGGTCAGGTCGAACTCGCTCGGCAGCCGCGACCCCGACGACCACCCGACCGGAGTCCCGTCGACGAACACCGCGAAGCGCGAGTCCACCCCCTCGAACCGCAACACCACCTGGCGCCCGTCCCAGTCCCCCGGCACAGTCACGGTCCGGACGTAGTCCCCGGTCGGATTGGCCGTCGGCACCCGCGGCGGATCGACCGGAAAGGGATAGTCGATATTCGTGTACGCCGGCGCCCCGTACCCCGCGAGCTGCCAGTGCCCCGGCACCACGATCGTGTCCCAGCCCGAGACGGCAGGCTCCGTCAGATCGTCCGGCGCCTCCTCCAAACTGGCCGAGAGCCGAAACCTCCACTCCCCACCGAGCGGCACCCGAGCCGAATCATCATCCAGCCAGGCCCGCGGAGCCAGCACACCCGCACCCGAAGCAAAGTTTTCGACATAACTGTGGTCGTAGGTCACAACCATCGACCCTACGACCGATCCCGTCACAAATCCACACCGATGAACAAATATGGACAGCATCTGGATCACTTTGTCCGGACCTACCTGGAGATCGATCCGCGACTTCGCCGCGCCCCGGCTCGTGGCGCTGGGCGCCACCTCGCCTCCGCCCGGATGCTGACGCCACCCACCGCCTCGATGCGACGAGCCTGAACTTCTACCACCGCACCGCGCACCTCGCGCGCCCAGATCTGGCCATCCGCAATAGCCGTCAAAGACACGTCAACTGGAGCACTCACCCGAGAACCCACTCAGAGCGAGGTGGCGCCCAGCGCCACGAGCCTGGCAAGACGCAGGCTATTGAGCGCTGCAGTCCTTGCAGACCCCCACCAGCGCGACCTGCTCCGGCGCCAGGTGGAAGCCCAGCTCACGCAGCAGCTTGCGCCGCACGGGATCCAAAATGTCCCCCGCCACATCCACCACTGTCCCGCACTCGCTGCACCGCAGATGCAGATGCCGGGGGGCCAGCTCACCCGCCAAGTGGTACGTCGTACCGGCGCGCCCGAGGTGGACGTGCGTCACCAGGCCGAACTCGCCCAGCGCGTCCAGCGCCCGGTAGACCGTTGCCCGGTGGATGCCCGGCCGCAGTTCCTCGGCCCGTTCGCCGATCTGCTCGGCGCTCAGGTGTTCGTCGGTGGCGGCCAGTACCTCGACCACGGCGAGCCGGGCCGGGGTCACGCGTTCGCCTCGTTCTCGGAGGCGTTGCGCGGTGACCTCGGCCGGGCCCTTCGCAGTACCGGGCATCAGGCCTTCTTCGCCGCCGTCTTCTTCGCGGCGCCGGCCGCCGTGGTGGTCTTCTTCGCCGCCGTCTTCTTGGTGGCGGTCTTGGCCGCGGTCTTCTTCGCGGCCGTCTTCTTGGCCGTCGTCTTCTTCGCGGTGGTCTTCTTGGCCGCCTTCTTGGCCGGTGCCTTCTTCTTCACCGGTCCACGAGCCCGCTTGTCCGCCAGCAGTTCCGACGCGCGCAGCAGCGAGATCGTCTCGACCGAGTCGTCCTTGCGCAGGGTCGCGTTGGTCTCGCCATCGGTGACGTACGGCCCGAAGCGGCCTTCCTTCACCACCACCGGCTGACCCGACTCCGGGTCCTCGCCCAGCTCCTTCAACGGCGGCGCGGCGGCACGACGCCCCCGCTGCTTCGGCTCGGCGTAGATCTTCAGCGCTTCCTCGAGGGTTATGTCGAACATCTGCTCCTCGGTCTGCAGCGACCGCGAGTCCGTGCCCTTCTTCAGGTACGGCCCGTAGCGCCCGTTCTGCGCGGTGATCTCGTCCCCGGTCTCCGGGTCCTTGCCGACCACCCTCGGCAGCGACAGCAGCCGCAACGCATCTTCCAAAGTCACCGTGTCCAGCTGCATCGTCGACAGCAGCGACCCGGTCCGCGGCTTGGCGCTCTTCGGCGCGTCCTCCGGCAGCACCTCGGTCACATAGGGCCCGTAACGACCGGCCTTCGCGACCACCTTCAGCCCGGTGTCCGGCGTCGTACCGAGCTCGAGCTCGACTCCGGAAGGCTGCGAGAGCAGCTCCTTGGCCCGCTCGACGGTCAGCTCGTCCGGCGGCAGGTCCTCGGGCACGTTCGCCCGGGTCTCATCCGGCCCTTCGACGTACGGCCCGTACCGCCCGACCCGGACGACGATCCCGCTGTCGGCGTCACCGACCGGGAAGGTCGACATCTCCCTGGCATCGATGTCGCCGAGGTCACTGACCATGGACTGCAGGCCCTCGACGCCGTCGTCACCGAAGTAGAACCGCCCGAGCACACCTTCGCGCTGCAGGTTGCCGGCGGCGACGTCGTCCAGCACGTCCTCCATCGAGGCCGTGAACGCGTAGTCGACCAGCCGGGTGAAGTGCTGCTCCAGCAGTCGCACCACGGCGAAGGCCAGCCAGGCCGGCACCAGCGCGGTGCCCTTCTTGTACACGTAGCCCCGCGCCTGGATCGTGCCCAGGATCGACGCGTACGTCGACGGCCGGCCGATCTCGCGGTCTTCCAGCTGCGCGATCAGCGTCGCCTCGGTGAAGCGCGACGGCGGCTTGGTCTCGTGGCCGGAGGCGAACACCTCGGTGGCCGGCAGCACGTCGCCCTCGGCCACGTCCGGGATCTGCGTCTCGCGGTCGTCGGTCTCGTGCGACGGGTCGTCCGCACCCTCGACGTAGGCCTTCAGGAAGCCGTGGAAGGTGATCACCCGGCCGGACGAGGTGAACTCGCAGTTCTCCCCGGTCGAGGCCAAGGCGCCGATCTTGATCGAGACGCTGTTGCCGGCCGCGTCCTTCATCTGGGACGCGATCGTGCGCATCCAGATCAGCTCGTACAGCCGGTACTCCGAACCGCTCAGACCCGTCTGGGCCGGCGTCTGGAAGTGCTCACCGGCCGGCCGGATCGCCTCGTGCGCCTCCTGCGCGTTCTTCACCTTGGAGGTGTAGACCCGCGGCTTGTCCGGCAGGTACGACGCGCCGTACAGCTCGCGGACCTGCGCCCGGGCCGCGGTGATCGCGGTGTCGGACAGCGTGACGCTGTCCGTACGCATATAGGTGATGTTGCCGTTCTCGTACAGCCGCTGCGCGATCTGCATCGTCTGCGAGGCGGACATGTTCAGCTTGCGCCCGGCCTCCTGCTGCAGCGTGGTGGTCCGGAACGGCGCGTACGGCTTGCGGGTGTAGGGCTTGGACTCGATCGAGCGGACCTTGAACGTCGACTCCTGCAGCGCCGCGGCCAGCGCGGTGGCGGTCGTCTCGTCCAGGTGGACGGTGTTCTCGCTCTTCAGTTCACCGGTCGAGGCGAAGTCGCGGCCCTGGGCGATCCGGCGGCTGTCCACCGAGACCAGCCGGGACGGGAAGATCCGCGGTGTCTTGCCCTCGCCGGCGTCGAGCTTGGCGTCCAGGTCCCAGTACGACGCGGAGCGGAAGGCGATCCGGTCGCGCTCGCGATCGACCACCATCCGGATCGCGACCGACTGCACCCGGCCGGCCGACAGCTTCGGCATGACCTTCTTCCACAGCACCGGCGAGACCTCGTAGCCGTACAGCCGGTCCAGGATCCGCCGCGCCTCCTGGGCGTCGACGAGCGCGTCGTTGATCTGCCGCGCGCTGCCGACCGCGTCCTGGATCGCCTTCGGCGTGATCTCGTGGAAGACCATCCGCTTGACCGGGATCTTCGGCTTCAGCTCGTCCAGCAGGTGCCACGCGATGGCCTCGCCCTCGCGGTCCTCATCGGTGGCCAGGTAGAGCTCGTCGGCGTCCTTCAGCAGATCCTTCAGCTTGCGGATCTGCGCCTTCTTGTCCGCCGGTACGACGTACAGCGGGTCGAAGTGGTCCTCGATGTTCACCCCGAGCCGTGCCCAGGGCAGGCCCTTGTACTTCGCCGGGATCTCGTCGGCGCCCTTCGGCAGGTCCCGGATGTGACCGAAACTCGACTCCACCACATAACCGGCGCCCAGGAAACCGGCGATCATCCGGGCCTTCTTCGGCGACTCGACGATCACCAGCCGACGCTGACCCGCAGCCGCCGTCGACGACTTACCGGACGATTTCTTGGTCCCTGTTGCCGCTGCCACTGCGCTCCTTGCCTGTCAACGCCGTCAATGCTTCAACCCTGCAGCCGGACTGCCTTGTTCCCCCGAACCCAAAACCGCACCGTCCGAGGACAGAGTACGGCCGACAGCAACGCATTTCTCAACGCACGGTAACCGCTCGGGGCGCCGCCGACCTCATCAGGGTTTCAGAAACCGGCCGGGGAACACGGTCGGCGCGAGTCGCGGGCAGCTCACCGGCACCTCCGGATCGACCCTTCCGGGACCCTCGGTGACGACCTCGGGCGGGATACCCGGGGCGCGTGCGAGTCCTCCGCCGGTGTGATCAGCGGACGAACTCGACCTCCGGAAAGTCCTTCGACTCCTTCTTCAGCAACGGCTGGGACTGCTCCTTGAGGAAGCGGTCGAAGAAGGCGGTCAGGTAGGCGCGCTGAGCGGCCAGCATCCGCCGGCGGTCGAGGATGCCGGTGACGTTGGCCTGGACCTGGACCGCGCCGTCCTCGTCCTGGGTGAGTCCGTAGAAGACGTCGTAGAAGAAGAACTGGTAGTCCGAGAAGCCGAGGTGGTTCGATCCCGGCAACTGCAGGTTCAGCTTCCAGCTGCGCTGGTTCTTCCAGAAGGCCGCCCAGGACATGTCGTAGTCGCCCGCGCTGGCGGAGTCGGTTCGCTGCCTGTCGTCGGAGCCGAAGAGCAGGAACGGCCGGTCCAGACCACGCTCGGCGGCGGGCCCGAGCGGTCCTGCCTGCAGGTCGTAGGCGAGCGTGCCGTCTAGATTCGCGCCGGCCTTGATCCGCCCGTCGGCGGCGATCGCGTTGGCCGCCGTGTGGCCACCGGCCGCGAAGCCGAACATCCCGACCTTGCGCAGATCCAGCGCCTGCCGCAACCCCGAAGGGAGATCGCGCCGCCCGGCGTCCGGGTTGAACCCGCGCGCCAGCAGCGTCAGCTGGTCGAGCACGAACCGCGTGTCCGCCACCCGCGTGTCCACGAACGCCTTGGTCTCCGCCGCGGTCGGCAGCACGAGGTCGGTGCCCGGCGCGAACCGGCCGCCGGGAAACTCGACCGGTCCCTCGTGCGTGTGGTCGATCGTGACGACGACGTACCCGCGGCTGGCCAGCTCCTCCACCTGGGCCGTGCCGTAGAACCGGCTGAGCGGGTAGCCCGGCGAGTACAGGACCACCGGGTGCCTTCCCAACTGAGCCGGTACGCCGTCCCGCGCCTGCGTGTCGCTACCAGCGAAGTCGAACAGCGGCTCCCTGAGCCCGAAAGTTGCCTTCGACAAGCTTCGGCTCAGCGCGTCCGCGGTCTTCGCCGGCATGTACTTGGCGAACGGACCCTCCGCTCGCGGCCGGGCGGGGTACCAGACACTCACCATCAGTTCCCGCCGGCCGCCCGGCGCACGCTCGTCCCTGCGCTCGCGGTCGACCAGGTGGAGCTCCGTCGTACCGATCCTGTTCGGCCCGGTCGGCGCGGGCACCTTGATCTTCGTCGGCGGGTACGTCGGCGCGGTGGCGGCCGCGGCGAGCGTGCTGCCGGCGGCGGTCCCGCGATCGCGCTCGTCCACCGGGTATGCGCTCGCTGCCGCGGGGGTCGACAAGATCAAGCCCGCCGCCAGGCCGGCGGTGACGATCCGGCGGCGGCTGAAGCTTTGATAGTTCGTCATGCGAATCATCGTCGCCGCCCGCTCGGTGCCGCGATCCCCCCACTCGGCGGAGACCGCGTCTCAACTTCATGACGACGAGTCCGCCCCCAACTAGTGACAACCGGACACCGGGTGGGTTATCAATAGCCCAATCCTGTTCATAGATGCGTGAAGTGAGGCACTCGTGAGCATCTTTGTCCGCGTTAAACGTTCAGTAGTCATCGCCGGGACATCCCTGGCCTTAGTTGCGGGTGCCCTGGCCAACGCCGTCGCTCCCGCCAGCGCAGAAACCGCCGCAGCGACGGCAGGCACCGCCCTCGGAGCAGTGACCGATTTCGCCGCCGACACCGCGCAGTACACGCTCACTGCGGGTACTGCGAAGGTGCGGGTCGTGTTCGTCAAGGACGACGTGTTCCGGATCTGGCTGGCGCCGGACGGCACGTTCACCGACCCGGCCAACACGCCACCGACCGACCCGACCGCACCGGCGTCGAACATCGTCGTCAAGACCGACTACCCCAAGCCCGCCACCAATTGGGCCGACAAGGGCAGCTACTACTCGCTGACGACCGGCAAGATCGAGGTCCGGGCCAACAAGTCACCGCTGCGCTTCTCGCTCTACCGGGCGAACGGCCAGCAGGTCTGGTCCGAGACCGCGCCGCTGACCTGGACCGACACCGCCGCCAGCCAGTCGCTGAGTCGCGGCGCCACCGAGCAGTTCTTCGGCGGCGGCATGCAGAACGGCCGGTTCTCCCATCGCGACCAGACCATCACGGTCGCTCGCGACTTCAACTGGGAGGACGGCGGCAACCCGAACGCCTCGCCGTACTACATGAGCACCGCCGGGTACGGCGTACTGCGGAACACCTTCGCCCCGGGCAGCTACAGCTTCACCACCCCCGTCGTCACCAAGCACGACGAGAAGCGGTTCGACGCGTACTACTTCGTCGGCGACCTCAAGACCTCACTGAACCGCTACACCGAGCTCACCGGCCGGCCCTTCATGCCGC
Source organism: Kribbella sp. CA-293567 (assembly GCF_027627575.1). Taxonomy (NCBI): domain Bacteria; kingdom Bacillati; phylum Actinomycetota; class Actinomycetes; order Propionibacteriales; family Kribbellaceae; genus Kribbella; species Kribbella sp. CA-293567. The sequence goes on from NZ_CP114065.1 coordinate 7,245,207, forward strand.
CGATCTACGGACTCGAGTACGGCGACTCGGACTGCTACAACCGCGGCCACTACGCCACCGACCCGGACCCCAGCAACGACTGGAAGGTGAATCCGGACAAGGTGACCACGCTTGACGCAGTGAAGGTCGCGCAGCGGTTCCAGGACGAGGACATGCCCGGCGGCTGGATGCTGGTCAACGACGACTACGGCTGCGGCTACTCCGCCAACACCGAGTCGGAGCAGGTCGAGGGCACCTGGTGGGGCAAGCGGGAGATCCCCGCGCTCAAGCAGACCGGCGACGAGCTGCGCAAGCGGAACATCCAGATGGGCCTGTGGACGCAGTCGTCCCTGGATCGCCAGCCCGAAGAGGTAGGCGACGCGGGAGTCCGCGTACGCAAGCTGGACGTAGCCTGGGTCGGCCCGGGTTACCGGTACGCGCTCAGTGCCTGCGACACCGCGCACAGCGGCATCGAGCAGCACAGCAACGCTCGCGGCTACGCCTGGATGGTCGAGGGCTGGGCAGGAGCACAGCGCTGTGCAGTGCAGTGGACCGGCGACCACAGCGGTTCGCTGGACGCGATCAAGTGGCAGATCCCGGCCATCACCGGTTCCGGCAACTCCGGGATCGCCTACAGCGCGGGCGACGTCGACGGGATCTTCGGCGGCTCCCCGACCAGCTACACGCGAGACCTGCAGTGGAAGGTGTTCAACCCGGCGTTCATGACCATGTCGGGGTGGGCGACACCGGCGTACAAGCAGCCGTGGACGTACGGCGAGCCGTACACCTCGATCAACCGCAAGTACCTCAAGCTGCGCGAGCGCCTGCTGCCCTACTTCTACTCGTACGCCGCCGAGGCGCACGCCACCGGCGCTCCGCTGAACCGCTCCCTGGTGCTGGAGTACCCGGACGACCCGAAGACCTGGGACGACACGGCGAAGTACGAGTTCCTGGCCGGCAAGGAGTTCCTGGTGGCGCCGATGTGGGGCGCCGACGACGTGAAGAGCGGCATCTACCTGCCCAAGGGCAACTGGGTGGACTACTGGACCGGCAAGGTCCACCAGGGGCCGACCACGGTCAACGGCTACCACGCACCGCTGGACACACTGCCGCTGTTCGTCAAGGCCGGCGCCGTCGTACCGATGTGGAAGAGCGGGATCAACAACGCGGCCGAGCAGGGCTTCGGCGACCGGCTGACCATCGACGTCTACCCGGAGGGCAAGTCGTCGTTCAGCCTCTACGAGGACGACCGCGTCACGCGGGACTACAAGCAGGCCAAGTCGGCCACGCAGTTGCTGGAGGTCACCGCACCTGTCGCCGCCCGCGGTGACGTCACCGTCAAGATCGGCGCCAGCAAGGGCTCGTACGCCGGCAAGCCGAGCTCGCGTCCCTACGAGCTGACCGTCCACACCGGCACCGCCCCGCGCGACGTCTCGGTGGACAACGTGCAGCTCAACAAGCACGCCGACAAGGCCGCGTACCTCGCCGCATCCACCGGCTGGTTCTACGAGAACGGCGTGGTGCTCGTGAAGACCGCGTCCGTCTCCACTGCGAAGGACGCCACTGTGCGGCTGGCCGGCACCACCTCGGTCGGCGGCGGCAAGGCAGTACTCGAGTCCACCGGTACGCCGGAGCTCTCCTCCCCCGCACTGTGGAACGCGCCGGGACAGGCCACCGAGCTGACTGCCACCTTCACCAACCCCAGCGCGGCGACCATGCGCAACGTGCGCCTCGCCCTGGACCTGCCGACGGGGTGGACTGCTACTGGTACCAGCACTTTCGCCAAGGTGGAGCCGGGCAGGACAGTCACCACCAAGCTCGCGGTGACACCGGCGGCATCGGTCAAACCGGCGGCCTTCACGCTGCGCCTCGACGCGACGTACCAGGTGCACGAGGACAGCTACGGCAACAGCACTGTCGCCACGGCGCAGTTACCCTACGGATCGTTGTCGCAGGCAGCGACAGTGGTCGGCGTCAGCGATGCGAAGACATTTGCTCAGGGCAACTTCGATGGCTCCGGCAACAGCTTCAACGGCGAGGCGCTGGCCGGCGGGGGTTTCACGCCGGGCGCCAAGGTAACTGTGCAGGGCGCTGACTTCACCTGGCCGACCGGAGCCCCCGGTACGCCGAACCTGGTCAAGAACCAGTCCGCCCCGATCCTCGTCTCCGGAACCGGATCGCACCTGGCCCTGCTCGGTGCGGGCGCGAGCCTGAACGCGAAGGGCAGCGTGACGGTCATCTACACCGACGGCACCGAGTCCCAAGCGCCTCTGCAGTTGCCGAACTGGTGCTGCCAGGACCCGGCCACCGGCGGCGCGAAGGTCGCCGCCGCCGTGAAAGGCCGGTACACCGCCGCCGGCTTGGCCAACACCACCACGGACTACCGGGTGTTCTACACAGCCGTTGCGCTGACGCCCGGCAAGACGGTGAAGGCGATCAAGCTGCCTGGCGGCGGTCTCGGCTTCTTCGCCGCGACCCTGGCGGACAAGCCGTTGCCTCCGGCGCCGACCGGTCAGCCCTGGGTGAGCGATCTGGAGTGGGTCGACTCGGCCAACGGCTGGGGCCCGGTCGAGCGGGACAAGAGCAACGGCGAGGACGGCGCCGGTGACGGAGCGGCCCTGACCCTCGACGGAACGCAGTACGCCAAGGGCCTGGGAACGCACGCGGCGTCGTCGGTGACGGTCCGGATCGGCGGCAACTGCACGGCCTTCACCGCCAAGGCCGGGATCGACGACGAGGTGGCGGATCGTGGCAAGGTGAGCTTCAAGGTGCTGGTCGACGGTGTGGCGAAGTACACATCCGATCTGCTGACCGGGAACTCGCCCACCGTGCCCATCACGGTCGACACGACCGGCGGACAGTTGCTGACCCTGCAGGTGACCGATGCCGGTGACGGTGTCACCAGCGACCATGCGGACTGGGCGGAGGCACGACTGGTCTGCAAGAGCGCCTGAGCCAGCAGCCGGCCGGATCGAACGCATCCGACTTTCGGCTGAACTTCCCCTGAGCTACCCCGGAACCCACCTGTCAGCCGTCCCAGGGGACGGTACAGGTGGGTTCCGGTGGTTTCCGGGCCCTCGTCCATGACAAGGTCTGAGCTGGCAACACCGAGCAACGCCATGGCCCCCTCCCATGGTGGTGCCAACGCCACTGCATCAGTAGTGCCAACACCATCAGATCTGGTCCCCACTGCCGCTACTTTCGAAGTAGCCGAAAGCCGTCGGGGGCAGCAGTTTCAGAGAGGGCGCGTGGGAGTCATGGTTGCGACATACCTGAAGAGATGGGTCGGCAGCCGGGTGCTGAACCGGACCACCCGCAAAGGTGGTCTGAACCTGTCGAAGATGCGGGTGTTCCCGCGCCAGGTCTCGATGCCCCTACGGCGCGAGGGCCTCGACCCGGTGCCCGAGCTCGGCACGATCCGGGAGGTCGAGCCGGTGCACAAGCTGGCCAACCTGTTCGGGCTGAACGTCTGGATGGTCACCGGTCACGCCGAGGCCAAGGCGGTCCTGGCCGACTCGACCAACTTCAGCAACGACATCCGGCCGATGATCGGCTCGGACCCGAACAAGCCGGCCGAGGGCATCGGCGGCCTGGGCTTCACCGATCCACCGGACCACACCCGGCTGCGCAAGCTGCTGACGCCGGAGTTCACCAAGCGCCGGCTGGCCCGGCTGGAGCCGATGATCGAGAAGATCGTCAACGACCAGCTCGACCTGATGGAGGCCAAGGGCCCGGTCGCCGACATCGTCGCCGACTTCGCCTTCAACGTGCCGTTCCTGCTGATCGCCGATCTGCTCGGTGTGGAGGAGTCCGACCGTGATCGGTTCCGGGCCCTCGGTCCGGCCCGGTTCGACCTGTCCGGCGGCGGGATCGGCGTCTTCGGCTCGGCCAGCGAGTCGCGCGAGTTCCTGTTCGAGATCGTCGGCAAACAACGGCAGCACCCCGGTGACGGCCTGATCGGCTCGATCATCCGCGAGCACGGCGACGGGATCGACGACATCGAGCTCGGTGGGCTCGCTGACGGCGTCTTCCTCGGTGGCTACGAGACCTCCGCGAGCATGCTGGCGCTCGGCACCCTGGTGCTGCTGCGCGACCCGGAGAGCTTCGCCCGGCTGCGGGACGAGCCGGAGTCGGTGGACGAGATCGTCGAGGAGCTCCTGCGCTACCTGACGGTGGTCCAGGTCGCCTTCCCGCGGTTCGCCAAGCACGACCAGGAGCTGTTCGGTCAGCAGGTCAAGAAGGGCGACCTGGTCGCTGTCTCACTGTCCGGCGCCGACCGCGACAAGGCCGTCTTCGGTGGCGACGCGGAGGACTTCTGGCCCCGGCGCGCGCCGGCCGCCCATCTGGCCTTCGGTCACGGCATGCACCGCTGCGTCGGTGCCGAGCTGGCCCGGATGGAACTGAGAGCCGCCTTCAGCGCCCTCGCCAACCGCTTTCCCGACCTGTCCCTGGCCGTCGCCGAGGACCAGCTCCGCTTCCGCGACTTCTCCATCGTCTACGGCGTGGAGTCGCTGCCGGTCCGGCTGCACGCCGTCGCCGCCGCCCAACAAGCCGCCGGCTGACCCGTGACAGAGGACTCCGGCGCGGTCACAATGGGCGGTCTGAGCTAAGAGGGTGTCTGGGAACTCCGCGCCTCGACAGCGGATAACCAAGGGGGGCGGGATGGAGGCAGGGGTGTTGTCCGCGCGGATCGCAGCGGCCATGACGCTTGCCCAGTCGGGCGGCCATGTCGTCGCGGCCGCTCAGCTCGAAGCCATCCGCGCCGAGCTCGGCGGCGTACCGAGTTATGAGCTGGCAGCGGCGGAGTACGTCCGCGGAGTGACGGCTCACCACGCCAGCGACGCCGACGAGGCGCTCGCGGCAGTGGCGGAGTGCCTGGCCGTCGCCCGCGCGATCGACGAGCCGGGCTGGGAGGCCAACGCGCTCCCGATCCGGATCATCACCCTCGCGAGAAGCGGCCGTGGTGGCGACACCATCAGCGACCTGGTCGCCGCCGAGCACGCCCTGAGCCGGACCACCGACCCCGGGCTGCGTGGCTGGGCCCACACCGGCCTCGGCTACGCGTACGACGTACTGCGGCTGTTCGAGCTCTGCGTGCCGCACTACGAGATCGCCACCGGGATCGACGCCGACGCTCTCGAGCTGGCCGAGTCTCCCGCGATCGACCGGCTCAACCTGGCCGAGACCCATCTGCGCTGGGCTCACGAGCTCGAGCGGCTCGGCGATCCGTCGTACCAGGGCGAGGTCGGCAAGTTGCTCGCGGCCGCCGCGCACTGGGCCCGCGAGGCCGAGAAGGTGATCGTCGACGACGAGAGCCAGGAGTACTGGCGGGTGAGCGCCCGGCTCTGGCTGGCAGCGGCCGCGACGTCGACCGATCCGGCAGCGGCGATCGACGACCTGACCAGATGCCGCGACGAGATCAGCAAACTCGGCGAGACCGAGCGGCTGGCCATCGCCGGTGCCTATCTGGCCAGGGCATTCGCTGCCCAGGGCAACGGTGACGAGGCCCGGGCCGCTGCCGACCGCGCGATCGACGACCTGATTCCGCTGGCCGATCCGGCCACCCACGTCCTGGTCCTGCAGACGCGGTCCGAGCTTGCCGCCGGCTCGGGTGAACCTGGTGCCACCGCCGCACTCGAGTACGCCCGTTCGGTCGCCCGCGCCTGGTGGAAGGAACGCCGGCGCGCGCTGAACGCCGTGCGGCACGCGCTGGTGGCTCATGACCTCTCGGCCCGCCATGATGCCGAGTGGCACGCGGCCCGCCAGGATGCTCTGACCGGGATCGGCAACCGCCGGGCGATGGACGAGCGGCTCACCGCGGCTCGTGACTCGCAGCGCGCGGTGACCCTGCTGGCCATCGACGTGGACGACCTGAAGGTCGTGAACGATACTTTCGGGCATGCTTGCGGCGACGAGCTGCTGCAACTTGTGGCAGAACTGCTGGTGGAACAGGCACGTGCCACCGATGCCGTGATTCGATCGGGAGGCGACGAGTTCTTCGTGGTGCTGGACCAGCCCGACGCCAAAGGTGGCGCTCAGCTGGCCGAGCGGGTGCGGGCCGCGGTGGCCCTGGTCGCGAGTACGACGGCGAAGCCCTGGCTGAAGAAGCTGAGCGTGAGCATCGGGTACGCCGCGACCGCGGAGGGCGCGGCGGTGGAGTCGCTGATCCCGCTGGCGGACAGCCGGCTGTACGAGGACAAGCGGCGTTCCAGGTAGGCGATCGGCAGGACGAAAGGAAGACCGGGTGCGGGAAACGTCGGGGGTGACCGCGCGAATCGCGGCTGCGATGACGCGGGCCCAGTCGGGAGACCCGGCCGGTGCGGCGACCGACATCCGGTTGCTGCTGGCCGAGCTCGGCCCGGAGCCGACCAGCGAACGCGCCGCCGCGGAGTACGTGCGAGCCGTTGCCGCGCACCACGCCGCCGACGCCGAGACGGCGCTGGACGCGGTCGACGGTTGCATCCGGGTCTCCCGCGCGATCGACGAGCCCGGCTGGGAGGCGAACGCGCTCGCGGTCCGGATCGTCACCCTGATCCGCACCGGTGAGGGTGGCGACTCGGTAGCCGACCTTGTCGCCGCGGAGAACGCCCTGGCGAGGACCCGGGACGCGGGGCTGGCCAGCTGGGCTCATACCGGCCTCGGCTACGCCTATGACCTGCTGCGCCTGTTCGAGCTGTGCATCCCGCACTTCGAGCTCGCTGCCGCGGCCGGCGTGGATCCGCTCGGACTGCCCGAGTCGCCCGCGATCACCCGGCTCAACCTGGCCGAGTCCAATCTCCGCTGGGCGCACGAACTGGAGCGGCTCGGCGACCCGGAGTACGACGAGGAGATCAAGCGTCGGTGCGACGAAGCCAGGCGGTGGGCGGCCGAGGCGAACGAGGTGATCGTCCGCGCGAACCTGATCGGCTACTGGCCGATGACCGGACGGCTGTGGCTGGCGGCCACCGACTTCGACACCGATCCGGCCGAAGCCGCGGTGATTTTGAAGGACTGCCGTGAGCAGCTGACCAAGCTCGGCTCCCTCGAACTGGCTGCCATCGCGGGCGCCTACCTGGCAATGGCCTACGCGTCGGCCGGCCGGCTGGACGAGGCGATGGAAGCCGCCGCGCGGTCCGCGACCGACCTGCCACCCACCTCGGATCCGCCGGTCGAAGCGCTGGTGCGCCACACCGCGGTGCGGATCGTCGCCGACTCCGGCGACATCGGCGCCGCCTCCGGCCTGCAGTACGCGCGAGCCATCGCGCGTGGTTGGTGGGCGGAGCGGCTGCGCGGTCTGTACGCCGTACGGAGCGCACTCGCGACCCATGACCTGTCCATCCGGCACGACGCCGAGTGGCGAGCCGCCCGCGAGGACCCACTGACCGGCGTCGGCAACCGCCGCGCGCTCGACGAGCGGATGAGCGCGGCGCTGGAGTCGGGCCGCTCGATCGCGGTGCTCGCGATCGACGTCGACAACCTGAAGGTCGTCAACGACAGCCACGGCCACGCCTGCGGCGACGAGGTACTGCGCCGCGTCGCCCAACTGCTGACCGAGCAGTGCCGCGCCGACGACCTCGTCGCGCGAGCAGGCGGCGACGAGTTCGTCGTCGTCCTGGACAACCCCGACGACCGCGGAGCCGGCGAGCTGGTCGAACGGATCAAAACGGCCGCCGAACGGGTGGCCCGCGGCGCCGTCGAGCCGTGGTTCGCCATGCTCAGGCTCAGCATCGGCCACGCCAGCAGCACCGAAGGCACCCCCGTCGCCGACCTGCTCACCGCCGCCGACAGCCGCATGTACGAAGAAAAGCGTCACCGCCGTCCCCGCACCTGACCCCACATCTCAGGAGTCACTCACTGGAGACCGTCTTTGCGGTCGTTCGCCTTGGTCCACCGGGCGTCAGCCCTCGGCCGTCAGGAAACCTTCGGTGACGAGGTTCGCGATCTTCGGCAGGTACTCGGCGTGCAGATCGTCGCGCTGCAGCAGACTGGCGAGCGCGTCGAGGATCTGACCGACGCTCAGCTCCCCGTCGCAGGCACCGACGAACCCGGCGAGCACCGTGTCCACCTGCTCGGCCCGGCGCATGCCACGCTGCCGCCGCAGCACGATGGTCGCCGGGTCCTCGGCGCCCGGCTGCCCGGCCGTCTCCTGCACCAGGTCGTCGGCCATCGTCAGGTGCAGCCCGGTCAGCTCAGCCGGCAACCCTTCGATCCGCTCGAACCTGTCGAGCACGTGCGGACCGATCGGTTGCTCGATCTCGTACGGCCATTCCTCGGCCTGCGTGCTGCCCGCCGTGTTGTGCAGATTGATCCAGCCCATCCCGATCGCCTCGACCTGTTGCTCGTCGAGCCACCGCAGCCAGGCGTCGTACCGGCTCGTGTACTCCGGACGCCCGTGCAAACCGGCGTCACGCAACCACAGCTCGACGTACTCCGCGGGGTCGAGCTGCTCGCGTTGCACCGCCCAGCTGGATCTGTCGCCGGTCCAGCCGGCGACCCGCTCGCGCCAGTCCTGACCACGGACGCAGGTCCAGTTGGCGAGCAGCTGACACCAGCCACCTTCGGTCAGATGCTGCGGTGCTTGCCGAACCAGTTGCTCGACCACCGCATCTCCAGCGAACCCCGTCTCGCGGTAGGTGAGCCGCGCGTCGGCAGCCGGTGGCGCGATCACGTACGGCGGATTGCTCACGATCAGGTCGAACCGCTCTCCCGCGACCGGCTCGTAGAGACTGCCGTCACGCACGTCCAGCTCGACGCGGTTGAGGGCGGCGGTCCATCGGGTCAGCCGAAGCGCGCGCGGATTCACATCAGTGGCGACGAGGTGGCCGATCCGGTCGGCGAGGTGCAACGCCTGGATCCCGCAGCCGGTCCCGACGTCGAGCGCCCTCCCGGCCTTGATCGGCACGGTCAGCTTCACCAGACTCAGGCTCGCCGGCGCGATTCCCAGCACGTAGTCCGGCCGCATCGGCTCGCGCCGGCCGTCCAGCCCCGGCGTCAGATCCGCGATCACCCACCAGTACCGGTCGTCTTCCGCGTACGGCCGCAGATCGAGCGCCGCCGCCAGCTGATCCTCGGCCACATTTAAGATGCCTAGGGCAACCAAATCACCGACCACGCCGGGGAACGCCTTCTCCACCGACTCCAGCGGCACGACCCGTTGCAGCAGGAACAACCGGATCATCGTGTCCAGCGGATCACCCGCGCCGGTCCGTTGGAAGGCAAGCGTCGTCTCGTTGCGCGCCAACGCACCGTTGGCCTGCGGCCCCAACCGCTCCGCCACTCCGTCGACCGTGTACGCCGCTGCCTCGAAGGCACCGCGCAACCGCTCGACCAGCTCCGCACCCAGCACTCGCTCGTCCATGTCCCCATCCTCGCAGGCCGCCCCACCAGCTGCCCGAAGTTATCCACAGCTTTCGGATTCCTCCGTTCCGGCGGCCGCGACGCTGGCAGAATTCCCAGTGTCAGAAGTCAGCAATTCAAGGGGGAAACGCGATGAAGACGCGAGTGGGGTGCACGCTGGCCGCCGGGCTGCTGGCGGTGTCGGGGTGCGGGGCGTCAGGTCTGCAGACGGGTGCGGGCACGGTCGAGAAGAAGACTGCCTCGGCCTTCCTCACCACCGCCGAGAGCGACTGGCACCGGCAGGTCGACACGGAGCCCAACCAGAACCTCAGCCCCCAGGCCCGGTGCTACTTCGTCACCGGTGCCGACGGCAAGCAGTCGCTCGGCACGATGGCGTGCGGCCCACTGCGTCGCCTCGGCACCGCCGAGCGTCAGGTCTGGGACATCGCCCGGATCGAGCCCACAGGCGGTGACAAGCCGGGCCTCGAGCTGGCAGACGACGAGCAATGGAAGCGGTCACAGCTCCGTCCTGACAGCAGCGCCTTCTGGCGGCCGGACGACAAGCCGGCCGACGGCAACGCCGACGCGCTGGCTGCGCCACCCGCCCCTGCCGCGAAGACCGGCCTGACCTCGGTCAGCGGCAAGCGCGAGGTCCTCGACCTGAAACCTGCCACGGACAAGCTGGTCGTCCCCGACGGGACTCTCACGCTCAAGGGCGTCGCCACTCCGGAGATCTTCGGTAGCGGCACCGAGGTGCTGGCACCCGCGAGCGGTGAGAAGTTCGTCGCCGCCGTCTTCGGGACCAGCCCGACCCTTGATCCGCTGACCAACGGCCCGGCGTACGTTCCGGGGAAGACCAAAGGCACCCCGGTGACCAAGTGGACGGTGGACGTCGGCGGTGAGCAACGTCCGGTGACGGTCTTCTCCGAGGACAGCTCGGCGGCGACCGTCGAGCAGACCTTGCTCGTCTCCGTGCCGAAGGACAGCGCGGAGATCTTGCTGACCGCGACCAGCGGCTCGGTCGTGCAGTCACTGTCGCTGACCACTGGCAAGCGAACAACGCCCGAGGTCGCCGCCGCGTACTACCGCGCAGGCACTTCCACCGAGCTGAACAAGGCGCTGCCGACCACCGCCCGAAACCAAGGTCAGTACTTCAAGAGCTCCTTCTCGCTCTCGCTCAAGAAGGCCGTGCTGACTCCCTGGGATCCGGCCCGCGGCTGGGCACCGCAGGGGAAGGCCTGGGTGCGGGTCGAGATCGGCTCCCGGCTCGACTACACCTACGTCATCTACAGCAGCACCTGGGTGTCCCCCTTCCTGACGGTGACCGCGGATGGCGCGCCGATCCCTGCCACACAAGGCAATCCGGACGCCGACGTGATCACCTTCGCGGTCCCGGCCACCACCAAGACGGTCCAGCTGACCACGAACAGCACGTTGAAGTTCACCAGCAACACGTCCGGTGCCGACCCGATGGCAGGCGCCGTCACCTTCCCGCCGCTGACAGCCACCGCGACCTTCCGATGAACGACCACACCGACCGGCAGGTGGTCGCGACGATCAGGTGGCTGTGGCGGTCGCGTAGAGAACTGTTCCGGATTCGATGAACGCGTCGGCGTCCAGTTTGCTCAGCTCACGCTCGGCCTCGGCCAGACACGCAGTACGCCGGTCCGCGGGGAGCTCGGCGATTCGTCTGGCCATCGCACCGATCACCCGCGAGTGCTCGAGGAACTCAGCCGCCGTCGGCTGGTGCCGGAAGCGCTCGACGGTGATGTCGACAGCACCGAAACCTGCCTTCTGCAAGGCGATCCCGAGCTTCTCGGGATCGGAGGTGATCTCGTTCGAGGGCATCTGGGGCGACGGGTCAGGCGGAGCGCCGTGCTCGTCGATCACCCGCACCCACACCTCGTACGCCGGGTGCGGGTCATGACCGGACCAGGTGACAGCCCCGAACGAGCCACCCGCCACCAGCGTCCGGCGTACCTCCGAGAGCGCCGACGGGAGATCAGGAAGATGGAACAGCACGAACGGCATCAACACGGCGTCGAGCACCCCGGAGCGGAAAGGCAACGCCTGAGCATCCGCTGCCACCCGGCCGAACTCGGCCGGCGCCTGCCGAAGCATCGCCTCGGTCAGGTCCACTCCGATCACCTGAGTCCCTGGAGCCACCCGCCGCAGATGCGACAACAGCAACCCCGGCCCACACCCCACCTCGACCAACCGCCGCGCCTGATCCGGACGCCCCGACCCGCTAACCGGGGACGACCCGCCACCAAAGGACCGGTCACCACCGTCCAGGCCATCACCGGCCAAGGGCAGGCGGTCGGCGAGGGCTCGTCCGTGGACGGCCAGCGCTTCGGCCCACTTGCCGAGGTAGGCCGTGGCGACCTGGCTGTAGTTGGCGCGAATGTCCGCGGTGGTCATGCCGGTGTCAGAAGTAGTACGGGGTGGCGGCGCGGAAGACTTCCAGCAGTTTGGCCTTCACCTCGTCGCCGTGCGGGATCTGCACGTTCGGGTGCTCGTCGTCGAGGCGGACACCGTGGTCGACCAGGAGGTGAACCACGCGCAGAGTGCGGAGCGTGTTCGAGATCTCCGGCGCGAAACCGGCGGTCGGGGTGGTGACGACGGCCCGGACCGCCGGATCGAGCCAGCCGAGCGCGTCCTCCTTCGACAGATCCGGCCGGGTCAGCGCGACGCCCAGGGCGACGCCGAGCCGATCGTCCTCCAGATCACGCAGCACGTACTCCGTCGGCGTCAGGAGCCGTCCCACGCCCAGCCGGAGCATCTGAACGGGCTCGACGGCCGGAACCCGCGCCAGAGCCCCCAGCAGGTCGCTCCCGTGCGCGACGGCGTGCAACCAGCCGAGCTTGGGGTCGAAGCCGCGCAGATCCTCCTCCGCGACGTACCAGCGCTCGAACGGCGGCACCCAGGCCGGCTCGAAGACGCCCTCGGACACGATCGCGTCGAGGATCAGCGGGGCGAACGTCCGGGCCTGGATCTCCGGATCGGCGAACCGGCCCACCATCTCGTCGCCGAGCGCCCGCAGCGCGTCGGTGTCGAGCACTCCTTCACCGATCCAGGTGGCGAGCGTCGAGTAGGCCTGCCCGTCCCGGACCACTGGATCGGGCGACCGGAGCATCCCGGACAACTCGGCCACCAACTCGTCGACCGGACGCCCGGCCGGTACGGCGAACCCGTTCGCGCGGACCTGCGCCCAATCGGTCATGCCCCGCAGGCTAACAAAGCCACCACCCGGCCCGACAGTGACCGTCCGTGGCGACAGCAAGATCCGTCCCGTTGCGGTCCCGACACTTTTGTTGCCACCGCGCTTCGACCTTTGCAGCTACCTGCAGAACGCCTTGTCGCGCCGCCGGCTCCCGACATTTGCTCGAGGCACCTTTTCGACCGAAGGAGCGGGGTTCTGATGCGTTTTCTCAGACCGGTACTTGCCGTAGCGACTTCTTTCGCCGTCTGTCTGGCGGGCAGCCAGCTCGCAGCAGCCACCGAGCAGAGCACCGGATCGGTGGTGCAGCGTGCACTCGACCGGCGCGGACCGGAGCCGACAGGTCCGGCTCGGCCGACGGTCGACGTCCAGGCGCAGGCCAAGAGCCTGACCGTGTCTGCGGCCGGTACTTCGCACACGATCACTCCGACGGATCGGAGGAACTCGGTGGTGCGTGCCCTGCCGGATGGCGGTCAGGTGATCACGGTCCTGCGCCGCGGCGACAGTACGCAGTACGACTTGAGCCTTGCGCCGGGATGGCAACTGACCAGGTCCGGTGCCGGGTTCCTGATCACCAAGCCGGGGACGGAACTCACCGGCGTGATCCAGGCGCCTTGGGCGATCGACGCCGCCGGCCGGTCGCTGCGCACCTGGTACGAGACGACCTCGGCCAACCGGCTCGTCCAGCACGTCGACACGACCGGTGCTCGCTACCCGATCGCCATGGACCCGAAGCTGACCTACGGCCGCGGCGTCTACCTGAACCTGACCGGGGTCGAGGTCCAGGGCATCCTCAGCGTGATCATCGGCGGCGGCGGTGTGATCACCTACATCAGCTGCCAAGGGGTGGCCAAGCTCCCGGTCCAGCTCAAGAAGGTGGTCCAGGTGCTGTGCAAGGTGACCGGCGCGGCCGCGGCGGTGACGATCCGGAGCATTCTCGACGCGCTCAAGAGTCTTGGTGAGATCGACAGCTTCGCCTGCTACCAGAAACGGATCGTGCCGAACCAGGGCGAGTGGGGGATCGTGAACGGCAAGAACTGCCGCTGAGACGGGTAACGGCCCGCGGGACAGCCGGCGAACCAGCTGTTCCACGGGCCGTAGCGGCCAGGACCCCTCAGCCCGGCCGGGCCTCGCACCGCCGGGCAGCGAAGCCACCCGGCGGCCGTCTGTCAGGCGTCGCGCTTCTTCGCGACCACCAGGGAGATGACCAGCAGGCCGATCGCCCAGGCGGCGAAGTAGATCAGCGACCAGGTCGGCGACATCACCGAGGTGGAGGCGCTGTCCGAGCCGGGGTTGATGCCCTGCTCACCGCTGATGAACCAGTTCACCCGGGAGAACGGGCCCCAGTCACCGATGAACTCGCCGACCTTGGGGATCGCCAGGCCGATACCTTCCAGCAGCAGCGGCCAGCAGATCACGATCGCGATCGCGCCGGCGCTCTGCCGGACCAGGATGCCGACCGCGACCGCGATGATCGCGGCCAGGAAGTACACCACGCCGATTCCGAGCACGGCGCGCCAGTCGGCGCCGGTCTTCAGCGCGAGGTCCGCTTCCGGGACCAGCACGGTGCCCAGACCCCAGGCGCCGAAGGCGGTGATCAGGCCGACCACGGCGCTGAGGCCGGCGGCCACCAGCGTCTTCGACAGCAGGATCGGGATCCGCTTGGGCACCGACAGGAAGCTGGTCCGGATGGTCCCGAACCGGTACTCCGTGGTGACGGCGAGGGTCGCCATCACCATCATCACCATCAGGCCGAAGTTGTAGGTGCCCTGGGTGTCCACCGGCCGGAAGGCCGAGGAGATGTCGTCCGGCGCGAAGACGAAGCCGAGCGTCATGAAGCCGTCGGCCAGCACCAGGGCGAGCACCATGCACCACCAGGGTGAGCGGGTGCTGAAGAGCTTGATCCGCTCCACGGTGACCAGGGACATCAGTTCTTCTCCTCTTCTGCCACGACGATCTCGGCGGGCGGCACCGGAGGTGCCTGCTGCGAGTCGTGCGCGTGGTACTGGACCGAGTCACCGGTCATCTGCATGAAGGCGGCCTCCAGCGAACCGCGCTGCAGGCTCAGCTCGTGCAGGACGATGCCCTGGGCCGCGGCCGTCTCGCCGATCGAGTCGGTGGTGATCTCGCCGTCGACGTAGAGCACCTTGCCCTCGTCCACGAGGTCCTCGATCCGGGTGACCAGGTTGCCCTGCTGCAGGATGCTCTGCAGCTGGTCGAGCTGCGGGCTGCGCACCTTGATGCTGCTCCCGCTGGCGTTGTCGACGAACTGCTTGGTGGTGGTCTGCGAGATCAGCCGTCCGCGGCCGATCACCACCAGCTCCTCGGCGGTCAGCGCCATCTCCGACAACAGGTGGCTGGAGACGAAGACCGTCCGGCCCTCGTCGGCCAGCCGGTGCATGAACTTTCGGATCCAGACGATGCCCTCGGGATCGAGGCCGTTGACCGGCTCGTCGAAGAGCAGGATCTCCGGGTCGCCCAGCAGGGCGCCGGCGATACCGAGCCGCTGCGACATACCGAGCGAGTAGGCACCGGCGCGTTTGCCGGCCACCTGGGTCAGGCCGACGGCGTCCAGGACCTCGTCCACCCGCCGCTTCGGCAGCTTGTTGGAGGCCGCCATCCAGGACAGGTGGGCGCGTGCCGACCGGTTCGGGTGCACCCACTTGGCGTCCAGCAGCGCGCCGACCTTGCTGAGCGGCTGCTTGAGGTCGCTGTAGTGCTGACCGTCGATCCGGACGTCACCGGAGGTCGGAGTGTCCAGGCCCAGGATCATCCGCATGGTGGTCGACTTGCCGGCCCCGTTCGGGCCGAGGAAGCCGGTCACCTTGCCGGGCTTCACCTCGAAGGTGAGGTTGTCAACGGCAACGGTTGGGCCGTAACGCTTGGTGAGGCCTTTTGCCTCGATCATCCCGTACTCCTCGTTCGGTGGCGCGCCAGTGATTTCATGGGCGGGCTGTGCTCTCCTCAGTATCGAGGTCCGGCTGGGTCAACACATCGGACCCCGGGCTGACCCGGTGTGTCCTCCCTCAGGTGGATTCTGCCGTTCGCCCGGCCGGGGTCGCCATCGGTTGACTCCCTGACCCACCCCCGACCCTCCCGTACTCCGGCCGGCGGCGCATCCGACCAAAGTCGCGACCGGGTGGCCGATCGTCTTGCCCAGCAGGGGAAATCCATCGATCACCGATGGAAGTGACTTCCAGTTGAGAGCTACGCCGGCCAAAAGGCGAGAGGCCCGCCGGACGGATCCGGCGGGCCTCTCGGCGTACTGCGTCAGACGGTCAGGCCGCGACGTTGGCCTCGGCCGGGGTGTCGGAGATGACCGACTCCCGGCGCTTCGAGACGACCACGGCCGCGACGATGATGGCCACCGCTACCAGCGCGATGGCGATCCGCAGGCCGGTGTTGGTGTCCTCGCCGATCGCCGACATGCCGACGACGGCCGGTGCGATCAGCACGGAGACCAGGTTCATCACCTTGATCAGCGGGTTGATGGCCGGACCGGCGGTGTCCTTGAACGGGTCGCCCACGGTGTCACCGATGATGGTGGCCTCGTGTGCCGGCGAGCCCTTGCCGCCGTGGTTGCCGTCCTCGACCAGCTTCTTCGCGTTGTCCCAGGCGCCACCGGAGTTGGCCAGGAAGACGGCCATCAGGGTGCCGCTGGCGATCGCGCCGGCCAGGTAGCCGGCCAGCGCCGAGGCGCCCAGACCGAAACCGACCGCGATCGGTGCCGCGATGGCGAGCACGCCCGGTGTCGCCAGCTCCCGCAGCGAGTCGCGGGTGCAGATGTCGACGACCTTGCCGTACTCCGGCTTGCCGGTGCCCTCCATGATGCCCGGGATGTCGCGGAACTGGCGACGGACCTCGTAGACGACCGCACCCGCCGCGCGACCGACCGCGTTGATCAGCAGGCCGGAGAACATGAACACGACGGCCGCACCGATGATCAGGCCGACCAGCGTGGACGGGTCGAAGACCAGCGCGTCCATGTTGAAGGCGGCGTCACCGGCGTCGTTCAGCACCGAGTAGATCGAGTCGGTGTAGGACCCGAACAGCGCGGTCGCCGCGAGCACCGCGGTGGCGATCGCGATGCCCTTGGTGATCGCCTTGGTGGTGTTGCCGACGGCGTCCAGCTCGGTCAGGATCTGGGCCGCTTCGCCGTCCACGTCACCGGACATCTCGGCGATGCCCTGCGCGTTGTCGGAGACCGGGCCGAAGGTGTCCATCGCGACGATGACGCCGACGGTGGTCAGCAGACCACAACCGGCCAGCGCGATCGCGAACAGCGCGACCACGCCGCCGCCGCCGACCAGGAAGGCGCCGTACACGGCGGCTGCGATCACCAGGGCGGTGTAGACGGCCGACTCGAAGCCGACCGAGATGCCCGACAGGATCACGGTGGCCGCACCGGTCATCGACGTCTTGCCGACGTCCTGGACCGGCTTGTCCTCGGTACCGGTGTAGTAGCCGGTCAGCGCCAGGATGACCGCTGCCAGCACGATTCCGATGATCACCGAGACGGTGGCGATGACGCGCGGGTCGCCGTCGTTGGCGGCGATCGCGTCGGTGGCGCCGGTCAGGCCGGCGAAGTCGCCCGGCAGGTAGACGTAGGCCGCCACCGTACAGAGCACGGCCGAGATCAGCGCCGAGATGTAGAAGGACCGGTTGATCGTGCGCAGGCCGTTCTCGCCGGCCCGCGGCTTGGTCAGGTAGACACCGATCGCCGCGGTCAGCACACCGATGGCCGGCACGATCAGCGGGAAGATCAGGCCCTGCTCGCCGAAGGCGGCCTTGCCCAGGATCAGCGAGGCGACCAGCATCACGGCGTAGGACTCGAACAGGTCCGCGGCCATGCCGGCGCAGTCACCGACGTTGTCGCCCACGTTGTCGGCGATGGTCGCCGCGTTGCGGGGGTCGTCCTCGGGGATGTTCTGCTCGACCTTGCCGACCAGGTCGGCGCCGACGTCGGCGGCCTTGGTGAAGATACCGCCGCCGACCCGCATGAACATCGCCAGCATCGCGGCACCGAAGCCGAAGCCCTCGAGCACGGTGGGAGCGTCACCCTTGAAGAAGAACACCACCGTGGCGGCGCCGAACAGGCCGAGACCCACCGTCGCCATCCCCACGGCACCACCGGTCCGGAACGCGACCCGCATGGCGGGCTCACGTCCCTCGGCCCGCGCGGCGGCGGCGACGCGGACGTTGGCCCGGGTCGCGAGCCACATGCCGAGGTAGCCGATGACGGCGGAGAAGCCCGCGCCGATCAGGAAGAAGACCGATCGGAAGATCTTCAGCGTGGTCTCGTTGCCGTCGCCGTGCACCGGCAACAGGAACAACAGCAGGAACGCCACCACAGCGAAGATCGACAGCGTCTTGAACTGCCGGGACAGGTAGGCCGAAGCGCCTTCCTGTACCGCCACCGCGATCGCCTTCATGTTCTCGGTGCCATCGTTCGCGGCAAGCACCTGACGGCGGAACACCATCGCCATGGCGACCGCGAAGATCGCGATCGCTCCGACGACGATGACCACCGTGGTGTTGCTCGACGAAAGATCCACCGCTTGTACAGCAAGCAGCCGGGACATCCGTCCTCCTTGTAGGCAACCCTCAGGACTGAACGGCCCCCGTACTGCCGTGGTCGTTGGGTTGAGAATTACGACACAGCGCCAATGGCCTGACGCGGTGGGTCACTCTAACGGGTGAACGACCAGACCTGATGGCAGGGTGGTCTACGCCACACCCGGTACCGATGGGATGCGGTTCACCCGCTGTGACCGTGGGGACACCTTCCCGGCGCCGCCCACGATCGGGGTCCGGATCGCCTCAGATGGCCGAGGCGACGTCCGGGTGGATCTCGAAGACCTTGGTCAGGCCGGTGATCCGGAAGATCTTCAGCAGTCGTTCCTGGGTGCAGACCAGCGACAGCGAGCCGTCGTGGGTGCGCACCCGTTTCAGTCCGCCGACCAGGACACCGAGGCCGGTGGAGTCCAGGAACTCCACCCTTTCCAGGTCGACGACGAGGTCGTAGTGCCCTCCGTCGACCAGTGTGACGATGGTTTCGCGGAGCTTCGGCGCGGTGTAGACATCGATCTCCCCACCCACCTCGACGACGGTGCGCCCACCCTCTGTGCGCGTCGTCAGCGACAGATCCACTTCGGCCTCCGATCCCGTGAACTGTTGCATTCAACCATGTACGGACCGTGAGTAGGGCCGTGTGCGAAAACTCTTTCATTTCGGCGCATCCCGCGTCGAGTCGGCCGGCCAAAGTGACGTGTGCATTCGCATTTGCACCCGCTTTGCGCATCCGCTCGTGCACTCTCGGATACCGGCTGTCGGTGCCCTTGACTAGGGTCGTTGCCGTGAGTGGGGCAGCCGACATCCTCAAGCGTCTCGCCGCGGGACCGGGCCGCGCCGAGCGGCTGACGCACGTCGAGTCCGTGCCGGCGCGAGTAGGTCAAACGAGTGATTGGCCGCGCTGGGTTCCGCCGGAGGTGCTCAGCCAACTCGCCGATGCCGGTATCGAGCGGCCCTGGACCCACCAGGTCGCCACCGCCGAGGCGGCGTACGGCGGCAAGCACGTGGTCGTCGCGACCGGTACGGCGTCCGGCAAGTCGCTGGGCTACCTGCTGCCGGCCTTCACCACCTTGAGCATCGCGCACGCGGCGTCGCCCCACCGGCGGACGGCGTCCGTTCTGTACCTGTCCCCCACCAAGGCGCTGGCCCACGACCAGTTGCGCGCGGTCTCGGCGTACTCGGTGCCGGGCCTGCGCGCGACGACCCTCGACGGCGACTCGGAGCGCAGCGAGCGGGACTGGGCCCGCGATCACGCCACCTATGTACTGAGCAACCCGGACATGATGCACCGGTCCTTGCTGCCGAACCACCAACGCTGGGCCAGGTTCCTGGGTTCCTTGCAGTACGTCGTGGTCGACGAGTGTCATCACTACCGAGGCGTGTTCGGCGCGCATGTCGCCGGCGTACTGCGCCGCCTGCGCCGCGTCTGCGCGCAGTACGGGGCACATCCGATCTTCGTCTGCGCATCGGCGACCGTGGCGGAGCCGGCGGTCTCCGGGGAGCGCCTCACCGGCCTGCCGATGGTGGAGGTGCTGCAGGACGGCTCGCCCCGCGGCGGCATCTCCTTCGGTTTGTGGGAGCCGCCCCTCACCTCGCTACGCGGCGAGAACGGAGCCCCCGTACGCCGGTCCGCCCCGGCCGAGGTCGCCGACCTGCTGACCGACCTCGTCGTGTCGGGCGTCAGAACAGTGGCGTTCGTCAGGTCCCGGCGAGGAGCCGAGTCCGTCGCGATGACCGCTCGCGACAACCTGACCGAGATCGACCCTTCACTGAGCGAACAGGTCTCGGCGTACCGGGCCGGCTATCTCCCGGAGGAGCGGCGGCGACTCGAGAGCATGCTGCAGAGCGGTGAGCTGACCGGAGTGGCCGCGACCAACGCACTCGAGCTCGGGATAGATATCGCCGGGCTCGACGCAGTACTACTGTCGGGCTGGCCGGGCACCCGTGCCTCGCTCTGGCAGCAAGCAGGACGCGCAGGACGATCGGGCGGCGACGCCTTGGCTCTACTGGTCGCTCGCGACGACCCGCTCGACACCTATCTGGTGCGGCACCCCGCGGCGATCTTCGGGCGACCTGTCGAGGCGACGGTCTTCAATCCCGAGAACCCCTATGTCCTCGGGCCGCAGCTCTGCGCCGCGGCCCAGGAGCTGCCGCTGACTCCGGACGACTACGAGGTCTTCGGCGCGACCACCGAGAGCGTCATCAAGCAGCTCGTCAAGCAAGGGCTGCTGCGGGAGCGACCCCATGGCTGGTTCTGGACCAGGCGGGACCGGGCGGTCGACGCGATCGACATCCGCTCGGCCGGCGGCAAGACGGTGCAGATCGTCGAGGACCAGACCGGACGCCTGCTCGGCACTGTCGACGGCGGCTCGGCACATGCGAGCGTGCACGCCGGAGCTGTCTACGTGCACGCCGGTGAGTCCTACCTGGTGCGCACGCTCGACCTGGAGAGCCACGCGGCCATCGTGGAGCCGGCGTCGCCGGACTACACCACCTTCGCGCGCGACGTCACCGAGATCAGCATCCTGGCCACCGAGGAGAGCCGTCAGTGGGGCGCGGCCGAGCTGTCCCGCGGCTGGGTCCAGGTCACCAACCAGGTGATCTCCTTCCAGCGCAAGCAACTCGTCACCGGCGACGTGCTCGACGAGCAGCCTCTGGACCTGCCCGAGCGCACCCTGCGGACCAAGGCGGTCTGGTGGACGATGCCCGACCAACTGATCGAGGAGCTCGGGCTGAGCGACGTACCAGGAGCCGCTCATGCGGCGGAGCACGCGTCGATCGGACTACTGCCGCTGTTCGCCACCTGCGACCGGTGGGACATCGGCGGCGTCTCCACCGCCAAGCACGCCGACACCGGCCGGCTCACCGTCTTCGTCTACGACGGGCATCCCGGTGGCGCCGGCTTCGCCGAACACGGGTACGCCGCGGCGCGTGAGTGGTTGACCGCGACACGGGAAGCGATTGCACACTGTGAGTGCGTTGACGGATGCCCGTCGTGCGTACAGTCACCCAAATGTGGGAACGGGAACAACCCGCTCGACAAAGGCGGCGCCGTGGCGCTGCTTACCGCACTCCTTCGCAGTGAGGCCTGAAACCTCCAGCACCAGGCTGCTGGAAGAAAGGCAGCGATCATGCTGGCTCTCGGAATCGTCCTGATCGTCCTTGCCGTCCTGTTCGGCCTGGGCGTCTCGGTCTCGTCCGGCGACTCGACCACGATGTCGGTGTTCGGCGTCGACTTCGGACTCGCCGTCCCCACTCTGTTCTTCCTCGGCGCCGCCGCCGGGATCGCCATCACCCTCGGCCTGTGGCTGACGAAGAAGGGACTCAGCCGCGGCTACCGCCGGCACAAGGAAGTACGCCAGCTCCGCCAGAAGGTGGCCGCCGCCCCCACCGCGGACGGCGACGCTCACGGCACCCACGACTCGCGCGACGCCGGCGAGGCGCACGGGCCGGACTCCCGGGAAGACGTCGACACCGCCGGTACTCCGGTCGGACGTCACGCCGCCGACCCGGCCTCCACGGATCGTCCCGCCGACGATCCCGACAGCCGGACGGTGGACCTCTCGGCAGGTGACCGGCTGGCCACCGATCGGCACACCGTTGCCGAGGGCCCCGATTCGAAGCAACCGCACTGACGCCCGCCAGCTGAGCCGGTTTCACCTTCTCCGGAAGCTGAAACCGGCCATCCGGGGAACGTGCCCCCGAGCCAGAACTGTTGTAAAGTATCGATCCTGGCACAGCCGCCGCTCAGCCGCGGCACGGCCAGCACGCAGGCGCATATCGATGCCCTGCGCAACGATTGACCGATGGCAGTTAGTTGCCATTGGCATCAAGTTCCCGCTGATCTCGATAGCCACCCCCGACGGACCTGTGCACTACTGGTCGTGGCGTCAACGTCGCGTTGAGTCACCATCGGCCTTCCGGGCCCACCGCCTCCTCGATCGGGGGATCGACCCGCAGTCAGCCCCAGTACCTGGGCCTGCCGCGGTTCCGGAACCGGTGCACGCGCTTTCGCTTCGGGGTCCCGACGACCTGACGCCGCGAGATGGCACGACCTCTGGAGGTTGTCTTGATCATCCGTAAGATTCTGAGCCGCACCGGCGTCACGGTCCTCGCCGTCAGCGTCGCCCTGGCCACCGCGATCCCCGCTCAGGCGGCGGCCCCGGCACCGGCCGACCCACCGGGCGTCGAGGTCGGCGTGGTGAAGCAGATCGCCAACCGCGCGGACACCCGGTACTGCCTGACCTTCGTCACGTCCAACAAGGTCCCGATGGCGGTGATGATGGCTTGCGCTCCGGGCAAGGAGGGCAAGACGCAGGAATGGGTGATGACCGACAAGGGCCAGTTGCAGGTCGCGATGAGCAAGAGCGTCGGTGGCGCCCTTGCCCGGACCGGAGCCTGCCTGGACACCGGTGCGGACCTGGTCGCCACTCCGAAGGGTGCACCGGTCCTGGTGCTGCCCTGCCGGGACGGTGACGGACAGAAGTGGAACTACGACGAGACCTCCGGGTCGTTCGTCAACGCAGCGAACGGAATGGCACTCAGCTCGCTGCTCGGCAAGGGCGTGAAGAAGCAGGCGCAGCCGACCGGCGCCCAGTCGGCCAGCGGGGCGACGTACCAGGGCTGGAGCGCTCTGCCGCTGCCGGGTCTGGACATCCTCGGCGCGGTACTGGCACTCGTGAACGCACTACTGGCATCGCTGGGCCTGGCCCTGCCGCTGCCGATCGCGAACGCCGCGACGAGCCTGTTCAGCCTGATCCAGGCCAAGAGTCCGGTTCCGGCCCAGATGACGACTCTGCCCAAGCAGATGATGCAGCTGGCCCAGAGGTAATCAGGAGGATCCTCAGCCACACAGAGGAGGGCCGGCCCCGACAGACTGTCGGGGCCGGCCCTTTCCTTTCGGTTCATGAACCGCGGTGGTCAGATTCTCAGTGGTAGGCGATCCGCTGCTTGCGCGTCAGCGGAGATGCCCCGTCGGGTGGTCACCACCAGCAGTGGTGGTGCCAGTGGTGCCAGTGGTAGCCACCGAGCAGGTCGTGGAGAAGTCCTCCGAGCATTTGTCTTCACCTCCGATCCGATGATCCGATCGGCACTGACGCTACCTCCCGTTCTCACGGTCTGTATCTACCCAGCTACTCTTTGTGACTCAACCGCGAGCGAGCTTTAACTTTTCCGCAACGCGTTGCGCCTGGATCGGACTTGACGCCGACCGGCCACTTCCGGGTGGTAGCCGAGGGCAACGCTTGACGGGCCGCTCGGGAGGCTTCACAAAGTTCCTGACGGGGTGCCAAGGTGAACCGGCACTGACTGCACCGACCCGCGAGGAGCCTTCTGATGCGACGTAGTCCGCGCTTGTTCCAGCCAGCCGTACTCGGCTCGGCCGGTGTGCGGCCGGTGGTCGCGGAGAACCGTGTCCTGCTGTACTCCGGCGAACTGCGGGCTCGTCAGCCTTTCGTGGCCTACTGATGGCGGTCACGACGTACCGGCAACGCTGGACGCTCGACGACCGGGCCGAGTCGGTCTGGCACTCGTTGCCGGTCGACATCCCGCCAGGCTGCCCCGGGCTGTCGGTGACGCTGACTGTGCCCAACGTCGAAGGTGCGGTGGTTGACCTCGGCTGCGAGGGCGCCGACGGCTGGCGCGGGTGGTCCGGCGGCGCGCGACAGACCTTCGCCATTACTCCGACCGCCGCCACCCCCGGCTACCTGGCCGGCGAACTGGAGCCCGGCATCTGGTTCGTGGTGATCGGCCTGCACCGCGTGCCGCTCGACGGCGTCGAGCTGGTCGTCGAAGCAGTCACCGGCCCGGTCTCGGTCATCCCCGGCCTCGACGGGTACGCCGCGCTGACGGCGGCTGTCGGCGTACCGGCTCGGCCGCCGCGTCGCGTGCTACCTGCTGCCGACGGACTGCGGTGGATCGCAGGCGACTTCCACGCGCACTCGCTGCACTCGGACGGCTCCACCCCGATCGCGAACCTGGCCGCCTTGGGCGTCTCGGCGGGGCTCGATGTCATGGCGATCACCGACCACAACACCGAGGCTCACCACTTGGAACTCCCGGGACTGGGCCGGCGGTTCGGCATCGGCTTGATTCCAGGCCAGGAGGTGACCACCGACACCGGTCACGCGAACGCCTTCGGCGAGATCGGCGTCATCGACTTCCGCCGGCCGGCCTCCACGTGGGTGACCGAGGTGGCCCGCCGCGGCGGCCTTCTCTCGATCAACCACCCCCTGAGCGGCGACTGCGCCTGGCGCCACCCGCTCCCCGAACACCCACCCCTCGCTGAGGTCTGGCACTCCTCCTGGCTCGACCACCGCTGGGGTGGACCGGTCGCCTGGTGGCAGGCCTGGGGCCTCGGCGCTACCACTCCCATTGGTGGTAGTGACTACCACAACCCCAGCTCCCTCACCACGCCTGGTATCCCGACCACCTGGCTGGCCATCGACGCGTCCGCCGAGGCCCCCGACGAACTCGTCCCCGCCGTGCTGGAAGCCCTGGCCGCCGGCCGCACCGCGATCTCGGCCGGCTACGACGCCCCCGTCGTCCTCCACAACGCCAACGAACTCGTCGTCATCGACGCCCCCAACACCCTGCTGCTGACCCCCGACGGCGCCCGCCACTCCATCAGCTCGTCGTACGAGACTGTGCCGGCCCCCGTTGCCACCGGCACAGTCCTCATGACCCACGACAACCGAGTCCTCTCTCTCACCAACTGAGACCGGTCAACGGCCGGACCTCCCATCGGTCTTCGAGCTTCGGGTGATGCTGACGGCTTCGACTTTGGGCGATGCGGTAACTGCGCTGGGCAATCCCGGATGAATCCGGACGGTCCCGGCGTGGTGCGGGCGCTGCCCGGTCGCGATCTGGTCGCAATCTGGTAGAGATGTGCCGTTGATGTGGACGGCGTGAGTTTCGGCCATCCATGATCTGGACCCGATGTCTTGCCCATCTCCTCCCGGACGCACTTCCCCGGCGCCCGGACGGCCCCCCGGAGGCTCGTTTGCCCGACCGCATCCGGCTGCTCCTGGTCGATGACCAGATCCTCAGCCGAGGCGTGCTCAGAAGCGGTCTGGAACGCGAGCAGGATCTGGAGGTCGTTGCCGAACTCAACCGCACCGACGACGTGGTCCGCGCCGCGAAACAGCACCGCGCCAACGTCGCACTGGTCGACACCGCCGGTCCCGGCAGCAACAGCATCACCGTCACCACCGAGCTGCGTTCGTCGATGCCGGAGTGCCGCGTCGTCATGCTCACCACCTTCGGCCGCCCCGGCCACCTGCGTCGCGGCCTCGAAGCCGGCGCCAAGGGTTTCGCCCTCAAAGGCAGCCCCGCTCCCCAGCTCGCCGACGCCGTACGCCGGGTGCACCTCGGCCTCCGAGTCGTCGACGCCGACCTCCGAGCCGAAACTCTCCAGTACACCGAGACTCCCCTGAACGACGGCGAGACCGACACCCTCCGAGCGGCCCGCAACGGCGGAACCATCGCCCTGATGGCCCGCAACCTCCAGGTCTCCGAACGAGTCGTCCGCACCCGACTGTGGTCCGCCATCGGCAAAACCGGTGCCCGCACCCGAGCCGACGCCATCCAGATAGCCGACCGCAACGGCTGGCTCCTCGACTGACCCGGCGTGCGAAGCTGAGTTGAGTCACAGGTTGGGTCGTTCGACCGGGAGGTGCTGAGGTGTCCAGCAAGTTCACCGAGCTGGCGATCGACTGTGCCGATCCGCAAGCTCTCGCTCAGTTCTGGTGTGCCGTTCTCGGCTACGAAGTACTGGACACGGAGGAAGCGGACGGCGCCATCAGCATCGGCTCTCCGCTGGCGCCCGAGGGCAAGGCGCATCCTGGACCGGTGCCACCGATCCTGACCTTCGCACCGGTACCCGAAGGCAAGGTCGTCAAGAACAGACTCCACCTCGACCTCAATCCCACCGACCGGGACCAAGCCGAAGAGGTCCGCCGCCTGCTCGATCTCGGTGCCCGCCACGCTGACGTCGGTCAAGGTGACCGGAGCTGGGTGACCCTCGCCGACCCGGAGGGCAACGAGTTCTGCATCCTGGCCAGCCGTCAGCCCTAGCCGCACACCGAACCGACCAGCGCCGGCGATCGGACTCCGCGACCCCATCCTGGCCGCCAGCACCAGCGGCTGGGGTGTCGAGAGGTGTTGGTCGCGTCGGGGCCTGCTGCTGGGGTGGCGAGAGGTGTTGGTCAGGACTCGCGGCTGGGTGTTGAAAGGTAGTGGTGGCGTCGGGTCCTGCGGCTGCGCAGGTGTGTGTCAGGTGGGGAGTTGGGTCCAGAGCCAGTTGGGTCCTTCGGTTTCGGCGCCCAGGGGGGTGAGGCGAGCTCGGAGGGCTCGGTCGGCGGTGATGACGGTGATCGAGCGGTTGGCGTCTGCTGTGGATGCTGCTGCGACGAAGTCGACGATGGCGTCGTCGCCTGAGCCCACGGCCAGGATGAGGTGGAGGGCGGGGAAGTCGGGGTCCGTTGGGGTGCTGGTGACTGCGGCTTTGGCTGCTCCCTCCAGTACTACGGCGATTTCGGTGGGAACGTCGAGGAGGGGCGGCAGGCTTTCCAGTTGGGTGAGCAGGCGGCGGGCCGCGCCGGGCCGGTCTCGCCACCAGCCGTCTGGGCGGGAGCCGACGACGTTGGCCGCGTCGATGACCAGCAGATGGGTGGGACTGTCAGCATCGCCGCCGATTGGGCTGTGAGCATCGCCGCCGGTTGGGTTGTCCGTCACCTGGCTAGTTTGCTCCTTCCATTGGCCCGGCTCGGGCTTCGGCAGTCAGTACCGGCGTGCCGAGCATTCCCCACTGCAGTTCTACGGCCACCAGGATGGTGACTGTTTCGCCGAGCAGTTGGCAGTCACGTAGCTCGACTTGTTGTGCACTGGCGACCTGGGCTGCTGCAGCGCAGGCGCCGACAGTGGTGGCGGAGCCCGATGCGGAGATTTGTAGCGCTTGTGCTGCGCTGAGGGCTGCTAGGTCTGCTGCTGCATCAGCTCGGTGGTGACCGACGGAGACCGCGGCCCACAGCACGCCCACCAGACAGCCTCCTAGTAGGACGAAAGTGATGCCGATTGCCAGCAGGCTTGCGCTTCCTCGGTCGTCAGTTGGCTGTGTGGGCATAAGGGAGGGCAGGCTGCTCAGCGTGGATAGTGGCGTCCGCATGGATGTCGAGTTGTGGCAGCGACCGCAGTACGCCGGGCGCGGCAGCTGGAGCGGCAGCGACTCGGACGTGAATGGTGGAGCCGGTCTGGTTGATGGTGATCGCGGCACCTTTCGGAGCGGATCGTTGACCTAGCTGGCGTGCACTCTCGATCGACTCACCGCGGGCGGCGGCTCTGGCGGTGTCGCGCGCGGCGTCGATGCAGCGGATGTTCGTGACGACTACACCGACCAGCCACAGACCGAAAGCCAGCAAGGCCAGCAGAACAGGCAGAACGAAGGCGGCTTCGGCGGTGATCGCGCCGCGGTCGGATCGGGCTCGAGAGTGGGATCGGGACCGGCTGAGCATGCGATGACTCCTTTCGATCGGGTGGGCCGGCCGCGGCGTGAGGGGAGACGCCGCGGCCGGGACTGGGGGACGGAACCGACTGGGTCGGCAGTCAGATTTGGACGCCGTCCATGCCGGCGGCCTTCAGGGCGTAGTTGATGATCGCCTTGAGCATCGCCGTCACCGCAGGCGACTTGAGCAGGGCGATGAGAATGCCACCGAGGCCACAGGCCGCCACGATGCTGACGGCGTACTCCGCGGTGGCGGCGCCGCGCTCACTGCGGTGACGGAAGCGGCGAACGGAAACCAGCGCCTTGGACATGTCGACCTCCTGATCTGCGATCCGGCTGTTCCGGATCGGCTTACTGACAAGGTGCCGTCGTCGACACCCTTGCAGAGAAGGACTTTCTGGCCTGGGGACAACTCCCCGAGACCCGATGCCAGCGCGACTCGAAAGCAGGGCTAACGTGACCGGCATGTTTGTTCTGGAGCTGACCTACACCGCACCGCTGGATCGCGTCGACGAGCACATGGCTGATCACTTGAGCTGGGTGAAGGCGCAGTACGACGCCGGAGTCTTCCTGGCATCAGGGCGGAAAGAACCCCGCGACGGCGGTGTGATTATTGCTCTTGGCAATGATCGGCCGGCCATGGAGACGCTGCTGGCGGGCGATCCTTTCGTCGTGGCAGGAGTTTGCGACTACCGGGTGACGCAGTTCTTCGCCACGACTGTCACCGCGGGCCTGGAGCGGCTCAAGGAGTCGTTGCCTTCAGCCTAGGAAGCTGAGCAGGCCCGAAAGGGAACTGGCGATAGTGGGCACGATGCCGAGCAGGACGAACGCGGGCAGGAAGCAGAGACCCAGCGGGACCACCGACCGCGATTCGACCGCGCGGGCGTGCTCCTCCGCGGTCCAGCGGCGGGCTTGCCGGGTGTCGTTGGCTTGGTGTTCGAGGATGCCGGCCAGTGGCGCGCCGGAGCGGAGTGCTCGTTGGGTGGCACGGGCGAACGTGGCGCAGGCGGGCTCCTTGAGCAGGCAGGACCAGGCGTCGATCGGGTCAGCGCCGAGACTCAGGCGGCGCTCGACTTCGGCCAGCAGATCCGCGAGTGGGCCTCCGAGAGATTGCGCGACGACGGCGATCGAGGCTTGCGGTGGACGCCCAGCTCGAAGGCAGGCGGCGAGAAGGTCGACTGCCAGGGGCAGGTCGGCGACCAACTGCGCCGTACGTCGGCGCGTGGCCGCGGGTTCCAGTCGGCTGAGAACTGCCGGGGTGGCGAGGAAGACAAGCGCCGCGGGAAGCAGGCCTGCGGCCAGGCCGAGGACGAGAAGAACTGCGGACGCAGCCAGGGCGGCAACCGTGAGGTGACGCCGACGAGTGGCTGGTGGCACCTGCTTTGTGGATACGAGACTGAACGGCCAGCACTTGGTGAGAGGCCGATGCCTTCCTAGCCGCCGACGCCCGGGTGGAGTTGGCAGGAGGAGCACGAGCGCCAGAGCCGCAGCCAAGGCCGGGAGAAGCGCGCTCGGCACGGCGATCGGAAACGAGGGCGTCGGCGGAAGGGAGTGGGGCGCGGCGATCATCACGGTCAGCGTTGGGGTGAGCATCGGTCAGGTGGCTTGGCGGGAGCGGCGGCTGGGTTCCCATGGAGGTCTGGTTTGGTGGTTGGTCCAGTGAAGGCCAACAGTGATGAGAGCCAGACCCAAGGCCAGGCAGAGCCAGCCCGGTGGGGTCTGGGTGAGGAACGTCAGCGGGTCGGCGCCAAGGGCATAACCGAGGGCTGTGCCGAAGGCGGGGAGGACTGCGAGCAGGCGGGCAGTGGCTCGTGGGGCGGCGATGCCGGCGGTGATCTGGCGGCGGATCATCTCGTCGGCCCGAAGTGAGTTGGCCAGGCGTTCGGTGATCTGGGCGAAGGCGGCGCCGGATTCGTCGGCTACTCGCCAGGCCGCAGAGAGCGCTCGGAGCCCTTCGTTTCCTGGGGGTTCGGCCAGAAGGTCGAGGAGTGCGGGCACGTCGCCGCCGAGTTTGGCGGCGGCCGAGGCCACCTCGAGGTCGGGGCAGACTGTGGCGGCGCCTTCGAGGGCGGCTGCCGGTGGGCGGCCGGCGCCCAACTCGGCGGCCAGGACGTCGCAGGCCTCGATGACGGCGGATCGTTTGGCCGTGGCGGCTCGCGCTTGGAGGGTGCGTGCACGTTGGCTGATGACCACTGCAGCGATGGCGCCTGCCGTCAGGGCGATCACGATCACCGATGGGTCGGCCGAGGCGGTGATCAAGATGCCTAGAGCAACTATTGCGGTGATTGTGCCGAGGCGCCGGGCTGTCGAACGGGTGAAGGCAGCGGAACCACTCGAGAGCTGAGATCGACCGCGTTGCCACGGTGGAGTCGAAGCATGCGTCAGCGCTGACCCGGGCGCGAACGCAGACCCAGGCGTACGCGCAGACCCAGGTGTACGCGCAGACCCAGCCGTACGTGCGGACCCAGGCGTAGGCCGGGTTCGGCGTTGGGGAGTAGGCGCGTCGAGGCGGTGCAGAGCGCGAGTAGGTGTTGGCAACAGTGCCAGGACGGTGATCAAGGCCAGCAGTGCGGTCACGGTCGGCATCAGGCTGCTCCGGCGAGGTGGTGGGTGAACAGGGTCGCGCCCGGGTGGAACCTCGGCGGACCGGTGGGAGTGAACTCGATGGCGGGGATGGTGACGGCCTGGCCGGTGGGAGTGCGGGTGACGGCTCGGATCTCGGCTATTCGGCGGACGCCGGTAGGTCCCCGGGTCAGATGGATCACCGCTTGGAGGGCCGAGGAGATCTGACTGTGGATGGCTTCCCGGGTCAGTCCGGCCAGTGCGCCCAGTGCCTCCAGACGCGCTGGGATGTCAGCGGCCGAGTTCGCGTGGACCGTGCCGCAACCGCCTTCGTGGCCGGTGTTGAGGGCGCTCAGCAGGTCGACCACCTCGGCGCCCCGGACCTCGCCGACGACCAGACGATCGGGGCGCATCCGCAGGGCTTGACGGACCAGGTCGCGCAGGGAGATCTCGCCCGCGCCCTCGACGTTGGGTGGTCGGGCTTCCAGGCGGATCACGTGCGGGTGATCGGGATGAAGCTCACCGGCGTCCTCGACCAGGACCAGGCGATCATCGGGATCGGCCAACGACAGCAGAGAGTTCAGCAGGGTGGTTTTGCCCGTCCCGGTGCCGCCGCTGATCAGGAAGGCGACCCGAGCCAGCAGGAGATCTCGCAGGAGAGGAGCGCCCCCGGCCGGAAGCGAGCCCGCGGCGACCAGTTCGTCGAGGGTGAAGATCTTGCGTGAGGGGATCCGCAGCGAGAGGCAGGTGCCGGGGGCGGCGATCGGGGACAGGACAGCGTGGAAGCGAGTGCCGTCGGGAAGCCGGACATCGACGTACGGCGTGGCGTCGTCGAGGCGGCGACCGGCGGCTGCAGCCAGGCGCGTGGCGAGCCGGCGAACGGCTGCCTCGTCGCCGGTCGGAAGCGAGATGCGTTCGAGGCCCGAGCCGCGGTCGATGAAGACTTCGTTGGGTCCGTTGACGAGGATGTCGGTGATCCCAGGCTCTGTCAGCAAGCCGTCGAGCGGGCCGGCGCCGAGCGCGTCGCGACGCAGCGCCTCCATCACGGCGAGCACGGTCGAGTCGCCGAAGAGGTGTCCGTCGGCACGCAGCACCGCGGCGACCCGGGCAGCGGTCGGCTCGGCTCCGTGCGCGGCGAGAGTGGTGCGGACGCGTTCGAGCAGGTCGGTGGAGATGTTCATGCCGCGAGCGATCCGTAGAGACCGAACAGCTCGAGTATGTCGGTGGCTGCCCGTCCCAACGCGCTGCGTGGCCGGGGATCGAAGCGGCCCTCGTCCAGCAGCGAAGGCAGGTCGCGCTCGAACCCGAGCTTGGCAGCCAACGGCAACGACAGGTGGTCCGCGACGTCGAGAGCGGACAACCCGTTGAGCCCAGGCTCCCTGGCCACCACGCGCAGATCGTGGGCAACCTCCCGCAACGGCGCGACCAGCCGGGCCGCGGCAGCACAGGAACGCACGTCACGAGGAACCACCACCAGCGTCGAGGTCGCGCGGACGAACGCCTCCTCGGCGGCCGGATCAGATCGTCGCGGCAGATCGACGACGACCAGATCGCTGCTGCGTTGGGCCGCACCCAGCACCGATCTCATCGCCTCCGGTGGCAGAGCCGCGACGTCCGATCTGTCCCAGGACAGGACCGCGAGCCCGTCGACGAGCGGCAGCGCTGCTCGCAGGGCACCCGCGCTGACCCGGCCTGCGGCGTTCAGCAACGCGGGCCAGCGGGACCCTTCGCAGGCCTCGCTACCCAGCACCAGCTCTATGCCGCCGCCCAGCGGGTCACCGTCGATCAGCATGCTGCGCAAGCCATACCTGCCGGCGGTGACCGCGACGGCGGCGGCGAGCGTGGTCGCGCCAGCCCCACCACAGCCGCCTACGAAAGCCAGCGTGACGGCCGTCCTGACACCGCCGTCGAGGGCGTCGGCCAGCTTGTCGCCGAGCACGCTTTCGTCGGCTGGTAAGCCGAACACACCTTCAGCGCCGATCGCGAGGGCGTGGCGATAGGCCGCCGCTTCCCCGGCTTCCGGATCGGCAGCAACCACCCGCCCGCGCCCGCCGAACGCACGCGTGGCGACCAGCACACCTGAGCGGCGGACCGGTTGCGAGCGGGCCAGCGGCTCGGCCAGATCCTGGCCGACCACCACGAGAGTGGCGGTCTGCCAGTTGCGGCGCAGCCCGAGGAGATCTCGCTCCACGCGCGGCGTCACCTCGGCGGCCGCGGCGAGGCGGAGCAGGTCGTCCAGCAGCAGCTCGTCGGCGGTGGCCAGCAGGACGGCCGGCGCAGGCATCGAAAGAAGGTTGTCCATGCCCTAGAAGGTGCCGTCGTTCGAGCCCCGCGGCGCAAGAAATACCCAGCCTGTGGAGAACTGTCGGATCTCCGTCACCAGCGGCAACCCGCCATCGCGACCCGGAGACCTGCGGCAGCCGAAGAGCTACGGTTCGTTTCGAAGAGTCTTTAACTAAGTTTCTCTCAGAAGGCTCAGAAGTCGTCCACTCGTGGACATCAACTGGACATCCGTGCAGTGCTCAGCTCCTAAATGGAGGACCCGCCCCATGAGTCGAATGCGCAGCGTCGCCGCCGCGGCCACCGTGGCCGCCAGCGCCCTGATCGCCGTCGGCGGCATCACCGCCGCCACCGCCGGCCCACCCGCACCGAACGCCCAACCCCAAGCCCAGGCCGCCACCAGTGGTGGCGTGAAGACGGCCTACTTCACCCAGTGGGGCATCTACGGGAACGCCTTCTACCCGAAGAACCTGGTCACCACCGGGGTCGCGAGCAAGCTCGACTTCCTCAACTACGCGTTCGCGAACATCCACCCGACCAGCCACACCTGCTTCATGGCCAACAAGGCCGCCTCGCAGAACGAGAACGACCCGAACGCCGGTGACGGTGCCGGCGACGCGTTCGCGGACTACGGCAAGTCGTACGGCGCGGACATCAGCGTCGACGGGGTGGGCGACGTCTGGAACCAGCCGATCCAGGGCAACTTCAACCAGCTCAAGAAGCTGAAGGCGAAGCAGCCGAACCTGAAGATCCTGATCTCACTCGGCGGCTGGACCTACTCGAAGTACTTCTCCGACGCGGCCGCGACCGATGCCAAGCGCAAGGCGCTGGTCAGCTCCTGCGTGAACATGTTCGTCAAGGGCGATCTGCCGGTCATCGACGGCTTCGGCGGTCCGGGCAGCGCGGCCGGCATCTTCGACGGCATCGACATCGACTGGGAGTACCCCGGCTCGCCGAACGGTCACGTCGGCAACCACTACAGCCCGGCCGACAAGCAGAACTTCACCCTGCTGCTGGCCGAGTTCCGTCGCCAGCTCGACGCCGTCGGCAGCAGCACCGGCAAGAAGATGTGGCTGACCGCGGCCACACCGGCCGGTCAGGACAAGATCGCCACGATCGAGACCGACAAGATCGGCCAGTACCTCGACTACAACAACGTGATGACGTACGACATGCACGGTGGCTGGGAGGCGACCGGTCCGACGAACTTCCAGGACCCGCTGTACGAAGCGCCGAACGACCCGAGCAACCCGATCCCGCCGGGCACCAAGAAGTACTCGATCGACGGTGCCGTGAAGGCGTGGACCGTCGGCGACCCGGCGTACGGGATCCCGGGCGGCTTCCCGGCGAACAAGCTGACCATCGGCTATCCCTTCTACTACAGAGGATGGAAGGGCGTTCCGGCTACCGCGAACGGCAAGTACCAGACGGCCACCGGTCCCGCCGACGGTCACGCGCTCAGCGGCAACGTGCCCGGCGTCTCCTTTTACAAGGAGCTGACCGGCTTCGTCGACAACCCCAGCACGACGTTCTTCGACGAGGCCACCAAGGCTTCCTGGTTCTACCGCAACGGAACCTTCTGGACCGGTGACAACGCCCGCTCGATCAAGGAGAAGGCCGACTACGGCCACTGCAACGGTCTGGGCGGCGCGATGATGTATTCGCTGGAAGCACTGGACCCCGGCGTCACGCTCTTCAACGCGGTCGTCAACTCGGTCAACGCCGAAACCCCCGGCTGCAGCGGCCCGCCCACGACGCCGCCGACCACCCCGCCGACGACGCCCCCGACGACCCCGCCCACCACTCCTCCGACGACGCCGCCTACGACGCCGCCGACCACTCCCCCGACGACACCTCCCACCACGCCGCCGACCACCCCTCCGACGGCGAGCCCGTGGGCCCCGAACACGGCGTACGCGACCAACTCGGTGGTTTCCTACAACGGCGTGAACTATCGATGCATCCAGGGCCACACCTCGCTGACCGGATGGGAACCGCCGAACGTCCCCGCACTCTGGGGCCGGATCTGATCACGTACCGCCCTCTGATCGGAGCATGATGAAACGCAAGAAGATCACGATCGCGATCGCCGCGATCGCGGCAGCAGTGACCTCCTTCCTGGTCGCGCCGGCCGCCCAGGCCGCGCCGGTGAGCGCCTCGTTCACCAAGGTGTCGGACTGGGGCAGCGGATTCGAGGGCAAGGTGACCGTCACCAACGGCACCTCCGCCGCGATCAGCACCTGGTCGATCGCCCTGGACTTCCCGTCCGGCTACAACGTCAGCAGCTCGTGGGACGCGGTCCGCAGTACCAGCGGGCTGACCCACACGTTCACCCCGCCGACTTGGGCAGGGCCTCTCGCCCCCGGGGCCAGTGTCACCTTCGGCTTCAACGGCAGCCCGGGCAACTTCCCTGGCATCGCCGCCTGCCGCCTCAACGGCGGATCCTGTACTGGCGGAGGCGGCGGGACAGTCCCCGGCGCACCCAGCGGACTGGCCGGTACTTCGACCGCCTCGTCCGTGACCCTCAACTGGTCGGCTGCTAGCGGAGCCACCAGCTACAACGTCTACCGCAACGGCAGCAAGGTCGGTACGCCGACCGGTACGTCGTACACGGACTCCGGGCTGACCGCC
Organism: Kribbella sp. CA-293567; assembly: GCF_027627575.1. Taxonomy (NCBI): domain Bacteria; kingdom Bacillati; phylum Actinomycetota; class Actinomycetes; order Propionibacteriales; family Kribbellaceae; genus Kribbella; species Kribbella sp. CA-293567. The sequence goes on from NZ_CP114065.1 coordinate 7,280,264, forward strand.
AACACGGCGTACAGCTATCAGGTCAGTGGTTCGAACAGTGCGGGCGAAGGCGCCAAGAGCGGCGCCGTCTCCGTGACGACCAAGACCGGCGGCACCGATCCCGACCCGGGCGGCACCCGCAGGGCAGCGCCGTACCTCTACATGGGCTGGGGCGACCCGCCGAACCCGGCCACGGTCATGAACGCAACGGGCATCAAGTGGTTCACGATGGCCTTCATCCTGTCGTCCGGCGGCTGCAACCCGGCCTGGGACGGCGTACGGCCGCTGCAGGGCAGTGCTGATGCCACCGCGATCGCGCAGATCCGTGCGGCCGGCGGCGACATCGTGCCGTCGATCGGCGGCTGGAGCGGTAACAAGCTCGGTCCGAACTGCAGTACGCCGGAAGCACTGGCCGGCGCCTACCAGAAGGTCATCAGCGCCTACAACCTGAAGGCGATCGACGTCGACATCGAGAACTCCGACGAGTTCGAGAACGAGGTCGTCCAGGACCGGATCCTGACCGCGCTGAAGATCGTCAAGCAGAACAACCCCGGGATCCAGACGATCCTGACCTTCGGCACCTCGACCACCGGCCCGAACTACTGGGGCAACCGGCTGATCGAGCGGTCCAAGGCGCTCGACGCGAACATCGACATCTTCACCCTGATGCCGTTCAACTTCAGTAGCGCCAACATCTATACCGACACGGTCGGCTCGTCGGTCGGCCTGAACAACAAGCTGAAGTCCGTCTTCGGCTGGACCACCGCCCAGGCCTACGCCCACCAGGGCATCTCCGGCATGAACGGTCTGTCCGACCAGCAGGAGCTGACCACCGCGGCCGCCTGGCAGAACATCACCAACTGGTCCAAGACCAACGGGATCGGGCGACTGGCGTTCTGGTCGGTCAACCGCGACCGTGGCTGCGCGGGCGGCGGCGTCGTCGCCAACTGCAGCGGGATCGCCCAGTCCGACTGGGAGTTCACCCGCATCACCGCAGGGTTCTAGAACCGGTACTGCGGCGGGCCTCGGTGGCCCGCCGCAGTACCCGGCACGTTGTCGGAAAAGAGTCAGCCGGCCTTGATCGCCTGAACGATCAGCTCGTTGCGGGCGTCCTGGCCGTACGGCACCGAGGTGTGGATGCCTCCCCGCACGTAGGTGCCCAGCCGGGTCGGCTTGGCCGCCAGCCACTCGGCCCAGCGGACGATCCGCAGGTTCGGGTAGCGCCGCTGCGCGTCTGCCAGTTGCAGGTTGACCCACGCGCTGTTGCGCTGGTCGGCCAGCTGCACCGTGGCACCCAGTCCGGGCCGCGCGACCTGGGTGTTCACCCAGAACACGGTGGTCCGGCTCCCGACGATGCTCATCGCCCGGTCGATCTGCCCGGCCATCGCGGGTGGTGTGAAGACGTCGTTGGTACCGCACGACATCACCACCCGGCGGGGCAGCCCGTAGGCCGCCTTCCAGTTGGCCAACTCGTCGACGGTCTCCTTCGTCGGCCGGCCCGACCAGTTGTTCACCGCCAGATCGAGGCTCAGCGTGTTCATCAGCCGGATCGACAGCGCCTTCCCATCCTGTACGCCGATGCTGTCGCCGAACATGAACACCCCGTTGGCCGCCAGCACCCGCTGGATCGTCGCCGCCGGCGCTATCGCTTTGGTCAGGTGCTTCCACGCACCCAGGTCTCCCGATCCGTACCCGCCCGCTGCCGCGGTGCCGGTCGTCGCCACCGTCGACGCCGCTGCCACCGCCCCAGCCAGGAACACTTGCCGTCGATTGGGCCTCACGCCACTCAAAAGCTTCCTCACGCCGCAGACCCTATAGACGTCCAGAGTCTTCGCTTGAAACAACCGCCCGAGTCGGGCCCCATCACCGGCAGCACTGTCTGTTGTTCTTGTCACTTGCGCTTCGGGTGGCCGGCACCCCGACGGCATAGTCGGCTGTGTGCAGACTGCTCCGGCGCGTGGCTATCTACCTGGCGAGGCGGGGTACCGGCGGTTGTCGGTGGCGTTGTTCGCAGCAGGCCTGGCCACCTTTGCGATGCTCTACAGCACGCAGGCGTTACTGCCGGAGCTGGCGCGGGTGTTCCAGGTCTCCCCCGGCCAGAGTGCGTTCAGTGTGTCGGTGGCAACCCTCGGACTCGGAGTCGCCTTGCTGGCGGCAGGCGCGGTCTCGGAGGTCGTCGGGCGGACGAAAGTGATGCGCTGGTCGGTAGCGGCGGCAGCGGTGATGGCTTCGTTGTGTGTCGTGGCACCCAGTTGGCACGTGCTGCTGGCATTTCGAGGCGTGCAAGGTGTGGCCCTCGCGGGATTGCCGGCGGTCGCCGTGGCGTACCTGCGCGAGGAAGTCGACGACAGCAGCTTGGCCAGAGCGAGTGGCCTCTACATCGCCGGTACGGCGGTCGGCGGGATGACCGGACGCCTGGTAGCCGGTGGCCTGGCCGACCTCGGTGGTTGGCGGCTGGCGCTGGGCGGCATCGCGGCAATGGGAGTGATCTGCGCAGTACTGGTTGCCGTCCTCTTGCCGGAGTCGCAACACTTCGTCCGGGCGCAGGGCGGTCGCCAAACGCTGAGAGTGCTCAAGGATCCGGCGTTGCTGGCTCTGTACGGGATGGCCGCTACGGGGATGGGTGCGTTCGTGGCCGTCTACAACGCGACAGGCTTCCGGCTGGCTGCCGAGCCGTACGGGCTGGGACCGGGACTGGCCGGTCTGGTGTTCGCTGTCTACCTGGTGGGATCCGCGGCGTCAGCGGTAGCCGGACGGCTCGCTGACAGATACAGCAGGAGAGCGGTGGTGCCGGTCGGGTGCCTGGTGACCCTGACAGGAGTCGCGATCACTCTGGCGTCGCCACTGCCCTTGGTGGTGGCTGGGCTGGCAGTGATGACGGCAGGGTTCTTCGCCGTCCACGGTGTCGCCAGCGGGTGGGTCGCAGTACGGGCGCATGCAGGTGGAGGCGGGACCGGGCAGGCTGCCAGCTTCTATCTCTTCGCGTACTACCTGGGTTCTTCCGTCTTCGGCGGCCTGGCCGGTACTGCGTGGACGCACGCCGCCTGGCCCGGTGTTGCAGCCGAAGCAGGCGCCCTGCTACTCATCACTCTCGTCCTAACCCTGCTGTTGAGGCGCAGCGCCAAACTGACCACCCACTAGGTCAGCAGACCACGCTGGCCCGCCCGCAGCCCGGCTTGGAAACGAGTGGTCGCGTCGAGAGCCTTCAGAATGCGTTGCATCCGGCGCTCGACTGTCCGCTGCGCCACACCGAGCCGACGAGCTATCGCCTGATCGGTGAGACCGGCGGCCGCGAGAGCGAGCAGTTGCTGGTCCTCGAAGCTCAGCGGACCATCCGAAGCCGACGGCGACAGCGGGCTCGCCTGCTGCCAGAGCAGTTCGAACAACCGCAGTAGCCCGTCGAGCAAGGTCGACGGGCCCATCTCGATCAGCTCCTGCCCGGACTGCAGCAGCCCTGTCCGCTTGTCGGCGACCACCAACTTCAGCGGTACGTCGCGAAGCATCCGGCAGCTAGGCCCGGCACTCCGGGCAGCAGCGAGTTCCGCGGGCTCAACAAGCGCGGCCATGTCGTAGATCGTCCGGTAGGCGACTCCATGCGCCCGCCGCGGCTCGATCGGCAGTACGACGAACGGCGGCTTGTCCAGCACCAGCACTTCCGTCTGAGCGCTTTGCTGGGCCTGGTAGAACCGCTGCGCCATCGCCTGCTGTCCGCGAATCACTGTGAACGGCCCGGCCTCGCGTCGCGACCGGAACTCCTCGGTGAGCGCAGCAGCCCCGAGTCGCGCCTGCACGATCGCAGCCTGCTTGCGAAGGGCCAGCAGTTCCACAGCCGCCTCCGGAACGGCAGGCGTGTAGCGGGCCGGGCGTCCCGGAGCACGGGACGCCAGCCCCAGTGCCAGGAGTGACTGGAGGTGCCGGGTCACCCGTGCGGCGGCCCAGCCCGTGTCACTCGCCAGCTCTGTCGTAGTGGCCTCCGGCCGGGCCAGAAGCACCCGGTAGAGCTGCTCGTCCTCCGAGCAGACACCAAGCGCTTCCAGCACCGGAGCGGGTCGGTAGTCGTGCATGGTCAGGGCAGCGAGTGGACGTGAGCGCCGACCTGGTTGGCGAACTGGTTGCCGTTCAGCGCGTCCCAGTTGGTCGACCAGGTCATCGCGCCTCGCAGCGTGGGCCAGGTGGTGGTCGGCTTGAAGTTGCCGCAGTTGGTGCCCTTGGTCAGGCAGTCCAGCGCGTTGTTGACGATCGTCGGCGATACGTAGCCGCTCCCGGCGCCGCGGGTGGAGGCCGGCAGCCCCAGGCCGACCTGGTCGGGCCGGAGACCGTTCTGCAGCATGATGCAGGCCTGGGCGGTGAGGAAGTCCACCGAGCCCTGCGAGTAGACCTGCCCGTTGCAGCCGTTCATCGCGCCGGAGTTGTAGTACTGCACGTTGACGATGGTCAGGATGTCCTTGATCGCCAGCGCCAGCTTGAAGTACTCGAACGAGGTGGCCTGCATGTCGATCGTCTGCGGCGCCATGGTGATGATCAGCCCGCTGCCGAAGGTGCCGCGCAGGGTCCGCAGCGCCTGTCCCATGTACTGCGCGTTGACGCCGTTCTCCAGGTCGATGTCGATCCCGTTGAAGCCGTACTCGCGCAGCACCGACTGGGCCGTGGCGGCGAAGTTGGCGGCGGCCGTCGCGCTGGCCACCGAGATGGTGCCCTTCTCACCGCCGACGGACAGGATGACCTTCTTGCCGGCCGCCTGCTTGGCGGCGATGTCCGCCTTGAACTGCGCCACCGTGTAGCCGTTCAGGCCGGCGCTGTCGAGGTTGAAGGTGATGCCACCCGGCCGGGCGGCGTCCGCGTCGGCGAAGGCGACCGCGATCAGGTCGTAGGCCGCGGGGACGTCGGAGATCTTCTGGACCGTCGCGCCGTTGTTGAAGTTCTGCCAGTAGCCGGTCAGGACGTGCTTGGGCAGGTTGCCCGGCGGCGGCTCGACCGGCCCGCTGGACGTCGTACCGGAGACCGCCGCGCCGTACGGCGAGCAGTTGCCGGCCGCGTCACAGGCCCGCACCTTGAAGCTGTACGCCGTACTCGGGCTGAGGCCGCTCGCGGTCCAGCTCGTCACGTTGCCCACGCTCTGCGGGGCGTCGGAGCCGCGGACCACGTCGTACCGGCTGACGCCGTTGGCGTCCGAGGCGGCCGACCAGTTCAGCCGCAGCGAGCTCGAGGTCGGGCTGCCGACCGTGAGGCCACCCGGCGTGGTCGGAGGAGTCGTGTCCGGCGGCGGCCCGGTGCCACCCGGTCCGTCCAGCACCACGTCGTCCGCCTGGTACGCCGGTAGTCCGTACCAGCCGTGCAGGTAGACCGTCACCGTGCTGGTGGACGCGTTGGTGGTGAAGGTGGTGGTCAGCTGGGCCCAGCCGGTGCTGGAGGTCCAGGTGCTGGTGCCACCCTCGGCGCCGAGGTAGACGTTCGAACCCTTCACCCAGGCCGACAGCGTGTACGTCGAGCTCGGCTTGACCGAGACCGACGTGCTGCACCGGGCGTTGTCACCCGAGGTGGGAGTGCCCTGCAGCTGGTAGGTGCCGGTGTGAGCCGAGCCGCTGACGGCAGCTCCCGATCCGGCCGTGCAGGACCAGCCGGCGAGAGTGCCGGACTCGAAGGTCCCGTTGGTGACGAGGTTGGTCGCCGCGGAGCTGGCCTGGGTGATCAGGACCAGGCCGCTGATGGCGAGAAGCAGGGCTGACAGGACGGAGATGACCGCGGTGTGGGGGCGGTTCGTACGCGGGTTCATGTGACACAAAGTGTGACTAGGCAACTACATTGTCAAGACCCTGCATAAAGTGGGAACGCTCTCACGCTCAAGAAAACTGAAATCTATATGGCTTTTTGAGGTTCAGTGGGCGACATCTGCCCGAACACGGGCAGGAAGCGGGATTTGGGTAAGCGCTTGCAGCATCAGGATTCGCGGCCTCGGATGCTTGGCTGCCGGCCGTCACCTGGAGGAGGAAAGGCGACGGCCCCCGGCGGGGGGGGTGACCGGGGGCCGTCTTCGGCCACGGGCTCGGGGGGAGGAGCCGGGGGCCGATCAGGAGGCGACAGTCTGCCACTGTCGAGGAGAATGTACCCCCCGAGTCCGGGTCTCACACATCTCAGTTCCATTGCAACCGAGTGCCTGTAGAACCGGTGCCGGAAACTCGATCGAAGCCTTCCGAGCCAGTGTCACTGTCACACTGCTCAACAGTCTAACGGGAGACCCGCGTACACGAAAGCCCGGGCCCCTCGGCGTTTCGCGAGCCGCCCTATGCTCGTCGGTATGGAGCACCTGGGCACGCCCCGATCGGCCGCCTTCTTCGATCTCGACAAGACGATCATCGCCCGCTCCAGCACGCTGGCCTTCTCCCGCCCGTTCTACGCCGGCGGGCTGATCAACCGGCGGACCGTACTGCGCAGCACCTACGCCCAGTTCGTCTACCTGCTCGGTGGCGCCGACCACGACCAGATGGAGCGGATGCGGGAGTACCTGTCCGCTATGTGCACGGGCTGGGACGTGCAGACCGTCCGCGCGATCGTGGCCGACACCCTGCACCACATCGTCGAGCCGATGATCTACGACGAGGCGGTGTCGCTGATCGAGGAGCACCACGCGGCCGGCCGGGACGTGGTGATCGTCTCCACCTCCGGGGCCGAGGTGGTCGAGCCGATCGGCGCGATGCTCGGCGCCGACAAGGTGATCGCCACCAGGATGGTCGTTGCTGACGGCAAGTACACCGGCGAGATCTCGGAGTACGCCTACGGCCCGCGCAAGGCGAGCGCGATCACCGAGCTGGCCGCAGCGGAAGGCTATGACCTGCAGGCTTCCTACGCCTACTCCGACTCGATCACCGACGAGCCGATGCTGGCGGCCGTGGGTCATCCGTTCGCGGCCAATCCGGACAAGGCGCTTCGCCGGCTGGCCACCGAGCGCTGCTGGCCGGTGCTCGACTTCAGCAAACCGGTGGCCCTCGCCGAGCGCACCAGGTTCCACGAGGTCCGTCGGCCGGCGGTCGCCGCATCCGTGCTCGGTGTCGGCATGGCCGCGGCCGGCGCCCTCCTGTACGCCGCCCGCCGGCGCGCGCGGCCGGCCGGAAGTTGAGGCCGGCTCCGTTCTTCTCAGCTTCATGAAGGTCGCGTAAGCCCTTCCCCTGAAGGGATCCGAAGAGTACAAAGGAACTACGAAGGATCTTCGGATCCGGTAGAGAATCGCACGGCAGTCAGGTACCCACGCGGCGACCAGCCCATCCCAACCGGGCAGCGCGACCCCAGACTTCGGCCAACGCCGAAACCGTGGGGCGGCAGACAAGGTGCACGCTTGGTAACCAGGATGACGTGCCAGCGACGGCGCTCTCTTCGGAGAGCGCCGTTCGCATGTTCTGCTACCCAGCCGGGTTGTTGAGCGGTGAACGCTCGGCGGAGAGCGCGATCACTTCACAACTCCGCAGTAGCCAGGCCTGGACGCCGACCAGCCCACCGCTCGCGTAGTCGCGCAAACCCTGCGGGTACGAGCCCGCCAGCTCGTGGTGACCGACCTCGGGCACCGTGACCGACAACGGGTCGATGCCCTTGGCAATCAACACCGCGCGCTCGGCGGCTCGCGCCACCAGCCCGTTGGCGGTCGGAAAAGGCCGCAGTACCGCGATCTCCGCGTGCACGATCGCGGCCACCACCAGCCCCGGCGCGCTGGTCGGCCGGCTCAGCGCCTGGGCCAGTCCGCTCAGTCGCTCCCACATCTCGTCGGCGGGCGGTGCCGGCCGGAGGCCAGGGATGTCGTCCGGGATCGGCTCGCGGCCGGTCCGGACGTGGCCCATCTGGTCCTCGCTGCCGAGATCGGCCGCCGCCAACTGGTGAAGTCTGGTCCAGACCTGTACCGGCGCCGTGGTCACCCGTGGCGCGAGGCTCATCAGCTCACCGGTCATCCGGACAGCTCCGGCCGCCAGACCGTCACCGTCGCCCCGGCGTACCTCTTCGAGCGTCGACGGACTGCCGGCCAGCGCCGCCGAGGCATGGGCGCCCCGTAACAACGCCTCGGCCGTCATGTCCGCGCTGACCTTCCGCAGCCCGCGGTCGCGCAACAGCACGTCGACCCCGTCCCGGGCCGCCCTGGCCGCCGAGCCGACCCCTTCGAGTCCTGCCAGCGGTTCGAACACGTCAGAGGTCATGGAACCGCACTCTAGGATGACGTCTCATGGCCGCCAGCACCGACTCCGCCGGGTCCCCCCGGTTCAGCATCGTGGTCCCGTGTCATGCGTCACGGGCCTGGCTGCGGCCGTGCCTGGATTCGGTACTGAGCCAGTCCTGCGCCGACTTCGAGATCATCGCGGTCGACGATGCCAGTCCGGACGGCAGTGACCGCATCCTGGACGAGTACGCCGCCGCCGACCCGCGGGTCCGGGTGCTGCACCTGAGCGAGAACGTCGGGCTCGGACTGGCCCGCAACGCCGGCCTGAAGGAGTGCCGCGGCGACTACGTGCTCTTCCTGGACGCCGACGACACCTACCGGCCCGGCTCGCTCGAGGCGATCGCCCGGCGGATCGAGGCGACCGGACGGCCGGACATCGTGATGTTCGACTACGAGCGGATCCACTGGGACGGCCGGGTGGTCCGCAACCAGCGGCACGACGCGTTCGCCCGCGAGGGCGACGGCGTCTTCACCGCGGCCGAGCGGCCGGTCTTCCTGACCTTCCTCGAGGTGGTCTGGAACAAGGCGATCCGGCGCGACTTCCTCACCCTGCACGGCTTCGTCTTCACCGCCGGGTTCTACGAGGACGCGCCGTGGACCTACTCGACGATGCTGACCGCGGAGCGGATCGCCACCCTGGACCAGGTGGTCGTGCACTACCGGCAGCACCGCACCGGCGGCAACATCCACGCCACCGCCACCCGGCAGCAGTTCGACATCTTCGACCAGTACGACCGGGTGCACGCCTTCATCACCTCCGACCCGGCCCTCGCCGGCTGGCGGCGGTTCGCCTTCGACCGGTCGCTGGACCACATCCTGGCCGTCCTGGACAAGCCCGAACGGGTGCATCCGGACGACCGGGCGGAGTTCTTCCACGCCGCGGCCGCCTTCGCCAAGCGCTGGAAGCCCGAGGGGTACGTCGTCGACCGGACCCGGCGCGGCTTCCGCCGCTGGCAGATCGTGCACGACGACTACGCGACGTACTGCACGCTGAAGCTGAGCGCCAAGGTGCTGAGCGTGCCCAGCCCGCGCAAGGCGGTCGGCAAACTGCTGCACCGCGACCTCGACCCGAACCTCGCGCTCTACGGCGCCTACTGGTTCAAGCAGTACGCCTGCAACCCCCGGGCGATCTACGAGAAGGCCACCGAGCTCGCGCCCCAGCTGCGCGGTGTCTGGGTGATCGACGCCGACCACGTCGCGGCGATTCCCGAAGGCGTCGAGTACGTCGTCGCGGGCTCCCCGGCGTACGCGAAGCTCTGCGCCAAGGCGACGTACTTCATCAGCAACATGAACCTGCCGAAGGAGCTCGAGAAGCGCGAGGGGCAGATCCACCTGCAGACCCAGCACGGTACGCCGCTGAAGACGATGGGCACCGATCTGCGGCACTACCCGGTCGCGGCGAAGGACCTCGACCTGGACGAGCTGATGCGGCAGGTCGACCGGTGGGACTTCAACCTGTCCGCCAACCGGTACTCGTCGGAGATCTGGGAACGCACCTACCCCGCGCACTTCGAGGAACTGGAGTACGGGTTCCCCCGCAACGACCGGCTGGTGAACGCGACGCTGGACGACGTCCGGGCGATCCGCGCGTCCTTCGGCTTCGACGACTCCCACCTGGTGGTGTTCTACGCGCCGACCTTCCGCGACGGCGTCGACTCGGTTCGTACGCCGTCCGGGCTGGTCGACCTCGGTGGCGACGGCATCCACCTGGACCTCGACCGGCTGGCCGCCGCGGCCGGCGAGCACGGCCGGGTGCTGGTGCGGACGCACTACTCGCTCTCGAAGCACCCGTCGGCCCGGTCGCCCCGGGTGGTGGACGTCTCCGAGCATCCCCGGGTCGAGGACCTGATGCTCGCGGCCGACGTGCTGATCTCGGACTACTCGTCGATCAGCTTCGACTACGCCAACCTCGACCGGCCGATCGTGCTGCTGGTCGACGACCTGGGCAGCTACGACCACAACCGCGGGACGTACTTCGACATCACCGCCTTCCCGCCCGGACTGGTGGCACGCTCGCCGGAGGAGTTGCTGTCCGCGTTGCAGACCGGCGCCTTCGCGAAGGCCGAGGCGGCCAAGCACCGGCAGCTGTTCCGGGAGAAGTTCTGCGAGTTCGACGACGGCCGCGCGGCCGAGCGGGTGGTCCGCCGGCTCTTCCTCGGCGAGACCGACCTGCCGCCGATCACTCCGCTGGCCGACCGGCACCCGGCTCCGTCACCCCATCGGCTCTGACCGGTTCTCGTGCATAATGGTCGGCATGTCGACCAGCCCGGTGATCGTGAGCGCCTTGCGCGATCGCTCCGGCCTGCGACGACGACGCACTGTCTGAACACCTCAGCCCTGTTCCGGTGCCTCGTCCTGAAGGACTTCTGTCATGTCCGCTGTGCTGTCCATTCTTGCCACCAGACTCTCCGACGCCGTCACGGCCGCCTTCGGCGCGCAGTACGGCGTACTCGATCCTGAACTGCGGGCGGCGACCAGGCCCGAGTTCGGTCATTTCCAGACCAACCTCGCGCTGCGGCTCGCGCAGCAGTTGCCGGAGGAGCTCCGGCAGCCACCCCGTGCGATCGCTCAACAGCTGGTGGCCGCGCTCGACCTGACCGGGATCTGCGAACCGGCCCAGATCGCGGGACCAGGGTTCGTGAACCTCACGTTGCTGCCGTCGACCCTTGCGGCCGGCGTCAACGAGCCGATCGCTTTCGCATCGCGCGGCGAGCGCGTGGTGGTCGACTACTCACAGCCCAACGTCGCGAAACAGATGCACGTCGGCCACCTGCGGTCGACCGTGATCGGCGACGCCCTGTGCAACGTACTGCGGTTCGTGGGGTACGACGTCGTCCGGCAGAACCACGTCGGCGACTGGGGTACCCAGTTCGGCATGATGGTCGAGCAGGTGCTGTTCGAGGGACTGGCGGTGGAATCCCTTGATATCGAGGGGCTGCAGCAGCTCTACCAGCGCGGCCGGAAGCATTTTGATGCCGACGGCAACTTTGCGGACCTGTCCCGGGCGCGGGTGGTGCGGCTGCAGTCGGGTGACGCGGAGACGCTGGCGATCTGGCGGCAGATGGTCGAGGTGTCGCTGGTCGAGTTCGACCGCATCTATGCCCAGCTGGGATCGCCCTTGACGCGCGCCGAGGTCGTCGGCGAAAGCGCCTACAATGACCGATTGCAAGGGGTTGTGGACGATCTGACAACGGAAGGGCTGCTGACGGAATCGGACGGGGCGCTGTGTGCGTTCCTGCCCGGGTTCGCCGGACGGGACGGTACGCCGCTGCCGGTGATCGTGCGGAAGTCCGATGGCGGGTTCGGCTACAGCGCGACCGACCTGGCGGCGGTGCGACATCGGGTCGACGAGCTGGCGGCGGACCGGATCGTCTATGTGGTCGATCATCGGCAGGGGCTGCACTTCCAGCAGATCTTCGCGCTCTGCCGGGCGGCCGGGTGGTTGCCGGACGGGGTCCGTGCCGAACATGTTGCCTTTGGCACCGTCCTGGGCACGGACGGGAAGCCGTTCAAGACCAGGGACGGCGGCACCGTGCGGCTGGCGTGGCTGCTGGACGGAGCGGTGGCACGGGCCAGAGCGCTGCTCGACGAGCGGCACGGCGACGACGGCGCCCGGACGGTCGGCGGTGGTGGCGCAGGCAGCAGTGAGGGCGTACGAGCTGCCGGTGGGATGGATGTCGCGACGAGAGCGGCCGTCGCCGGCGCGGTGGGGATCGGCGCGATCAAGTACGCCGATCTGTCCAGCGACCGGATCAACGACTACGTGTTCGATCTCGACCGCATGGTGGCGATGAACGGCAACACCGGACCGTACCTGCAGTACGCGCACGCCCGGCTCTCCCGGCTACTCGCCAAGGCCGGTGAAGCTCCTGGCAAGGTCACCGTGCTCACCGAGCCGGCCGAGCAGCGGTTGGCGTTGCTGTTGAGCGGGTTCGACGACTGCGTCGTACAGGTCGCGGAGACTCTGCAGCCACATCGCTTGTGCACCTACCTGTTCGAGGTGGCCAGCGCACTGTCCGCGTTCTACGAGCAGTGCCCGGTGTTGAGCAGCACGGGTGAGACGAGAGCCAGCCGGCTGGCCTTGTGCGCGGCGACCCGGGACGTGTTGCAGGATGGGCTGAACCTGCTGGGCATCGACGCGCCCGGGACGATGTGAACCGAGAGGACTCGCCGATGCTGCCATGGTCCGCGGAGCTGGCCGGACGGTTCGACCAGACCACGTTCGACAGCGCCTTCCTGCGCGACAACCCGCTCGGCGATCCGCACGAGCGGCCGGTACTCGTCTACCTGCCGCCCGGCTACGACGAGTCGGACCAGCGCTATCCCTCCATCTACGTGGCGATGGGCTACACCGGTCACTCCGGCATGTGGTTCAACCGGACGCCGTTCCGCCAGCCCTATCCGGAGTTGCTCGACGCGATGTTCGCGACCGGTGACGTGCCGCCGGCCATCGTCGTGTTCGTCGACGCCTGGACGCGACTCGGCGGCAGCCAGTACCTCGACTCGCCCGGCACCGGCCGCTACCACTCGTACCTGTGCGACGAGATCGTCCCGTACGTCGACGCGCGCTACCGCACCATCGCGGATCGCGACCACCGCGCGATCACCGGCAAGTCCAGCGGTGGGTACGCCGCGATGGTGACTCCACTGTTGCGCCCGGACGTGTTCGGCGCACTGGCCACCCACGCCGGCGATGCCGCGTTCGAGGTCTGCTACCAGCCGGAGTTCCCGCTGCGGGCCCGGCAACTGCGCGACCAGCACGACGGGTCCTACCCGAAGTTCTTCGCCGACTTCGAGAGCCGGGTCGGCCGGGCGACGCGGCAGGACCTGGAGTTCCTGGAGATGTACGGGTACGCCGCGGCGTACTCGGCCGAGCCGGACGGCACCGTGCTGCTCCCCTACGACGATCTGGGTCAGGTGGTTCCGGAGATCTGGGAACGCTGGCTGAGCCGCGACCCCGTACGGATGGTCACCACCGAGCCCCGGTACGCCGAGGCGCTGCGCTCGCTGCGGGCGATCTGGGTCGACGCGGGCCGGCAGGACGAGTACTACCTCGATCTCGGCGCGGCCGCCTTCCATCGCGCCGCGCTGGCGGCCGGCGTACCGGAGGAGCGGTTGTCCTTCGAGCTGTTCGAGGGCGGCCACGGTGGTATCGAGTACCGCTATCCGCTGGCGGTCGGCTGGCTCAGCCGGCAGCTGACCGGTTAAATCAGGTGCCGGTCCGGCGCCTCGGCCCTACCGTTCTCGGTATGGGGACGTTTCCGGAGTGGGTGCAGGCACGGCCGATCGAGAAGACCGACACCGCTGAGTGGGCGGCGCTGCTCAACGACGTACAAGAGGCCGATCAGAATGGCGAGAACTACGACGCCGACGACCTGATCGAGGAGCTCAGCGATCCGAAGCTGGACTGTGAGCGGGACACGGTCGGGCTGTGGGACGGCGGCACGATGGTGGGCTACGCCGTGCTGCACTGGCGGGCGCACCTGGTCGACGTGGATCGGCTCAACACCGACGCCGGCGTGCGGCCGGCTTGGCGCCGTCGCGGTCTCGGACGAGCGCTGATGAGCTGGATGATCGGGCGCGCCGGTGAGCTGCACGAGGAGCACCACCCGGAGGTCGCCGAGGCTGAGCTCAACGCCGGCGCGATCAGCACCAATGCCGGTGCCGCCGCGCTGTTCGGCTCGTTCGGCTTCGAGGAGGCGCGGTACTTCTTCGAGATGAAGCGGCCCTTCGACACCCCGATTCCGGCGGCCGAGCTACCGGACGGGCTGCGGCTGGTGCCGTTCGGACCGGAGTACGACGAGGCGTTGCGGCTGGTCCACAACGAGGCCTTCATGGATCACTGGGGTTCGACGCCGAAGGACGAGGAGACCTGGAAGGTGTGGTTCACCGGGTCGCGCGCGTTCCGGCCGGGGATCAGCTTCCTGGTGCTCGACGGGGACGCCATCGTCGCCTACGCGAACGGCTTCGAGTACGAGGCCGACACCGCTGTGACGGGGATCCGCGAGGTGTACGTCGGTCAGGTCGGCACGGTCCGGTCGCATCGAGGGCGCGGGCTGGCCGGGGTCGCCTTGTCGGCGCTGATGCGCGAGGCGGAGCGCACCGGGTTCAAGCGCGCCTCGCTCGGCGTCGACGCCGACAACCCGACCGGCGCTCTCGGTCTCTACGAGCGGCTCGGCTTCCAGCAGCATGCCAAGTCGATCACCTACCGCCTGCCGCTGACCTGAGTCAGCGACAGGCGACAGGTCCGCGATCAGAGCTCGACCGGGATCTCTTCCCTCGCGACGACGGCTGCCGGGGTCTTCCGACGAGCCCACGGGCGGACACCGAGGACGATCACGGCCAGGGTGAGAGCCGCGTAGACGGCTGACCCGACGAAGGCCGCGTGCACGCCGTCGGTCAGCACCTCGCGGGCGTGTTCGACCGGGTTCCTCGAGGCCGCGTCCGAGTTGCGGCTCGCCGTACCGAAGATCGTGACCAGGATGCCGAGGCCCAGGGCCCCGCCGACCTGCTGCAGGACGTTCAGCATGCCGGAGGCCGCCCCGGCATCCGCGGGCTGTACGCCGGCCAGCGCGCGCCCGGTCAGCGGGATGAAGATCATCCCGGCGCCGAACCCGAACAGGATCAGCGGCCCGACGACGCCGCCGAGGTAGCTGCTCTCCTCGGAGACCCGGGTCAGCCACAGCATCCCGGCCAGCACCAGCAGCGAACCGGTGATCATCAGCCTTCCGCCGTCGATCCGGCCTAGCAGTCGCGGCACGATCCGCGACGAGGTGAAGAGCAGACCGGTCATCGGCAGGAACGCCAGTCCTGCCTGCAACGGGCTGAAGTTCAGCACTCCCTGCAGGTACTGCGTGAGGAAGAAGAACATCCCGAACATGGTGCCGACCACCAGCAGCATGGTCGCGTACGCCGCGACCCGGTCGGTGTCGGCGAACAACCGCAGCGGAACGATCGGGTGGCTGACCCGGCGCTCGATCAGCACGAACCCGGCGAGCAGCAGGACGCCGGCCAGGAACGCGCCGCGGACCTCGTTCGACGACCAGCCGACCTCGGCGACCCGGATGAAGCCGTAGACCACCGAGGTGATGCCGAGCGTCGACGTGAGCGCACCGGCGACGTCGAACTTGCCCTTCTCGGGCGGCGTCTCGGACAGCACCTGCCGGGCCGCGAAGACCAGGCCGATACCGATCGGCACGTTGATGAAGAGCCCCCAGCGCCACGACACCCAGTCGGTCAGCATGCCGCCGACGACCAGGCCGACGCTCGCGCCGCCGGAGGAGACCAGGCTGTAGAGACCGAGAGCCTTCAAGCGCTCCGGGCCCTCGCGGAAGGTGAGCATGAGCAGGGTCAGGGCGGCGGGCGCTGCGATGGCACCACCGATGCCCTGCAGGACGCGGGCCGCCAGTAGCAGTTCGGCGTTCGGGGCGAGTCCACCGAGCAGCGAGGCGGCGGTGAAGACGCTGACGCCGGTGATGAACACCCGGCGGCGGCCGAGCAGGTCGCCGGCCCGGGCACCGAGCAGCAGCAGCCCGCCGAAGGCGAGGGCGTAGGCGTTCTGGACCCAGGACAGACTCGCCGGACTGAAGTCGAGCGCGTGCTGGATCTTGGGCATCGCGATGTTCACCACGGTGCCGTCGAGAATCACCATCAACTGGGTGATCAGGATGACTGCGAGGACGACCCCCGGCCGCCGGGCGGGCGTGCGGGTCCCGGCACCGGGCGGCGCGGCGGATGTTGCCGACATAGTGTGACTTGCTCCTTACCCCGATGGGGCTAGAGTGGAAACCAATGAAGTGGAGTGCTCCTCCGGATCACCATACGGAGGCTCCCTCCGCTTTTCAAGTGACTATCCGTGCCGTTTGCTCGGCACCTCGGACGACGAAGCGGCGGGAGGGCCGGATGACCTCGACACCACTTCCGACGACGCGGCCCGCCCGGGCCGACGCCGCCCGGAACTACGACCTACTGGTCGCGGCCGGACGGGAGGCCTTCGCCGAGCACGGCACCGACGCCTCACTGGAGGAGATCGCCCGCCGGGCCGGCGTCGGCATCGGCACGCTCTACCGGCGCTTCCCGAACCGGACCGCGCTGCTGGAGGCCGTCTACGTCGACGAGATCCAGTCGGTCTGCAACCGGGCCTACGGCTTCGCCGACGAGCTCGGCCCGTACGACGCACTGGCCGCCTGGCTGCGCAGCTTCGTCGACTACAGCGTCTCGAAGAAGAGCCTGGCCGGCGAGCTGACTGTTGCCCTTGGCAAGGACTCGGAGTTCTTCACCGCCTGCAAGACCAACGTTCGCGACGCCGGCGAGCTGCTGCTCGAAGCGGCCAAGGCGGACGGGTCGGTCCGGCCGGAGCTGCAACTGATGGACATCCTGCGACTGGTCGGCGGGATCACGATGGGCCGCGACATGTCTCGCGAGCAGGCCGGCCGGTTGCTCGAGATCGTGCTGGCCGGGCTCAGAGCCTGAGGTCCGGGACCTGAGCTCTCAGTTCAGCGCTTGATCGGCTTGACCGCGTCCAGGTACGGCGCGGTCGCGTCGGCTTCGACGTACTGCAACCGGTCCTTCGGCAGCGGCCATGGCACAGCAACCTGCGGATCGAAGAGGTTGAGCACCGTCCTCGGTGCGTCGGGAGACCAGTGGGCGGTCAGCAGGTAGGTGTAGACCGTATTGGGCTCGAGCGTGCAGAACGAGTGCCCGCACCCCTCGGGCAGGAAGATCCCCTGCCCTGGGGTGAGCTCGAAGGTCTCCAGCCGACCGAAGGCCGGGCCGTCGCGCAGATCCACGATCGCGGTGAACAGCCAGCCCGCTGCCGGGGAGATGTAACGGTCCCAGGCTTCCGCGTGAATGCCGCGGGTGATGCCGACGTCAGCGGTGTAAGCGACGTTGTTCTGCACGAAGTCGACCTCGGGGAACCCCTGGCCGACCAGTTTCGCCTGGTGGAAGCTCTCCTTGAACCAGCCCTGCGGAGTCTCGATCACCTCCAGTTCGACGTGCAGAAGGCCCGGGATGCTGGTCTGCTCGACGGTCGGCATGCCGCGCAGCCTACCGGCGTACCGCGGGGCGAGCTTGGAGTTGAGCCTGATCAGCGGCAGTCAGCCCGGCCTCCCAGCCGGCGCCGTTGGTGATCCGGGTCCGCCGGGTGACGGTGTCCGGGAAGAGCTTGGTGAACAGCTTCTCCACCTGCTCCTCCCGCCTGGACAGCACCGGCAGCAACCGCCCGGCATCCTCGGCCGGCACAGCAGCCTGCGTCGCCTCCGCGGTCGCCTGAAGCCGCTCGCCGATGCGTTGCGCGTAGGCCATCAGGAACGACTGACGGAAGGATCGGGTGCGCGACTCGCCGTACCGGCCGATGTGCTTGCCAGCGGCAAGCATCGCGCGGTTCGCCTGCACCAGCAGCGAAGTACTGAGCAACTCGGTCAGTTGCAGGTCGAGCTCCGCGCCGACGATGGTGACGACGGCGAGCTGCTCCATCGAGACGGTGCGGCACCGGTTGGCCGAGGCGACGGCTCCGACCAGCTGGGCCTTCGCGGAGACATAGGGGGTCTCCACCCAGATCCGCCGGGCACCGGAGTCGTCCGGCAGGTCGAGTCCGGGATCCGCGTCGACCAGCGCCTGGTCGAGCGAGAACTTGGCCATCAGCTCCTGCGCCTTGCCCGACAGGGCTTCCGCCTCGTCCGGGAAGTCGGTTGCCTCCGCCTTCGCCAGTAGGGCTCTGATCCGCGCGAGCATCTTGTCGTTCGGAACCGCGGAGGTCGCCGCGCGGGCTCGCACCGGTGCCCCGGGCAACGGGAAGAGCCGGGCGAGGCCAGGCAGCGACTGCAGGAAGCCCGCGACCGTGAGTGCGGTGTGCAGAGCCAGGTAGCGGCCGAGTCGCTGGTCGGCTGCCCAGGCGGTCAACCGCAGTTCGGCGTACGGCGGGGCGATGTCGAAGTCGGTCAACTGGTCCAGCCAGCGTGGGTCGATCTCCTGGTACGCACGGTGCTCGGACGCGATCACCGCCAGCAGCAACGGCTCCGTCCCCGTCTCCAGGCGCCGCCGAGCATGCTGAACCACGTCGCCCGGCGTCCAGCCGCGCTCCCACGCCGAGCGTGTCAGCCTCTCCAGGAAGGTTTGCAGGCTCCGGTCGACCTGCGGCTGATCCCGCTCGTCGTATCCACCCAGCAGCGCCAGGTATCCCTCGGCTTGCCCGTCGTCACGGGCGACGGCGGCCGCGGCCGACGGCAACAGTTCCTGAAGCTCCTGATCACTCACCCGGACGAGTCTGGCACCCGATCCACCCGGACCCCAAAGCCGCCCGAACGCCCTGTGGACAACTCACCTCAGATCGACGCGGCACCGTCGATCACCAGCACCTGACCGTTCACGTTGGTGTTCTCCAGCAACAACATCCGGACCACCGGGACGACCTCTTCCGGCTCGGTCAGGTGACCGGTCGGCGTCCGGCGGACGATCTGGTCGAGCTGGGTCTGACCGAGCACGGCCGACATCTCCGAGGCGAAGAACCCCGGGGCGACGGAGTTGACCAGCACCCGGCCACCCAGTTCGCGAGCCATCGAACGGGTCGCGGCGTCCATCCCGCCCTTCGTCGCGGAGTACGCGACCAGTCCCGGGTAGCCACGCTGCGCGCAGATCGAGGTGACGTTGACGATCCGGCCCTTCAGCCCCTTCGCGAGCATCCGGCGGAGCACGAACCGGGTCAGCAGCAGGGGCGAGGTCAGGTTGGTCTCGATGATGGCGGCCAACTGCTCGGCCGAGGTGTGCACGTGCAGCGAGTCCTGTCCGACGGCCGCGTTGTTCACCAGTCCGTCGATCGGGCCGAGTTCGGCCTCGACCTCCTTGACGAAGGCCTGGGTCGCGTTGGCATCCGTCACGTCCACTGAGCCGACGTGCAACTGCCCGGGGTACTTCGTCGCCAGCGCCGTCAGCTCGGCGGTGACGGTCCGGGCGAACGCGGCCACCTTCACGCCGGAGGCCAGCAGCTCGGTGACGATCGCCAGCCCGAGACCCCGCGAACCGCCGGAGACGAGCACCACCGAGGACGGCGGTACTGCGGTGAGGTCAGACATCGCTCTTCAACGTCTCCTTCTGCGGAATCTCGGCCAGGAACTTGATCCGCCGCGGTACGCCGTAGTCCGGCAGGCGGTTGGAGCACCACTGCACCAGGTCCTGGTCGGTGATCGGCCCGAGCGCGGGACTGGCCACCACCTCGGCGGCGACCATCCGGCCGACCAGCGGCGCCTTGCGGGCGAACACCCGCGCCCAGGCGACGCCCGGGTGAGCCATCAGCACGTTGCGGACCAGGCCCGCCGACACCTTCGAACCACCGACGTTGATCTCGTCGGTGTCGAGCCGGCCGGTGATCAGCACCCGGTCACCGGCGAACTCGACCCGGTCACCGGTCCGCACGGCGCCGTCCAACCCGGCGCCGTGGTGCGGTGAGGTGATCACCAGTTCGTCACCGTCGACGGAGATGACCGGCCGCTCGTCCTCCGGGCCGGGCTCGCGGTCCAGCCAGGCCTTGGGGAAACCGGCCTGGCCGTCGTGCACCACGATCGAGGCACCGACCTCGGAGGAGGCGTAGATCCAGGAGACCCGGGCCTTCGGGAAGATCTCCCGCAGCCGGTCGAGGATGGTCTGGTCCACCGGTTCGCCGCCGAGCGTGATCTGCTCCAGCGGCACCTCGGCCAGCGCCTCGGTGTCGCGGTAGATCGTCTGCCGCCAGAAGGTCGGCGTACCGGAGGCCGCGGTGACGCCGTGCTCGGCCGCGATGGACGGCCAGATCTCCAGCTCGGACGGCTCGATCACGACCAGGCCCTGATAGGCCTGGGTCAGCGACATCGTTACCACCTGCCACCAGGCGTAGGTGCCAGGCGAGTACGGCAGCAGCCAAGTTCGCGGTTGCTGCTGGGTGGTGACGGTGGTCAGCGACTCGAGCGTGTGGCCGATCCGGGTCGGGCGGCCGGTGGAGCCGGAGGTGAGCAGCCAGGCACGGCCGGATTCCTCTACCCGCTTGAGTTTCGCGGGCTCGACGGAGTGTTCGTCGCCCTTCGCGATGACGATCGCGAAACCGGAGTCGGCGAGCTCCTCGCGCATGCTCAGGTCGACCCGCGAGGTGGTGGCGACGAGCAACTCGGTGCCGTGCACGGCGTGGTGCCGGACGGCGGCCAGCGCGTCGGCGCCGTTGTCGACCAGCACCGCGGCCGGCGACGGCAGCTGCGGAAGCTTGTGCAAAGTGCGCCACGTCGCGGTCCTGCCGCCGGCGACGACGGTGTTGTCGTCACCGATCAGGGCGGTGGACCGGCGCCGCGTGGTCACGCCGACTGGAGCTGCTCGATGAAGTCCAGCACGTCGCCGACCTTGGCGATCTGGCGCAGCCCGGGGGCGTCGAAGTTCAGCTCGTCACCGATCTCGTCCTCGACCCGGAGGGCCAGCTCGGAGAAGTCCAGCGAGCGGAACCCGATCTCCCGCAGGTCGGCGCCGTCGTCGGCCGGCAGGGTCTTGCCCTGTGCCTCCAGCACCGCTCCCATCAGGTCCCGGATCTGCTCCCGCGTCAGCTCAGCCATGACCACAGAGCCTAGGGCATGCCCGGCGGGCCGCTGCAGTCGCGAGCAGGTGCTCGGTGCGGGCGCCGACACGGGCTACCGCACCTCGGCAGCCGGATCGGGACCGGCCTCCGGTACGGCGCCGGGCGCGGTACCGGAGAGTTTGCGGCGGACCCGCCGGACCCGGTCACGGATCTCCCAGCCGACCAGGGCGATCATCGGAGCCGCGGCGGCGAGCGCGGCGAGCAACATCTCCTCGACCGGAAATCCTGCGAGGTGCTGGGCAGGCATGACGTGACCTCCCGTGCGCTGTGTGACGGACCAGGGGGAGTTCGCCTACTCAGTGTAGGCGTGGGCCGTCGCCTGGTAAACGGCTCATACACTGTTGACCGTTTGTCAGCGATGGATGTGACAGCAGTAGTGACGTGCAGCGAACTTTTCGTCGTCCGGGGCACTCTTCCGTCTGCGTGGACGCGACCGAGAGGACCGGTATGACGAGACCAGGACGGGCGATGGGGCTTGCCTCGATGGTGAGCCTGCCCGTGCTTCCGCTCGCCTGGTTCATCGCGTTGCAGGACCACGCGCCGTGGATGCCGGCTGCCTATCTCGGCTATCTGCTGCTGGTGATCGCCGTCCCCGGCACGTTGTTCTGGCGCCGGCTGACCGGCGGCACCGGCTGGTTCACCGTCGACGTCGCCCTCGGCACGTCGTTCGGTCTGGCGGTCGAGGCGCTGATCTATCCGGTCGTCCGGTACTTCGACATCCCGCTCGCCGTTCTGGTGATGCCGGCGCTCGCGATGGGGGTCTATCGCGCGTTCCCGCAGAGCAAGCTGCCGGTGAAGCCGACGCCGTGGTGGGCGATGGCCGGCGTGATGCTGGCCGTCGGCGTGGTCGCGGCCTGGTTCGTCCGGGTCGGGTCGCAGCTGATCCCGATCGACGGTCCCGCCGCGTTGCGCTCCGACACCGACGCCTCACGCAACCTGGCGCTGGCGGCCGAGCTGACTCATCACTTCCCGCCGCAGCTCCCCTACGCCTCCGGCCGGCCGCTCACGAGCCATTTCGCCGTCTACGACCACCTTGCGTCGGCGCACTGGATCACCAGCGTCGAACTCGACGTACTGACCCAGCGGATGGCTCCTCTCGCTTTCCTTCTCCTTACTGTCCTTGGCGCGGCAGCGGTCGGTGTGGTGCTCACCGGACGAGCGGTGGCGGCCCCGATCGCCGCTGGGCTCACTGTGGCCGCAGGTGAGCTTGCTGCCTGGCCGTGGGCCGTCGATGCCAGGCTCTTCAACGACAGCCCGTTCTCGCTGGGTCAGCTGACCAACCCGTCGCAGGCGTTTTCCACTGTGCTGATGCTGCCGCTGATAGCCGTGACGCCCATGCTGCTACGCCGCAAGCCGACACAGACGCGTGCGCACGTCATCGGCATGCTGGTGGCGGCGACTGTGCTCATCGCGGCCATCTCTGCGACCAAGGCCTCCGCACTCCCCGTGTACGCCGCCGGACTGGCCGCCGCTTGGGTCTACCTGACAGTGCAGGCCCGTCGGCTCAACCTGCGAGCGCTGGTGCTCGGGGTGGGAATCGCGGCCTGCTACGCCTTCACCTTCTTCGTCGTACTGCGGCGCTCGCCGTCCGGTATCGAGTTCAAGCCCGGCAAGACGTTCCGGCACCTGATGGATGTGATGACCCCGCTGCACACCACCGCCGCGGTGCTGGTGATCGCGAGCATCGTGGTGATCGGCTGGTTGATGCCCGCGGTCGGCGCCCTGCTGATCAAGCGGCGCTTGCCACGCGATCCGATGGTTCTGTTCCTGCTGGTGGGTCTGATGGCGTCGGTGATCGCAGCCGGTCTGCTGTACGACGCCGGCCAGACACAGGTGTTCTTCGTCCGTACCGGCTTCGTCTACGGCGTTCTGCTCGCCACCTGGGGCCTGGGGTCGCTCGACCGAAAGCAGTACTACGTCGCCGCCGCGGGGTTGCTGATCGGCGCCGCCGCGATCTACTGGGGCCGCTACCGGTCCGAAGAGTCGTGCACGACTGCGAACTGTTTCGCTCAGCCGATCGTGGTCGCGCTGGTCATCGCTGTCATCGGAGCCGGTGCGCTGGGGCTGTTGCTGCGGCTGAAGCGGCGGATGTGGGCAGTGGTGGCCGTCGCGGTCGCGCTGGGGTTGACGGTGTCGCCGACGATGGCGTCGCTGAAGGAGTTCGCCGCGCCTCCGCTGACGGCGTACGAGTCGATTGCTCCGGGCGGGATCGAGGGAGCCCGCTTCATCCGGCGCAACTCGGGGCCGAACGATCTGATCGCCACGAACATCCACTGCCGGCGGGCGGATGCCGATCGCTGCTTCACCGGCTCGTACTGGATCGCCGGGTACGCCGAGCGGCGGGTGCTGGTGGAAGGCTGGGCCTACAACCAGCGCGTCGACGACAGCTATGCGGGCGACGAGAAGGTCCAGGGCACCTACTGGGACCTGGAGCGGCGCCGGCTGAACGACCAGGCGTTCACCGAGCCGACGCGAGAGCTGCTGGAGACGCTGCGGACGCGGTACGGCGTCCAGTGGTTGCTGGCCGACGAGCGAGTCGGCACGCCCCCGGACGCACTGGAGAAGCTGGCACCGCTGCGCTTCCACTACGGGACGGTCCGCATCTACCAGGTCGGCCCGCCGCCGTCAGCCACCCCGTTCCCGCCACAGAACCCCTGCCCGACCGAAACCCCCGGCGGATCCCCAAGCCCGGGCTTCCCATCGCAGACCCCAGGCGGTTTCCCAACCCAGACCCCGGGCTTCCCATCGCAGACCCCGGGCGGAAACCCGAGCCAGACACCGGGCGGTTTCCCCACGCAAACCCCGGGCGCACTGCCGAGCCAGACACCTGGCGGTCTCCCGACCCAATCCCCCGGCGGGGTTCCCAGCCAGAACCCGGGAGCGTCCCAGTCCCCTGGTTCGTCGCAGACCCCGGGCGGTTTCCAGAGCAAAACCCCAGGCGGCTTCTCAGCCCAACCCCCGGCCGGAGGCGCGCCGCTGGCTCCGGAGGCACCCACGGAGACTCCCGGCGCACTGCCGAGCCAGACGCCGTCACCGACGACCAGCCCCTGCACGCCGCCAACACCCAGCGGTACGCCGTCCCAGACACCGGGCGGCTTCCCGAGCCAAACTCCCGGCGGCCTGCCCACTCAGACGCCTGGCGGTCTCCCGTCCTCCCAGACGCCTGGTGGGTCGCCGTCACCCAGCTTCACGCCTCAGCCGTAGCCTCAGCGATCACTCAGGGCTGATCGATCAGCGGGTCTCGCAAGGCAGGCCACCGCTGGTGAAGCTGCCGTCCGAGTTGTGCCGCCACACCTGCGCGCAGACCTTCGTCCCACGGGCCGGGTAGCGCTCCCAGGTCTTGCGGCGGACGTCGCCGGCCCGCCAGGTGTACGGACCGTCGGTGTCGTGCACTCCCGGGTAGAACATGTCCATGTGGTAGGTCCCGGTCACACACCCCGACTGGTGCTGGGTGACCGGCCGCCCGCTGCCGTCGAAGGTGATGAAGACACACCCGTTCGATCCCGCCGAGGCCGTCGTCGTCATCGTCAGCGCGGAAGCCGCCATCACCGCGCCGGCCACGGCCACGCGCACAACATTCCTCTTGCTCATCTGTCGATACCCCTTCGTTTCGTTGGTCAACTCGCACCAAGAAACTACGGATCGTCACCGACGAGAGCCCAACAGTTTGAGTCTCGTCAAAGCAACACAACTGCGATCCAGTCGCAGATCCGCCGCAACATCCAGCTGCAGTCCCTCACCCGAGGGTAGGGAGGGGGAGGCTCTGGTTGGCGGCTCGATCGAGAGCTGTGACGGAGTACAGGTAGTGGCGCCCTTGGACTGCCGTGGTGTCGACGAAGCTGGTGCCGCGCAGCGTCGTGAGGAGGTTGCGGGCGTCGTTGTCGGCGCACCAGTCACCAGCCGCCAGGTCACGCCGATAGATCGCGTACGACGTCGTGTCGCGCGAGGTCGGCTTCCACTGCAGCTTCACGCCGGCACTCGTCCGCGAAGCCCGCAGCGCGTGGACCGGCAGCGGTGCACGCGAGTCGAGCGACGGCATCGCCGGGATGAGCGCGGGGCGGGTGTACCAGGTGCTGTTGAGCAGACTCGTGGCGCCGAGCCGATCCGCGCGGACGTCCTTGGCGGAGAAGTAGATGTCGCCCTTGACCTCAGGAACCGTGGTGTTGAAGGCCAGATGGTCGCTCAGCTCGGCCGGGTCGGACCAGTCCGGGGACTGCGTCGACGTACCGACCTTGTACGTCGCCTGCCCGATGTACAGATGCACGCGAGTACCGCGCACCTGCTCGGCCCACCACGGCACGATCTTGTTGTAGTCGGCCGGAGCGAACCCGCCGGCCCAGTAGACCTGCGGCACGATGTAGTCGATCCACTCCTCCCGCACCCACCGCCGGGTGTCGGCAGCGAGATCGTCGTACGTCTGCACGCCTGCGGTCGTGTCCGAGCCGAGGGGATCGGTCGCCTTGTTCCGCCAGACGGCGAACGGCGAGATGCCGAACTTCACCCACGGCTTGACCGCCTTGATCCGCTGCTGCAGCTCCTGGATCAGCAGGTCGATGTTGTTGCGCCGCCACGCGGCCACGGTCGGGAAGCCGTCGCCGTACTGCGCGTAGGTGGCCGCGTCGTCGAACACCTGCCCCGCGACCGGATACGGATAGAAGTAGTCGTCGAAGTGCACCCCGTCGAGGTCGTAGTTCGCGACGGCGTCCATGATCGCGTCCTCGACCAGCTTGCGGGCCGCGGGGATCCCCGGGTTGTAGTAGAGCTTGCCGCCGTATGTGACCACCCAGTCCGGATGGAGCCGGGCCGGATGCGTCGGCACCAGCGCGTTGAGGTTGGTGCCCATCGACAGCCGGTAGGGGTTGAACCAGCCGTGCAGCTCGAGGTTGCGCTTGTGCGCCTCGGCGACGGCGAAGGCCAGCGGGTCGTAGCCCGGGTCGCCGCCCTGCGTGCCGGTCAGGTACTGCGACCACGGCTCGACCTTCGACGGCCAGAAGGCGTCGGCGGTCGGGCGGATCTGCAGGATGACCGCGTTGTGGCGCTGGCGAACGGCATCCTCGAACCAGCCGATCAGCTCGGCCTTCTGCTGTTCGGCGGTCAGCCCGGTCCGGGACGGCCAGTCGATGTTGACCACCGAGGACACCCAGGCGGCCCGGAACTGGCGCAGCGGGGTGTCGGCGGCCGGCGTACAGGCCGAGGTCGTCGTGGGCTCCACGGCACCAGCTGTACCAGTGAAGGCGCCGATCAGCAGACAGGCCGACGCGGTGAGCAGGCCTGCGATCCGCCAGGGTTTCATGTCACTCTCCGACTGATTCCGTGGTTGAAGTCGAAAAATAGTTACACAGTTGGGCCCGGCACAGAAGAGGTCGGTACGGTTGGGCCATGCTGCGCCAGGCGACGGACGACGACGTCGACACCATCCGGGCCCTGCGCAACCAGCAGGCCAACCGCGACGTCAGCATCACCACCCACGAGATCTCCGCCGACGAGCATGCCGGCTGGTGGGCCAGGACCGCGGTCGATCCGGCCCGGCGGGTGCTGATCTACGAACGCGACGGCCGCACCGCCGGAGTGGTGAACTTCTTCGATCTCGAGCCGGCCTCGTCGCCGGCCACCGGCGCCTGGGGTTTCTTCCTCGACGCCGACGGGCTGGCCGGGACCGGCGAGACGCTGCCCGCGTGGATCGAGGTGATGAAGGAGGCCACCGGCTACGCCTTCGA